>CAZXAK010000044.1:0-13247 GCA_964638145.1 uncultured Desulfobacterales bacterium | reverse complement strand
GCTTGTCGTAATCCCCTCTAATCGGGGCATTTTCCGTACAGATTACTTGCCGCTAAAAAACTGAAAGGAGAAAGAGTCGTAATCCCCTCTAATCGGGGCATTTTCCGTACTCTTACCCTAATTTATCTCACGGTGTCAAGTAGTTGCAATGATACATTCGGGCATGTACCCTTTTTTCGCGTATTGGAAAAATTCACCTCAACAACAAAAGCCATTTTCTCTATTTAACCCACCAAAATAATTAGTTATTTATCATTTGAGCATCTATGTCCACTTTATAATCATATCGGTACGATTAGACCATGATTACAGGAAATCTCACTGTTGCTACCGATAGCTGAAAGGAAACCATTTTTCCGGTCGATTTGCTACCGCTGCAAGCAGCTCACCCATGTCAGCCGCACGGATAAGGCGTTGGAAGTGCCCTGTTTCCACCAGGTTCTGGTCTGAAATAATATCCTTTACTGGTATTGCCATAGACTTGGCTTTGCCAGGATCAATCTGATAAACATACATGAGTGAAAGAGGCAAAAGGGCCATAACATTCATGGTGGTACTGCCTGCCATACATATCTCAACGGATTCCTCCAGCAGTTTGCACGCGTCCGGCAACCATTTGGCAGCAAGGGATAGACGGGCAGCATTCAATGCAATCAGTTGCCAGGGATGTCCCCTGTACTGACTAACCAAAAAACTTATCTGCTTGATAATATTTTTATCCGCCTTTTTCCCTGTGTCTGCCATAAAACGAAGGATCAGGAGCAAACGATACGGTGCATTGATATCCGCCTTGCCGATGCCAAGCATTCCGGTAACCGTCATGTGTAGCAGAGACAAAAGGCCTTGGTTATCAGGGTTTGGCTGAAGGTATTCAGCAAGTTCACACGCCGCCTGCCCTGTCTTGCCAGCGTCAAGCAGCGCATATACCAGATAATTCTTCAACCTGAGGGCTTCATCTGCATATCGAACACCAAATGCCTCAATGCCTTTTTTTACGTGTTCTTTTACTTTCGGAAGAAATTGCGGGCCACAAAATCCGTAATTCTGTGCTACAGTGCCATGCATGGCCCCAAGCAGCCAGTTATCCTCCTTTCTGATGGCCATTACCCTCTGTTCTGTAATTAGAGCAGAGGCGAAATCGTGTGGCAAATCAGGCCTGAAGTCAAACCTGTTATGACGAAGCGCAGTGAAACAGTGGTTGTAATACTGGGCAGTGGCTGTCTGACCAGCATAACTTCCCAACTCCTGTGCAACCCGTATCCAGGGAGAGAGTGCCGCAGTATCTCCTGTATGGCCCAAGACAGCTATGCGTGCAGTCACTGCCCTGAGAGCAGATCGCGCCTTTGCTGGCAGAAGGCGTACAACCTGAACCATTTGATCCGGGGTAAAAAGGCCTGCTATAACCTTTGCGTATTCAGTGTCATTGGCACACATGTAAAGGCACTCTGACAACTCATCAATGTACCTTTCAGGTTGTGTACTGATCTGGTTGCATACAGATTGAAACCTGCCTGAACGCAGTATGGAGACGGGAATTTCGTGAAAATGCTGCAAAAAGATGGCGGGTTCGCACATACAGGCCAACAGCAGGGGAAGCAATACGGTATCCGCACCTTCTGACGCAAACATGACTGCCTGGGCTGCCTGGGAAAGGGTGCTGCATAGGAGGAGATTGGCTGGGCCCCTGTTAGTCAGGGCTATATCTGAGGCCGGACAGATGAGGGTTTCCCCTGTAACAGCGGCAAACTCCTGTTTGATATCCATGAGATCAACAGGAAATATCCTGCCAGAAGAATCAATGCCTCCTGTGGCAACAAGGCCACAGGGCCAGGGTCTGCCTTCATCACACAGCATGAGGGCAAGGACAAGCGCAAGGCCAAGCGAGCCACCGGTAATGACGTCGGCCTGTCCGTTGGTAAGGGGCAGGACAATAAGTTGGGCTGCATTGGACACGCGTGTATGGGCCTTGGCTGCTGAAAGGGCCTTGCGCATTGTACTTTTGGTATGTTCAGAAAAATCGCTGGTAGCAAGCAACGACGTGCCTGTCGAGTCATGGTCAGTCATGGTACCTGCAAGCAACCATGTCTTTGAACAAAGGTGGGCCCTGCAGGTAACAACAGGAAAGGCAATCCACCTGCTTTTAAGGATATGTTCCTTTTCAAGGGGCGAACAGTCCTGCAGACAGGTATTGATGATCTGTTCGTCATGCGAACCATTGGAAACAATGCAGGAAATGATGTGACGCCTCAACAGGGTGAGCAGCCCTGCACTTTCTGCGGCTCTTTCAAGGGTCTCGAAAAGTTGTGGTGCAGGCACATCAAGGACACAAGGTTTCCGAAGTATCTTTGCGGCAAAGTCAGGGGCGTGATCAAGCAGTATAAGCAACTCTTCCCAAGTAACGGAACTCATATACTTCCCTATCGGTAATGGGCGGTTATCCTTATAGTGAAATCATGGGCCCTTACCATACTGGCCCCGGGAATACTGAACGCGGCCCAGAACATGGTACCGTGAGACCCGTTCATTCCAGGAATGGGCCGCAGGCTCCCATGTTCCGTATCAATACGTATGAGCCAGTGCAGGTGCGCCTGTTCAACTGCCCTGGAAAAAGGAGAGACCAGTCTGCCCGTAATCCTGTAGATACCATCGGTGTAATCGGAAAAGGTCAAGGTGACCTGCACCGCATCCACATCTGTCACCCTGCCCTGCTCCATATGAAACAGCAGTGCAGAGGTTTCAATATCCCCTTCACTGCCTCCGCCTGCTGCCGCCATGGGCAGCATATTCTCAGGTGGTTGTGCCGCAAGGATGATGTGGTCAGGGCTGGAATTTTCTGAAATATCCCCTGACACATGAAAACCGAGGGTGGAGAGATCACTGACAAGCTGACTTGAAGAAACATAAAGGAGGTCACACCTGCCAGGTGCACGAAAACAGCTCCTTGCAGAAATGAACTTTCCGGTTTCAAGCTCAAGATGACGAAAGAACCATATCAGCGAACCCGGTTCAGGCCCTCTTTCATCCACCTGATCTATCATTGCCTCCATAACAGCATTGGCCGAGGCATCGCCTGTATCTGCGGAAAGCATGAAAAAAGCTGAAGGAGCCAGCCGGTAGATGTTCCATGCCTGAGCAAATCCATAAAGCCCGTTACCGAGCGGGATGTCACCAGGACCGGCAAACGGCGGGAATGCCGATATCTGCGCCACGGTTACAAGAGATTTCTGTGGCGGCGAGATCACCAGGACTGAGGGAGGATTCACGTAACGCCCACCCCTGCCCCACCCTCCCAGTTCGGGATCCAGGAAAAAAATCATTCCTGGTGACGGAGTGGGAAGTGATGTATTCCGGGACAGATGACGTATTTTTTCAGATAATGAGGCCGCTGTCTTGAAAGCACCGGAATTTACCGCCTCCCTGCACCAGGGACACAGTTCCATGTGCTGTATAAGGGCTTCCTTTCCCTGATCCCTGTCAAGCACATCTACTGGCGGACAGCATCGACTCCGCCATACTGTCTGCCAGGCCATCAGGAGCTTTCCTATGTTTTTTGCACTATCATCAGACATGAATTCGGATTCCTGGAGTATGATCTATGGTGCCAGGGCATACACTTCCACACCGACACACCGGAAATGGGGATATGAGTTAACCAACATATCCGATTATTCCTTATGGTAATCTACGGTCCCGCCAACCTGTTTTTGCAGCAACGCTTCAGGCCATCCATAAAAATAGCCTTGGCCTCTTCCGGCAGTTCGTCAAACCCTGGCCCTGGCCATGACGTCATAAAACTGCTGAGCTTTCGTGAAAAACTCCGGAACAGGGTATAGACCCTGTTCGTATCCCTCAGGCCCAGGCGCTCGGCTATCACACGAAGCTTAACCCCCCGCGCCTTGAGCAAAAAGACCGTGCACTCTTCATGAGAGCATTTTGACACAAAATCATGCGCAAATGCCATAATACTTTTTACAGACAAGGCAAGGGCCGCGAGTTCATCAGGGTTTGAAAATAGATCATCTGAACGCGCGGGAACAGTCTGTTCCCATGCCTGTTCATCCATGATATCACTTCCCGAATTATCATTGACAGATACGGCTGTATACCTCGTTAACCACGGGAAACGCACCGTAGTATAGTTTACTAACTCCCATATGGGCACACGTTGTTCCATGCCGTATTCCTGCCCGAGTTCCCAGAAAAAATCCGCAATTTTCAAAAGGACCTTGCCGGTAAAAAGCTGCCTCTCAACAGAACGGTCATGTGAAAAGATATCCTCAGGGAAATCCCATTGCTGGTACGAATCAGGGACCTGTTGCCATGTATGATGGCCCGGGACTGATCCATCCCGTTCATGGCCACCATGCCCACCCTGGATTTTGGCGTACCACATGCCACCTGCCGGCAGGCTGCCTGTTTTAAAACCGGGTTGAGCAGAGAGTATCTGTCTGTATCTTCGGTAGAGATACCTTACCGGGTCCCTGTCACGGCCACGCGCCCTGTCTTTAATATAATTGCAATAGCGCGTTACCGAGTGGCTTATGAAAACCTGAAACTGCCCCTGCATCAAAAAATTCATTTCCTCAGGACGAGACTGGATGTCTGCAAGACAAGAATCAAGGATAAATACGATGATCTCCTGCGCTAACTCTTCTGCTGATGAAACACTACCGGAGTCCTTGAAGTCTGTCAGCAGCCCAAGTTCAGGGATGCTGGCAAAAGAAGGGTTCTCGAGTGTACGGGCCGCACAAGTTTCAAGGTAGGTAATTGCCTCATCACTTCCCAGCCACTGCCTGAACATGTCGATTATTTGATTCTGTATAGCCAAACCACTCCTGCCCGCATTGATATGGTGTTCCACCACTATTGCCTGCCTAATCAGCAAGTTGCTATTTGAAAAATTATCGCATTGGCATACAAGGTCAAAAATCTTTGTAGATATATCCGCTATTGTGTCATTGCATACTACAGGCCCCCTGAAATACAGAAGACCTTGGCAAAGGCAACTGGTGCTTTTTCATGGTTGCAACCGATAACAAATATTTCATCAAGAATGATTACAACCGATTAGTTTTACACCGTGAAAAAAGACACCATCTGCCATAGAGGTGTCCTGTAACAGGACGTCATTGTAATGCCATTTGTGAAATATGTCGATTTTCGATTGATTCACGTACCCAACCCCATTGGCCGCATCTATTCTTTTTAAAATTAATTGTTATTTCAGAATATTATACATTTTAGTCATCAATTTTCAAAACTTCCGCCAAAAAAACCAGTCCATGACCGTACAACTCATACAAGGCGGGGTACACCTGCTTTTCAGTATTTTTTGGAAAACTGTCCTCCGCCGCATACTGCCACATGTCATTCCAGGCAGAAACATCAGGCTTAAAAATATCATTAGCATAACAGGGAGAAACTCACATGAAGGATTCAAACGCTCTTCAGAATGACAATGAAACCAGGGCAAGGGTTATCGGCAGGGTGGAGCTTCAGCCCGCTGCGACCGGACGGAAGCACACTCCGTCTCCTTCAAACGGGCAGGACTTCATGCAGAGCCTTGCTACATCTCCCTGGATGAGCAAACAGGCGGAAAGGGAGTACCAGCGTGTACTCTCCGAGATTAAGGAACTTCAACATGAAAAGAGGTGGGAGGACATAAACGCACTGTTCTATCCGGTAGAGGAAAAGCTCGCTGATCTGTGCATGGCGGGCATGGATGCTGGCATAAGGCAGGAAGTGGCGTTTTCCCTCGGGCGTGCCGGTCGTCATCAGGACGCCATAAAGTGCGTCAAGCCGGTCTTAAAAAATGACCCGGACAATGTAATGGCGCACTACAGCCTGGCGTACACGGCGCTTGACCTGCTCTATACCGCACGCGTCAAGCGCCAGCTACTGACTCCGCAGAGAAGGCGGGAGATGATCGACCTTGCCCACAGGCATTTCACAAAGGCACAGGAGCTTCGTCCGGACTCGGTCACCTTCTTCTATCGTGAGGGCATTCTTTACAAGGAGATCGAGGACAAGCCGAGAAAGGCCGTCCCCCTGTTCCAGAAGGCGGTAGCAAACTGGGACAGGTTGTCAGATGAAGAGAAGAAGGAACGTCACCAGCAGCGTCCCAAGTTCATCCGGGCCCTGTATCACCTGGCCTCCTCCCTGCTGAAGCTTGGCATGCCGGCAAGGAGCCTGGAAGTGCTGGAACGGGTCATGGATGAAGATCGTGACCAGGACCATGTATCAGCAGTGTTCAAGCATTTTGCAATGGGAAAGGTACTGCACACCCTGGGCCGTCCAGAAGAGGCGCTTGACCACCTGGATACTGCTGCCTACAGGGCACCAAAGGGTGAGGGCATAGAGTACGTGTACGAACTGTCAGCGCGCTGCTGTCTTGCCGCCGGTAACAGTGACAGGGCGTTAACCTATATTGAGAAGATTGCCCGGAACAGGCGCAGGCCCTATGTCCAGTGGACTCACGCAGACAGCCTGGTTGCCGCAGGGAGGATGGACGAGGCATTAAAGCTCCTTGAAGGTTGTGCTGAGCGTGACCGGCGCACCCGGCATGTGGCACTCATCCGGATTGCAAGGATTCACTATGCGGCTGGACGCATGGAACATGCCCTGAATGCGGCGTCAGAGGCTGCCAGTTTTTGCGAGCACACCTTTGGAAACGCATCGAACGAGGCCCTGTTCTGGCAGGCCGCAGCGCTTCACGGGCTTGGAAGAAACGTCAAGGCCCTGGAGGTGCTCGAAGACCTTACGACAAGACGCTTCCAGTACCCGGGCCTGGGACGCCTGCTCTCTGTAGTAAGACAGGTAGTCAGGCAGGAACAGCATGGAGCCAACCGGCCAGCCATCTGCCTTGTAACATAGCTAAAGCAAATAATGATTATCCTGAATTGAGCGTTTCAAATTATGTGAAATTTTGTTTTATCTTTAATTACAGCAAATTAATGCTGTTTTTTGTAAAATTACTCGTCACCCAACGGATTTGCTGTAACTGTTTTGCTTTCTACATAATTTGAAACCGTTGCGGGATTCCCAATTTCGCATGATCTGCTGCCTCGGAATCTTCGCTTACCTGTGGGATACTTGAAGTACAACGGTACGTCTGCGTATCCTCCGCCTTGCATCTCATGCAAACCTGGGAATCGCTCAATTCAGGATTATGAAGGCTGTCTTGAGTGATGGGCAGACGGGAGATCGAAAAATGAATCCATTATCAGAAAACGTCGGGCGCCAGACAGACCCTATCCATACTGACAGTGACTGGTCCCTGCTTCTGAAACGCATGGAATCAGCGCCATTTGACCACGAAGGCAGAAACTTTGTGGAAAAGGCAGGCAGGAACAACGCCTTTTATCAAGGCCTCGAACCTGAAGATGCCCTGCGATGCGTGCGCATCCTGCAGCAGCACGGCCTTCATGATCTTTCCATAGAAATCCTGGAGTGGCTGAATAAGAAGCATCCGGATATGGAAGAGGCATGGAGGGAACACCTTGAAACCCTGGTACTGCTCGGAAAACGCAGCGACCTGCTGAGACTCAGGGCCAGGGCATCGGAGCATGTCCCAACGGACAGGCTCAGTCAGTGGATAAACGAAAATGCCGGCAGCCGTTATGACAGTGTGGCTGAATCACCTGATGAATCAGCAGATGCAGACTTGACCAGCCCATTTGCTGACCTGCGCAGACAGGAGCAGGGGATCAGGGCATACATGAACATCTTTCGCGGAAGATACAACGCATTTGCCAGGCAGTGGGCAGACAAGGAACAGCAGCGCCAGGGCTATGTGCCGGTGCGCCGGCCCATGACCATGAACGACGTGAGGGAGCACCTGTCAGGCAGGAAGACATACGGGATATATCTTCTTGAAGAGGATTCAACTGTCCATACAGGGGTCATTGACATAGACCTGGCCGGGCCATTTCGTGCACCGGAAAAGATGCGCAGAAACCGTTCAGCTATACAGAGAGAGGCCGAATACGTGCTGAAGAGAATTGCTGACATGGCATCTGACGCCGGCCTGCGATTCCTTGCTGAGGCAAGCGGCGGAAAGGGATATCACTTCTGGTTTCCTGTATCAGAGCCGGTTGACGCAGGCGAGATGCGCTTAGCACTTCAGGGCATGGTTGACCAGGTAAAGCACGATATTACCTGCTTTTCACTCGAGGTATTCCCAAAGCAGGACAGGCTTTCCGGCAAGGGGCTTGGCAACCTCGTCAAGCTGCCCCTTGGCATTCACAGGGTCACAGGCAAGCAGTCATGGCTTCTTGGTACAGGAAGCAGGGATACTGAAGTCCAGCTCGAGTTTGTCAGAAACTTCAGGCCGTCTGCCCCTGAGTCGGTCACGAAGCTTGCCTCATGCCGTGGTGGCGTGAAGGTGATGGTTCATCCGAGACACGCGGCCTGGGCCGCAGAGTACCCTGAGCTTGCAGCACTCGAGGTCAAGTGCCCCATGCTTGGCCAGTTGTTCGCAACGATCAGGTCTTCCCGCTCACTGAGTATCAGGGAAGAAAAGGTGCTGCTTGGCACCCTGCCCCACCTGCCCAGGGGCAGGAGCCTTCTCCACCACCTGTTCTCAAGGCTCTCTGAGTACAACAGGCCGCTGCTCGATTACAAGATTTCAAGGGTGCGCGGCACGCCCCTTGGCTGCAAGAGGATTCACAGCCTGTTAGAGCAGCCCAACTCGGAACTGCCATGCACGTTTGATCTCAAACCAGGAGGATATGCGCATCCGCTCCTGCACCTGAAGGAATATACAGAAAATGACCGGGCACAGGCACCGATATCTGAACAGGTGGCGAATCTTGAAGACGCCATTGAGAATCTCAGGACTGCTATCAGGATGGTGGAGAGATTTTTGTAAAATCCATCACGGCAAAACGGGGCCTGAAC
This sequence comes from uncultured Desulfobacterales bacterium, assembly GCA_964638145.1. Taxonomy (GTDB): domain Bacteria; phylum Desulfobacterota; class Dissulfuribacteria; order Dissulfuribacterales; family QOAL01; genus S144-17. The sequence goes on along the minus strand of CAZXAK010000044.1, from coordinate 4,349 downwards.
TGGGTGTTCGATGGGAAATTGAACGGCAGGTGTGAAAAACCTGATCAGAAACGCTTATGGATTCTCTCTATATAGTTGAACAGGGATGTTACCTCAGGAAGGACGGTGACAGCCTGAAGATAATGAAGGGCAAGAAGGTCGTTCAGACCATACCAGCAACGGGTCTGAAACGCCTTGTCATCTCAGGCTGGAACTCCCTGACCGGCGCAGTGCTTGATTTTCTGATCCGAAACCAGGTTGACACTGTGTTTATGACCCCCACAGGCAGGTTTCGTGCCCGTCTGCTTCTGGATGATACAGGGCATGTAGAGCTGCGTCAGAAGCAGTATGTGCGTCTTTCAGACAATACATTCAAGGTGCAGACAGCAAAGGCTGTTGTGGCAGGCAAACTTGAGAATCATATCCGATTATTGAGACGCAGGGCAGTGCAACGCAACATACCGGAACTCGCCTCTGTTGCCCTTCAGATAAGGGCGCTTTCAAGGCAACTTGAAAAAGAGGATGACCTTGAGAGGATACGGGGCCTTGAAGGTTACGGGGCAAGGCTTCTGTATGGTGTTCTCGGCACGCTGATATCAAATGACAGGTTTGTATTTTCAGGTCGCAACAGAAGACCACCACGTGATCCTGTCAATGCCCTGCTCTCATTTGTTTATACACTCTTTACAAATGAAGTGCAAAATGCCCTGAAGGTTGCAGGACTTGATCCATACCTTGGGGCACTGCACGAACCTGGCAGGGGAAGGCCATCCCTTGCCTGTGATCTGGTGGAGGAGTGGCGTGCATGGGCAGAACGCATGGTCCTTACCCTGATAAACAGGAAGGTGCTGGTACCTGAGGATTTTGTCTTCAGAAAGGCGCTGAAGTCTGGAGACCGGCCGGTAGAGATGAAGCCTGCTGTGAGCAGGGCACTTATAGCTGCGTATGAAAAACAGATGGAGCACAGGGTTTTTTATCCGGCAGTTGATGAAGTTACAAGCATAAGGATGATAATTCACGGACAGGCCAGGCTCTTTGCAAGGTCGCTCAATGATGGCGCAGAGATCTACAGACCATTTCTTATGCCATATTGACCGTGGATTTTGTTACTTCTGCCACTTGCAGGTTATACGGCTGCAGCTACAACAGTTAAATGCCAGGGTGTCATTCGTGTTCATGGTGATCTGTTTTGACATAAGTGATGACCGCATCAGGTACAGGGTGGTAAAGGCGCTCAAAGGGGTGGGATACCGTGTGCAGAAATCCGTTTTTGAATGTCCATCTGTTACTGAAAGACAGTTTCTGAAACTCCAGGAGCGGTTTGAAGCGCTAATCGACCACGAGCAGGACAGTGTCAGGTATTACCAGCTTTGCAGGAGTTGTCTGAAGGCTGTGGAGTGGACTGGTCCTGGTGAAAAACCGCATACAGAAAGGTTCAGGGCAGTCTGAGATGCAGGAGGTGTGCGGTACAAGGTATTGGGTACACGGTATACGGTACGGGGTATACGGTACAGGGGTGGAATTTGGTTTCAAAGCATCGCGGTGGTATAGTGTAAAAGGGTATAGTGTCGGAGGTGTTTTATGTCAAAGTTTCTCATTCTTTTTAATCACAGGCTCACTGATGAACAGGAGCTTGATGCCATTGATCTTCTCGGTGTCAAGGAATTCTCTTTTCCCCCTGTAGAGATTGGCACCCTATGGAAGTCACTGCCACCAGATGCCGAGAAGATCGGACAGGTGCTGCGGCCTGTTTTTCAATGGATTGATATGGAAGGAGGTACCGGCGATTATCTCCTGGTGCAGGGTGATTTCGGTGCAACATATCTGGTGGTGGAATATGCCAGGGCACGTGACCTCAAGCCGGTTTACGCCACAACCAGAAGGATTTCGCGTGAGATTGAACATGAAGATGGCAGTATTGAGATAGTGCACAGATTTCGCCATGTGCGGTTCAGGGAATATGGAAAGTAATGGAAAAGAAAATGTCAAGAAAGGTTTATCTGAGTTTTTTGGGGTTGGGACCGTTTAACAAGGAAAGGAACAAAAACAATTACAACAAAACAGTGTATGAGTTTCAGGGCCAGAAGTCATCAGAGACCCGTTTTGTTCAGATAGCAGAGCAGGAACTGCTGGGGACAGATTACTTCGATGTCATATTTATAGCAACAACACAGCAATCACGCAAAGTGCATGGTGAAAAACTGCTGGCGCTTTTTGAAAGGTGTGGTGCAAAGGCCGAAATAAGTTTCGTTGAACTTGAAGAGGATATGACGAAACAGGGACAGTGGCGATGGTTTGAAGAGATATTCAATGTAATTGAACATGGTGATCACCTCACTGTGGATCTTACGCATGGATACCGTTCCATCCCCATAATCTTTTCCACTGCGATAAACTTCCTGCAAAAGACCAAGAAGATTTTGCTTGAGCATGTACTATACGGCGCATACGAGGCTGACAGGAACTGTGCTCCTATTGTGGATATGCGTTCGTTTTACGATATCAACATCTGGGCAGATGCAATGAACAGGCTGGCAGAGGATGCAGATGCAGCAGGTTTGGCAGAAGCCGCAGAGATGACAGGCAGTATGCAGTTTCCGGCTTTGTCAAACCGTGAATTCGTCTCTTCTTGCCAGGTCCTCACCAGAAGGATCAAAAACGTAGATGTCAATAACGTATCTGGCGAAGTCTGCGGGCTTATGAAAAAAATATCAGAACTGAAGGCCGGAACAGATGCCGGAACAATCGAACTTCTTGAACTGCTCGAAAAGAAATTTTCGTCGCTTTGTGAAGAAAAGATACAGAATCCTGACCGTGATGGTTATGCAGTGACCTATTTCCGGCAGCAGCTTGAGCTTGTTGAACTGCTGCTACAGCATGACCTCATGATGCAGGCATTTACAGTAATGCGCCAGTGGCTCAGCTCTCTGGTCATGCCCTTTTTTGAACAGACAGAGAAGATGAAAGCAAATAAAAGGCGCAAACGTCAGAAATATTATGGAGACCTCTTTTTTAACATGCTGCAGTACCCTGAAGAAGAGTGGAAGTTCTCAGGAAAAGAAATGGAAAAGAAAGAGAGGATAGAGCCCTGGTACAGAAAACTCAGGGAGGCCGGAGTACTTGATCCTTTGATTCAAGGCAAGCTGCCTCTTGCAAAAGAACTTTCAGATTACAGGAACGGACTTGATCACGCCTGGATTGGCCGTGCCCGGATGAAGGATGATGTGGAGCAAAAGGCCGGATATTTCCTGGACTGTTTAAGGCAGACCTGCACTCTTTTTGAAAAGATGCAGGCAGAAGAGACAGAATGACTTGACCGAAAAAAATTAAGTTGCCAGGAAATTGCGCTGGTCCCCATGCTCTGCCTGGGGACCTACCTCTGGAAGCTCCGGCTTCCCCTGCCAGGTGCAGAGGTATCGTAAACGCTGGGTGAAATATAAGGATATGAAGCAGGAGCTTCATGTCTGATCGGTTCCCAGGCAGGAGCGTGGGAACCAGGGGGGAGGGGCTGCTGGACAGGTTGTCCTTTTAAGCAAGCAGGGCTTTGAACTCCGGGGCTTCTTCAAGCTCCCTGAAAAACGCATTGACGTTTCGCTGGTTTCCATGCCCTGCCCGGGGACCAGGAGACCAGCGGGAGGCTGGTATGACATGTGATTATGTTCTGAAGTTTCTGTTTTTATCAGCGAGGGAATATCTATGCCGCGAAGCCGTTACCGTTTTGTAGGCAGTAATGACCAACCATGTTTTATGACTTCTACTGTAAACGGCTGGCTGCCTGTGTTTACTCGAAGGCAAACTGTGGAGATTGTCCTTAATTCGTGGAAATTTTTGCAGAAAACTGCTGATTTCAGACTTTATGGTTATGTCATCCTAGAAAATCATATCCATTTTATAGCAAGCTCCCAGGATCTGAGCAAAGATGTCCGGCGCTTTAAATCATGGACAGGGAAACAGATTCTTGCGCAACTGAAATATGCAGGGGCGAACAGGCTTCTTGAACAACTGGAATTGATGAAGCGTGCGTACAAGACAGACTCAAAATATCAGCTCTGGGAGGAAGGCACGCATCCCCAGTTAATCGAGTCAGAAGCAGTTATGCGGCAAAAGCTGGATTATGTGCATTTCAATCCGGTGAAGAGGGGATATGTGGATAGGCCGGAGCACTGGAGGTATTCAAGTGCCAGGAATTATGCCGGCCAGCCTGGTCTTATAGAGGTGATACGGGACTGGTAACGTGTATAAGCTGGTGCCCTGTTAAGCAAAGACTCCATGCCCCAGCCAGGTAGCCTACTGTTAAAAACGCTGGTCCCCATGCTCTGCCTGGGGACCTACCTCTGGAAGCTCCGGCTTACCCCTGCCATGTGCAGGGG
>CAZXAK010000043.1:0-1674 GCA_964638145.1 uncultured Desulfobacterales bacterium | reverse complement strand
CAGGCAGCGAAGAGATTGAACTACGTAACATGCACCCGGAGCTGGAAATCATCCGCTCCAGCCTTCCGGCCCAGAGACCGCGCTGTTTCATCACACGAAAAAAAGAACTGACCCAGGATGCTCCAACCGAATTTATTGAGGTAAATCATAACATAGACACTGTCTGGCTCTTTCCTACCATTTTGAGGGGCTTGATGCTGTTTCGCGGCACCATTGAGGTACTTGATGACGAGTATGCAGACATAGAACGTATCTATATTGCTGCCGAATCTGCAGATGAGCCCGGGAAATCTATTGAACATTACTATGAAGAACAGAAAAAATTCTGGAACCGCACGGTGGACATTGATATGGCCCCGTTTGAAGCCGCCAAGGAAAAGATCGCCGACATCCTGAAAAAGGCTCGCCAAACCCCCAAAATGGTTGAATATGCCAAACTCAAGGCAACGGGCAAGGCTCCGCACATGCACAGGTCCGTAGAGGAGATAATTGATAGGGGCAGAAAGACCATCGAAGAAAGCCGCGGCCTGCTGGCAAAACAGGAGCAAATGGCCAGGGAAATGCACTCCCAATATGGACACCTCGTTTACATTGATCTGAAGATGTTTGACCGCATGCGCCAAACCCTTGACCGGGCAGAGGAAAACCTTGAGAAGGTGTTAAGCAGGGCACAGCAGGTACTGCAGAAGAAGGAACGGGCCTATGCAAACCTGTCGGAAGCACTGAAAAAACAACTTACCCCACAGCAGCTTGCAGAGGCAGGCATAAACCCTGACGATCTCCTTCCACATCGAAAAATCAACCCCTGGCACGACCGTGGCTTCCCACTGGTGATCAACTGGCGCAAGAACCTCGAACAGGACAGCAGAGCCCGTACCATGCTGCACCAACTGGGTTTTAAGGATTACACCTTGAAGCGTGGCTGGTTCGGGATCATAACCGAAAACACACTGGAGGAAATGGCTGACTGGGGTGAGACGCGGCAGCAGGTTGAACTTCCTGCAGGCATAGTGCTGCCCAGATTCCATGAGGCCACACTTATCAGTGTTCGAATACGGCCTGGCAATCCAACTGAGACAGACAGGGATGTCACTATCCCAGGCTCTGGCACATCTCCGCTCTTTCTTGCCGCAACCGATGACTGCGCACCCATTGTCCATGTCCAGGACGAAATGCTCGCCTGGCTGGTTGAACAGGAGATAGGAGATGTCTGTTCAGTACTTGCCATGTCCCCTAACGATAAAGAACCGGATGAAACTGCGACAAAGGCCCTTAGCAACGCATCACTGGTAATATCCGTGCTGTCTGACACAGGAGATGGCACACCAGGCAGGGAATGGAAAAATTGGGAAAAGATATTTAATAATGCCACCCCTGCCCTCATTCCAAATGGAAAGACACTGTACGACATCCACAGAGAACAGGGTATACGTGACTTCCTCATGCAGTTTCTCCCGGCAGACATGGCTGCGGAGAACAACGTGAACATTTCATTACCCAAACCTGGCAAACCGCCGGAAAAATCCCCCACGGCTGGCCTTGCTATCCCCAGATTTGACGTAAAGAGTATGGTCAAGGAGGTACAGGAGGCGGCCAAGGCCTATCATCAGCCCAGGATTGACAGACTTATGGCTCAGAAAGAAGAGATGAAAAACAGGGTTAAAGAAGAAATCA
>CAZXAK010000042.1:0-15690 GCA_964638145.1 uncultured Desulfobacterales bacterium | reverse complement strand
AAAGGCAGTGAACTGGGCCTTGCCCTTCTCTGCCAGGACTCGGGTAATCGCTGCTGTCAGTGTCGTCTTACCGTGGTCAATATGGCCTATGGTGCCCACGTTGACATGCGGTTTGGTTCGCTCAAATTTTTCCTTGCCCATGATTATGTCTCTCCAGATTTACAGTATAATTTCTTTTCAGTGGTATTTTACGGCCTGCAGGTACATTCAGCCCAGCTCGCACCCTTTGCCGACCATCAGTATCTGCACAGGAGTCTATCGGGATCACTACTCGAGATTAAAAATAGAGGCAGGTTTAAAAGGACCACGCACCCTACTCACAACATGCCGACCTGTTTGGATACTGGAGCCCACGACCGGGATTGAACCGGTGACCTCTTCCTTACCAAGGAAGTGCTCTACCGACTGAGCTACGTGGGCTTTTGGAGCGGGAAACGGGACTCGAACCCGCAACCCTCAGCTTGGAAGGCTGATGCTCTAGCCAATTGAGCTATTCCCGCCTGCCATCAACAATTATCTGCACCAAACAGATAATTTATATATTATTCGAACCATGCCTGTCAGGCTGGTTGGTTCATTGATAAATACACAAAAAAACGGCTGTCTCAGCCGATGGGTCATGTCCTTTCCCCAAGACACCCCAAGCAAACATCCGTGCCGTTTTCTAACTGCCGTATGGTGAAAAGATCATGGTGGAGGGGGGAGGATTCGAACCTCCGAAGGCGTCGCCAACAGATTTACAGTCTGTCCCCTTTGGCCGCTCGGGAACCCCTCCACTTCTGTGGAGCTGGCGATGGGACTCGAACCCGCAACCTGCTGATTACAAATCAGCTGCTCTGCCAATTGAGCTACGCCAGCCTAAACTGAGGTGGAAATAATAGTATGTAAATGCAAAATTGCAAGTATTTTTTTTGAAGAAACGAAAATTCTTGCAACCATGCCTAACCTCCCAAAATAACAGGAAGGACAGCACGATATCTTCTTATATTACCTGGCAACTGCAAAATTGCAGATTCAGGCCACACAGAAGACTACAAAAATATATCTTGTCAGTCAGTTAGTGTCACCAAAATTGAGCTTTCAAATCATGCGGGATTTTGTTTCACTTTAATTACAGTGCATTGTTGCTGCTTTTCGCATGACCTGCTACGTGGCGGATACCTGACAGTACGACAGTAGATCTGCGTATCCTCCACCTTGCCCCATGCAAACTTGGGAATCGTTCAATTCGGGTGGCAAAAAAACGGGGCCGTTATACCGACCCCGTTCTTCGGATATTTAAGAGAAAAAATTAGCCGATCAAACAGCCCCTTATTCCTCTTCTCCCTTCTTACCTAACTCAGCAGGCGGAATGATCTCTTTCTCAAGACCGAATCCAGCCTTGCCAGCCAGAACGTCCTTGCGCCATAATTCATACACGTATGCAGTCGTCCTGTAAAGCAGGTGCGCAAACTTTGTGTATGGCAGCGAAAGGAAGAGCGTAAGCACTGTTGCAAGGTGAATTATGTAAACAGTGTAGGCAATAGCGCCAATGCCAAGCAGCCTGAAGAACTCGGCACCGATTCCTGTAACACCCACTGCGAAGATCAGCCATATGAGTATCCAGTCCTGTTCTGAACTCTTGAGGACACCCTCCTCGGTCTTCTGCTGCCTCATCTGAATTATCATACCGATACCGGCAATCATCATGATGGCGCCAATATTGGCAAGTATCTTGATGGGGTTGTACAGAGGCATTGGTGTAAAGTGCCCAAGGCCAAGTAACAGGTAGACGAAGTCGTTTATAAAGAACACGATACCTGTCACAAAGAACAGTATGATAAACGACCACAGCAACCACTTGTGCCCCTTGGCCCTCTCTGCAGTCTGACCACACTTGGCAAACCTTGTATGCGCCAGTATCTCCTTGACTGCTGGTACCAGATACTTGCTAAACAGCGGTCCCATAGCCGGACTGGCAGTTGTCCCAGTGTAGGATACTACTCCAAGGCTCTTGTTGATATCTGCCCAGAAGTTGGATACACCCTTGTACGAGGCCCATACCACCAGACCTACCACTGGCAATACAACGATATCAATGGGTACGAATGTAAACAGCTTGTGGTAAGCCACCTCTCCCTCAGGGAACGGGAAACGTTCACCTGTGTGAAGAGACCACAGGAAACCAACAATGAGCCACACTACCATGGACGCAATAATGGTCCCCAGTACACCTGACGTGGTAGTCAGCATATCTGCCAGGGCCTTTGGCTCAGCATAATAACGTATGGCGTTATTCCTGATTGCACCAAGCACATCACCAGGCTGGGCGCCACGCGGACAGTATGTTGAACAGTCACCGCACTGATGGCAGAGCCAAACGTCGGCGTCACCTGCAATCTTGGAGGCAAGTCCCCACTGTGCCCACAACATTTCCTTCCTTGGGAATGGACTGTCCTCGGTAGAGAGAGGACAGACAACTGAACAGGTGGCGCACTGATAACACTTGTTAACGGTATCACCGCCTGCTTCCATAACGCCCTTGATAAAGGCGAGATCCGGTTGAACTTTTGTTACTTCAGACATTGCATGCTCCTCCTACCATCCCTTGAACGGATTGGGACCCATGCCGACTACTTCTTCAACAAAGTCATTGATGATATCAGCAACCTTGTCGTATTCATCAATAGCCACCTGGGCCAGTTTTACCCTCTCAGGCTCCATGCCGAGAGAATTCAGTGACTCAGCCACGTTTGCCATCCTGGCATTGGCGAGTTCACTACCTTTAATAAAGTGACACTGGTAATCGTCACCGTATTTACATCCAAGGAGCAGAGCACCATCCATACCGCTTGACATGGCATCCTTAATCCAGGACACATTGACTGAACCAAGGCAGCGCACCGGGATGATTCGTACAAGCGGCGACCAAGTAGCACCTCTCGCAGCGGCCATATCCAGAGCTGGATATGCGTCATTCTCGCATGCGAAACAGACCATCCTGAGTTTGTCTTCATCATCATCTGGTACTTCAATGGATTTGATCATTGAGCCAATGATGTCGATATTGTAATCCTTGAAGCCGATGATACGCTCAGGACATGCACCCATACAGGTTCCACAGCGGCGACACCTGGTGGGATTGGGTTTTGGAGTACCCTTCTCATCATCATCAAGTGCACCAAAAGGACACTCCTCAGTACAGCGTTTACACTGGGTACAACGCTGGAAGTAAAAATCAGGATAATCAAAGTCCCAAGTCCTGGGATGTACAGCATGGCCTTCCTGCGCTGCTACAAGACACTGCATGGCCTTGAGTGCAGCACCGGCTGCGTCTTCCATGGACTCCTCAATGGTGAGGCTGCGACGAACACCGCCTGCGGCATAAACACCGGTCCGGCGGGTCTCATACGGGAAACAGATGAAGTTGGAATCACAGTAGCCGCCCATGAGGTCAAGATCACGGAATGCAGGACCCTGCCTGTAGGCAAAGTTTACCACTGCCTCATCCTTAGTGGTAGGTACCATTCCAGTGGCAAGGACCACCAGATCCACATCCACTGCAATGTCCTCACCGAGGATTGTCTTCTCTACCTTGACGGTCAAACCACTGTCACCAGGTGCAACTTCAGTTACAGCACCCTTTGTCAGAAAGATGCCAGGATCATCCTGGAGGCCCTTGTAGAAATACTCGTACTGTCCAGGAGTCCTCATATGCTGATAGAAGATGTAGGCTCTGCCGTCTTCTGGATAATCTTCTCTAACGTACTTGGCCTGTTTGAGTGCTACCAGGCTGGTTGTAGCAGAGGCATAGGGGAAGTCTGCGTCGTCATCGCCACCACCCGGGCTCATGACAAATGCCACACTCTTTGCCGGCGAGCCGTCTGGCTTGGTAATCTTTCCAGCCTTTGCCATCTCCTCGAACTGGACGTTGGTGATGACATTGGCATTACCCCATGCAAGATGCGGGAACTCGTCTTCAGCAGGCTCATAGGGTTTCCACCCGGATGCCAGAACTACTGCTCCATGAATCTCTGCGTTGGGGTCCTCTTCCATGTAGTCATGACGCCCCTCATTCTTTTCATCATACTTCTTCTTCTGATCCTCGGCAGAGAGTTCGTTACCGTTTTCATCCAGCTTCTCCTCGTCAGTAAGGGGAACCGGGGCATCCCACTCACTCTTCGAGCCTGCAGCCTTCAAAGAGACCCTGAAGGCACCTGGCACGCCTGCCACACGGGCTACCTCCGTGCCTGTACGCACGCTGATCTTGGAGTTGCTGCTTACCTTTTCTATGAGCTCATTGACTATGGGATCCACCATAGCAGAGTACTCAGGGCCAACAGGAATCTGCTTGCGCAGCTTGGCGGCAAAACCACCGAGCTGGGCCTCGCGCTCAACCAGAGTTACTTCATGCCCTGCCTCTGCGGCCTCGATAGCAGCGGTCATACCTGTAATTCCGCCACCGATCACAAGAATCTTGGTGTTGCAATCTTCCATCTTGTCAGGCTCAGGGATCTCAGCCTTTTGGCAGCGGGTAACTGCCATGCGGAGATAATCCTCAGCCAGCTCCTGCACATGCTCCTTCTGGGCGTCTGCATCCTCGGCGTCAGCAGGTATCTGGTGGCTCCATACCACGAGTTCCCTGAGACTTGCCTTCTCCACATAGACCCCGGGAAAAGAGAAACCGGCAAAGTCATACCTTGGAGAAACTCCAGCAAGCACAACAGCATTCAGTTCCTCTGACTCCACATCAGCCTTCACCATGGCCGCGCCATCGGCTGAGTAGAGGTCATCGCTTGTCTTCACTACTGCACAGCCAAGTTCTCCACTGGCCAGCTCAACAAGCTTGTCCACGTCCACGGCATCTTTGATACCGTCTCCAGTATATATGTAAAGTCCAATCTTTTTAGACATTAGCCAGCCCTCCTTACAGTCTGAACGGCCCTAAGAGCAGCGGCTGTAGCACTCTGTGCAGACGATACCACGTCTACAGGCCTCTTGGCGCAGCCGCATGGTGTAATGCCATCTTTCTCAACCACAAATCCATCTTCGTCATAATCTATGCCAGGAATCTTGTCCTGTGCTCCAGTGGGCTGCATACCAGTGGCGAGAACAGCGAGTTCAACCTCCTGCTCTATCTTGCCACCACCAATGGTATCCTCAGCAACCAGGACAACATTACCAGCAGCAGAACCTGCCTTGATCTCTGCTACCTTACCCTTGATGAAGTGTACCTTCTCATCGGCCTTGATCTTCTTGTAGAAGTTTTCATACTTGCGGCCAGGGGACCTGATATCAATATAGAAGATATAGATATCTGCATCAGGGTTGTTTTCCCGGATATAGGTCACCTGCTTCAGGGTAGCCATGCAGCAGATGTAAGAGCAGTAGGGAAGGTGATTCTCATCACGGGAGCCTGCACACTGTACGAAACCTATACTCTTGGGCAGTTCCTTGTCAGAAGGACGAACCACAGCCCCACCGGTGGGACCTGCAGGAGAGGCCATGCGCTCAACCATCATGTTGGTTACAACATTCTCAAAGGAGTTGAAGCACAGGTTGTCCATATTGGCAGGGTCATACGGCTTCCACCCTGTTGCGATTATGATTGCACCCACATTGAGTTCAACCGTTTCAGGCTCCTGGTCAGGGACCACATGCCCTTTGGGCATGGCTGAAGCAATGGCCTCAATCTCGGACTCAGGTGCAGCAGCCTTGTCAAGCACGCACTGGTTGGGGAAGGCCATGGGATGAGCCTTGTAGATGGCCTTTCGGGTATCCATGCCAAAGTTGAACTCGTTGGGAACTTCTGTGGTAGCTGCCTCCTCACCGGGCTTGCAGTTGGTACACTGAGGAGTTGTACCCCTGGGATTTACCTTCAATGTGACTGTGAAATCGCCGGGCTGCCCTGTGACAGACTCGACCTCAGCGAGGTTATAGAAGGTAATCTTGGGATTTGTCTTCAGACGCTTGAAGTTGATTTCAAGACCGCATGTTGGAGGACAAAGTTTAGGAAAGTACTTGTTGAGCTGGGCGACGCGCCCACCCATGTAGCTTTCCTTTTCAACCAAGTAAACGTCGTAGCCCATCTCTGCAGCTTCGACGGCAGCGGTTAGGCCACTGAAGCCTCCGCCAACAACGAGAATGCTATTGCTCATCTCCCCGCTCCTTTTCTGGTTTTTGGGTTAATTTTTTAATATTTACCATAGAAAAGCCAGCGCAGTCAGCCCTGTCCTTTTCTTTATTTCCGGTGGATAATTTCCAGGGAAACCCGCCACAGCTAAAGCCGTCCGGTATTCCGCGGCCTGCCTGCAGTCCCGCAGAAAGCCCGCCGAACACCGCCTCTGCCCAAAAGGCATTTATCACGGGGATGCCGGGGGCATGTAAAAAAATGCCAGGCACCGGCGTACCGGTGCCTGGACATATTCAATCCACTCGATTCATACTGAGCTTCCCACTGGGATTAGTCAGATATGATCTTGTGACATTTTTTCTTCATGCACTTCCACTCACCGGTCTTGGGATCGTACTGTGAGTTAACAAAGCACTTCCAGCCGCCTTCGTCGAAGTCCTTGTCATCAACCTGCATGAAGTCTCCGCGGTAGTAGAAGCCAGGATAACGGCTCTCCTCACGGAACTGGATGTGACGGAGGTGATCCTCAACGGTCCAGATCCTGTGGAGGTTCTCCCAAGCCCTGATGAGCTCATGGAGACCAGAAGCTGCCATCTTCTCTGCATCCTCACGGAGCCACTGGAGCTGCTTCATGGCGATATCGAGGAGATGGCCATTTGTCATGTAGTAGGGAGACCAGCCACCGCCGTACTCGTCGGTGTACTTCATCAGCCTTTCCATCATGTGACGAGGCTTGATGTAGTTGGGGTTGACCATCTCGTCAGTGGTCTTCTGATAGTGCTCGTAGTAGGTTACTACAGGCTTGTAGATCTCTGCCTTGAGCTCCTCAGCGCTCTGGGACAGGGTAGGAGTGAAGTCAGCATTGTCTACCACATATTTGGCCATTGCCTTGGCAGCAATACGACCCTCAGAGTGTGCACCTGAGGAGAACTTGTGGCCAGAAGCACCAACGCCGTCACCAGCAGTAAACAGACCGTTAACTGTGGTCATGCGGTTGTAGCCCCACTTGTAATCATCTGGTACCCAGTCCTCATCGGGACCGCTGACCCAGATACCACAGCAGCCTGAGTGTGAACCAAGCATGTAAGGCTCAGTAGGCATAATCTCAGAACCTACCTTCTCAGGCTCGATATTCATTGAGGCCCACAGACCGGCCTGGCCAACTGACATGTCGAGGAAGTCTTCCCATGCCTCTGACTCCAGCTCTTTCCAGTACTTCTTCAGAGCCTTCTCGTCCATTCCTGAAGCCCTCTTCTCATCAAGGAATGCATTGAGAGCTGCAGCGGTATCCATGAAGATGGGGCCGCGACCTTCCTTCATCTCGAAGAGCATCAGGTGGTTACGCAGACAGGTAGGTGTCACTGCTGCATCGCTGTAGGGTTTGTACTTGGCCAGCTCTGCCTTTGCAGCATCACTCTTTACATAGTGCTCACCACTGCCGTTAACAACTGTAGCCTTGAACAGGAGGAACCATGCGCCAACAGGACCGTAACCGTCCTTGAAACGTGAAGGCGTGAAGCGGTTCTCCATCATGGTCATCTCGGCACCAACCTGCATACACATGGTGTATGTGGAGCCAGCGTTCCATACGGGGTACCATGCACGGCCCTTACCTTCGTCAGTGGACCTTGGACGGAAGATGTTGACTGCACCACCACATGCTACCAGGATGGCCTTTGCCTTGTAGACACATACCTTGTTCTCGCGAGCGCTGAAGCCAACTGCGCCTGCGATGGTGTTCTCCTTGTTGGCATCGAGGAGGAGCTTCACTATAAAGATACGCTCATGGAGGTCATAACCCATCTCCTCGAGAGCAGCCTTGGCTGCCTCTGCAACGATCCTCTTGTAGGATTCGCCGTGGATCATGATCTGCCACTTACCGGTACGGACAGGTGTACCACCCTCAGACAGAGGAGCCTGGTTACCACCCTCTTTCTTCCAGATGGGAAGACCCCACTCTTCAAAGTGGTGTACTGAATCATCAACGTGACGGCCCAGGTCAAAGATGAGGTCCTCGCGGACAACACCCATAAGGTCGTTCCTTACCATGCGGACGTAGTCACTGGGGGTATTCTCGCCAATGTAAGTATTGATAGCTGAAAGACCCTGTGCAACAGCACCGGAACGCTCAAGAGCAGCCTTGTCACAGAGGCAGACCTTTGATCCTTCAGGCATCCACTTGCCAATCTCAAAAGCTGCGCCACAGCATGCCATACCGCCACCTACCAGCAGTGCATCATACTCATATTCTTCGACAGGAACCTTGGAGAGATCTGGCTCGGCCAGGAGTTCCCAGGTTGGTTTGTTGCGAAGTGCCATATTTATATCCTCCTTGGAATAAATCTTTTAAGCTTTGGTTATCGCGTCAGTCAGGAAAAAATTCCCGGGCCGATTAGTCGTAGTCAGCAGGAGTTGAGGTTACCCTGCCGCTGTTCTCCTCTGTGAAGAGTGCGCCGTTGCTCAAGGCATCTGCGCCAGGAGATGGCTTTCCGTCGTAAGGCTTGATTGAACCTTCAGGAGTTGTCCTGATGGGGAACTTGAAGCGCTTCATGTTGCCATTACGGAACTTGATGGTCCACATAATGGAGTCGGTACCCATCATGGGCTGGCAGTAACCACCCATGGGAGCGATATCTGCGTAGTGACGTACTTCAATTGCACCCTGAGGGCAGATCTTTACGCAGGAGTAGCACTCCCAGCACTGATCCGGCTCCTGGTTGTAGGCCCTCATCTCATCTGGATTGAGAACCATGAGGTCGTTGGGGCAGATGTACATGCACGCAGTCTTCTCCCCACCTTTGCAACCGTCACACTTTTCGGGGTTGACAAAGCTTGGCATTTTAATACCTCCTGATTTTTGTTGTTAAAGGTTATGGATATTATTGGTCAAGACCCCCAAGGGGGCCTGGCCACCAAAATATTATCACGAAGGGCCGGACTGGCCCTTCAGTTGTTCAGAAGTCTTACTTCAGGTCCTCGAATGCACCCTTCTTGACCTTTGCCTTCCTTGCCTCTGGATCTGAGTAGTACTCAGCGAGGATTGCCAGAACCTCTGGACGGCTGAATTCGGGCGGAACATCCTCAGGCTTGCCTTCACTCATGAGACGGCGGAACTTTGTACCGGAAACCACTACGCGGTCTTCCTTGTCGTGTGGACAAGTCTTGAGTGAGGCCATGCCGCCACACTTGTGGCACCAGAATGTCCAGTCAATCTTCATGCACTGCAGCTCAAGGGCACCATCCCACAGCTTGTCATAGATCTCCTGTGCCTCGAACAGGCCATAGAAATCACCAACACCAGCATGGTCACGACCTACGATAAGGTGTGAGCAGCCGAAGTTCTGACGGAAGATACCGTGAAGCAGTGCTTCTTTTGGTCCGCCGTAGCGCATCTCAAGAGGATAAACACCAAGGACTGTACGCTCCATGTTGTAGTAGTTGTCAAGGAGAGCCTTGTAACACTTCATCCTGACTTCACCAGGGATGTCACCCTCTTTCAGCTTGCCAACCAGGGCATGGATGAATACGCCGTCAAGAACTTCCTGGGCGATCTTGGTGAGAAACTCGTGTGAACGGTGAATGGGGTTACGTGTCTGGAATGCTGCTACTGTTGACCATCCGCGATCCTCGAATATCTTCCGGGATACGTCTGGATGCATGTAGGCTTCGCCATACTTCTGCTTGAAATCTTTCTCGTTAAGTGCCTTGATGGGGCCACCGATGTAGTACTTGCCTGAATTGAGCACCTGCTGTACACCAGGATGATCTTCCTCTGCCACTTCCCAGAACTTCTGTGAGTCAGGACCTTCACCCTTGAAACAGAGCTCACACTCTTTTCTCTTGTCCGGCTCCCAGATGGACTCGATCTTCATGGTGGCCATGAGATCACCTGTCTCCTTGTCGTACAGGGCAACCTCATCGCCCTCACTGAGGCCGCTCACGTCATCCTGAGCCAGCGTCACAGGCAGTGGCCACATTGTACCTGGGTCTACCTTGCGGAGTTTCATGTCCTCTACACAACCATCATAGTCTTCCTTGACCATAAAGCCGTTAAGAGGTGTAAATGCTCCCATGCCCAGCATGAGGATATCACCTGACTCCTTGGAGGTGATATCTATACGCTTCATACCTTCTGCGCGTTTTATCTCTTCGTCTCTCTCAGTTCCCTTGAGAAGAAGAGGCATCAGTTCCTTTTTTGAACCATGCGGATTAACTAGTGCCATTTTACATTCTCTCCTTTCAGTGAATTAATGATTACTACATTAAATATCTATGTGCCTTCCCCTGTTACTCCGGCAAGGCAGATTTAATATGCCGCACAGCACCTGAATACCTCACCTCAGGCCCCCCAGCCCATATTTCGCAGAGCCCTAACGGGTAGACATGGTAATGAATCTCCGCTCAGTAAATCACAAAGCGATATATATTATCAATAAATGAAAATGTCAAGAGATTAAAAAAAAGCTGGAATTTTTTTTTGAACAGGCCATGTCTGATATGAAATCAGGCACATAGAATACATAGCTCACACATGGCCCAGGCATGGCTCCCCTGCCGGCAGAACTGCCGCCACCCTCATTTTTTTGCACCATTTCATACAACCTTCTAATTTTAATGCTTACAGTTGCAATGTCATGGACTATAAACCATAAATCAACGAATTTTACAAGTATAACAATTTATATCTGCACGACACCATCAGGCACAAAACAATAAACAGCACAAACCCATAACGGTGGATATTTTTTTCAGGCACTTTGTTGAAAAATATTTGGCAGGGATTAGATGTAAGTCCTGTCTTCCCAAAACGGCCACAGCCCTCTTTACATCTGGTCTCCTCACCACTTCCTCGCTGTCAACAGGCACAAAAATGAATGACGCATCAGTTTTTTCACACAGCATGCTGCAACCGCATCTCAGATATCTGTCAGTGGCCATTATGGCCGGTGGCAAGAGCAGCCGTTTTGGTTCAAACAAGGCACTTGCTCCCTGGTTAAACAGCAGGCCAGTAATCGATTCGGTCGTGGCTGCAGCAAGGACGGTTACAGACAGTATCATTATCATCTCGCCAGACGCCCAACCCTACAGACACCTCGATATACCTGTATATCCGGATATAATACCAGGACACGGCCCACTTTCAGGCGTTCATACCGCACTCTGCATGGCAGAGACCCCAAGGGTTCTGATCCTGGCCTGTGACATGCCAGCGGTATCTCCTGGCTTCCTTCGCTACATGGCATCGATCAATAGCTATGCACCGGTAGTCGTACCGGAGTCAGACTCTGGCATGGAACCCCTTCATGCCATATGGCACAGCTCCCTTACCCATGTACTGGAAATGTTCATGGCAAACGGCCTAACCGGTATGAGAAAGATCCTCTGCAAGCTGCCCTGCCGCATAATCTCAAAAACAGAGATATCTGACATGGGTCTGGACCATCTCAGCCTCATAAGCGTCAACACGCCTGAGGCACTGGCCCGTCTTAGGGACCAAAAGGCAAAGGGGCTATCTGTGATGGACACCAGTTAGCGTACTGCCAAACAATGCTTATGGGACAATGGCAGTTTACATGTAGCACTTTACAGTTTACGGTACACAGTGGTTTGTACAACCCATTCCAAAACCTCAGGAGGAAAATCCAACGTGATACCTCCACTCTCTCTTGACCGGGTTGAGTGATGTATTGCGGGAGAAACGTATATGGCCATCAAACATGTAGAAGAAAAAGTTGATAAGATACTCAAAAAAGGGCAGAAAGACAGTGTCGTTGCCCCTGTCAGAATGGAAAGGGACAGCAAGTTCTGTTTCGCATGCCATCCTGGCGTTCCGTGTTTCACAGACTGCTGTCGAAACATGAACATCATACTGACACCTTATGACATCGTAAGGCTGAAGAACCGCCTTGGTCTCACCTCTGATGCCTTTTTGCACCTGTATGCAGAGCCTGAACTGCTTGGAATCACCATGCTCCCTGTTGCCAGGCTCAAGATGCTGGAGGATCAGGATGGGAAATGCCCCTTTGTCACCCCTGAGGGGTGTCAGGTCTACACAGACCGACCTGTTTGCTGCCGCTACTATCCCATTGGCCTTGCCAGCCTCAGGCAGCAAGAAAAGACTTCAGGTGAAGAGGAAGAATTTTTCTTCCTGGTAAAAGAGGATCACTGCAAGGGTTTTGAAGAACCTACAGAGTGGACAGTGGAATCCTGGAGGGGAGACCAGGAGGCAGACCTGTATGACAGGATGAACAGGGAATGGATGGAGCTTCTCCTCAGGAAAAAATCATTTGGCGAAGAGACAGAACTGCCGGAGAAGGCTCGTCAGCTCTTTTATATGGTCTCCACAAACACGGAAAGATTCAGGGCATATGTTTTTGAAAGCCGTTTTCTCGAAACCTATGTTGTAAGCGAAGAGACGCAGAAAAAAATCCTGGAAGATGACGTTGCACTGATGCAGTTCGGATTCGAATATCTGAAACATGCGGTTTTCGGGGCTGAGTCAGACGTTATTGCCATCAGGCAGGACATCTTGGACAAGACGGTAAAGAAGATACGGAAGAGACGCCGGAAACAGCAGGCGAGACTTAAACGCCTCAAGATGGGCCGGAAATAGCCCCGCAACAGCCATATCCCCCATATGCTCATTGAAGGCAAGGATATCACATACAGGTACACAGGAGAACCCGATCCCGTATTTTCGCAACTCTGCTTTTCCATCAGGGGGCCAGGGTTCATCTCCCTGTTCGGTCTGTCAGGGACAGGCAAGAGCACGCTTGCAAGGATAATCAGCAAGGAGATCATACCTGAGAGGGGCACACTCAACATACAGCATGGCCTTACAATACTCTATTCCCACAACGCTGAACGTCTGCCAGGCTGGTGTACAGTAGGGGAACATATCCAAAGGGTGTCCACAAAAGGCTCAGACACTCTCTTCAGAGAACTAGTCAGGGAGCTTGCTGTTGAGGCCATAATGGAAAGCAGGTTCAGAGAGCTGTCCATGGGGCAGAAAAACCGGGTGAACCTGCTGCGTTATCTGCTCCAGGACTTTGACGTGCTTATAGGAGACGAAATACTATCAAACGTGGACGAACCGACCCGGAACCACATCCTTGGTACCATAAAACACTATTTCCCCACCAAGACCTTTCTCTACATCTCTCACAACGCCCTTGAGGTTGTCCGATTTTCCAAACAGATACTGGTACTGCCGGTAAATACAGGAAGTGCACATCGCCGCATGATATCTATGCCCGGCCTTGACCTGGCAAAGGAAGATTACCAACCTCATGGGTTGCAACAGCGTGTTATGCAGCTTCTGCAGGCAGCTACCGGTCATGAACCAGTGGAGGCCGTGGCAAACCATGGAAGCACAGGGACGGGTGTTTTGGAGGCAGTGTGAACACCCTGAAACGCCTTATGCAGTTCCTGCTCATCTATCTGTGTGCCCTTGGTGTACTGTGGATGGCCAAATACAGCATGGGACTTTCAGACTATCTGATCCCCTCTCCTGCAGAAGTCGTATCTGTATCAATGCTGCACTGGACCAAATACTCCATGGCCGTGCTCAACACCGCAGCAGTTGCCGCTGCCGGACACATGCTCGCCATAGCCCTGGCCCTGATTGTGGCCCTTGCCGCACGTACTGGCTCATATGTAGCGAGCCTCACCAGGACGGCGGCATTCAACCTGCAAGCCTATCCCATCGTGGCAGTCGCCCCTATCATCTTCCTGTTCCTCGGAGACGGGATTGCCTCCCGCCTGCTGATATCCGCCATAATCTGCTACTTTCCACTCCTGTTAAGCTTCATCGGGATATTCTCAACACCTGTGGAGGCAGTGGAACATTTCTACAATGTCACTGGCCGCAGCACATGGCGGCTTCAGGTCAAGGTACGTTCCTTTGAAAACATGGACAAACTGATCACCGTAACTGTAGGAAGCGGCACCCTGGCCATGGTAGGCGCCATAGTGGCCGAATTCCTTGCAGCCACGCACGGGATTGGATATGTAATCAGAAAGGCCCTGTATCAAAGCAACCTCGCCAAGATACTGGTATGCCTGTTTTTAATTGGCTTATGCTCGTCATTGTATCTGTCTGCAGTGGAAGCGACAGGCGCATTTTGTAAAAAACGACTTACGGGCTCATGAAGACAGACAGTATGTCCCTGATCTTCTCACCCCACAATCACCCATACTCAGCCATGGAACATCATGCACAAAAAGACGGCAACGATTTTTTTTTCATGAAAGCCCCCCTGCTGACGCGGGGGATCCTTACCTGCCTGGTAATAGCCTGTCTGGTCCTGTGTTCCTGTTCAGACAACGACGAGACCGTTCAACACGAGATGTCCGGCTCATCCGTACCCCTCAAGGTGACCTATAGGCTAAAATGGCTCTTCAACGCCGGCACCGCAGGGGATATCTGGGCAGACCGGGCTGGTTTTTTCAAGCAGGCAGGACTGGACGTAACTGTGGAAGAGGGAGGGGCGGAACAGGATGCCATCACAGACATCGAAATGGGAAGGGCGCTGTTTGGAACCGCATCAGCAGATCAGGTGATCAGGGCGGTTGAGAAGGGGGCCCACGTAATGGTGATTGCCCAGATATTTCAGAAAAATCCACTTCAGTGGATATACTCGCCCCAATTTACCCCTGCCATAAACTCCCCTATGGACCTCAAGGGGCTGACTATAGGCGTCACCTTTGGTGGAAACGATGAGACCATCTTTGCGGCACTCATGAAGAAGTACCATCTCACAGAAGATGACCTGAAAATATATGGTGTACACTACGACTACGCGCCATTCTGGCGGGGAGAGGTAAACCTGTGGCCAGTCTACAGGAATACTGAAGGTATCCTGCTTATGAGGAAGATGGCGGTACACGGTCAGGTGGCAGAGTTCTTTGATCCAGGCCGGTATGGAATAAAATTCGTAGCAAACTCCATAATCACCTCTGAGGATGCCTATCGAAAACGTCCAGAGGTGGTAAAAAAATTTACAAAGGCCCTGATTGCAGCATGGAAAGACGCCCTGACTGAAAGAAATCGCAGACAGGTAGCTGAAACCGTACACATAATGGATTCCGACACCCCTGTCCCTGTAATTATACGTCAGCTTGAGTCCACACAACGGTTTGTATACCCATCTGACGGCTCCCCTGTTGGCACCATCAACAGACCGGAATGGAGGCAGACTGCCTCCATCATGCTTGACCAGGGTATTATCAAAAAGAAGATAGACCTGTCGAAAATCCTCGATCCCCAGCACTATCTTGCCGGTGACATCCACTGACAGGCCAATAATATTACAGGCAATGGATAGTATCGGGAAATATATCTATCACAGATTACACATCTGCTGCCTGGGGGGCTTAGCTTACCTGTCAGGTCCTGAAGTACAGGTAATACACCTGCATACCCTCTGCCTTGTATCTGTAGCACCCTGTAAGCAGATACATTTCATACAGTTGTAAGATAACAGCCGCACAAAGAACCCTGTCAGGAGTTACCTGTAAAGGGGCGGACAGCAGAGTGTCAGGAACCGGCATGAAAAGATATGCGCCGATCATACCCT
>CAZXAK010000041.1:0-74728 GCA_964638145.1 uncultured Desulfobacterales bacterium | reverse complement strand
ACAATCCAACAAATAACTGGGAGATACATTTCAGACAGGTGTACGATAATGCCCGCCCCCGTGAACAGTTACACAAACGTGCATGCTATGCCAGCTCACACGCCTTTTCGGTCATGCGTTCGGCAGCGAATATCAGGGATTCGATATCCAGAAACTCCAGGGCATTACTGTCAAAAAGCACCTTTACACTTGCAGGAAACCCGTCATCATCGTCAGCATCCCAAAAATGTACCTGTATAGGCACTCGTGGCAGCACAGGCACCACCATACACAGGTCGGCATGACACTCAAGGACATCGGTAGCACGTAGCTTCTCAAGCACCTCTTTAAGCCTCTCCACCCTTCCTGTAAACTCTGCAGCAAGCTTTTCTTCAGTATATCTGCGAAGAGTCACCACCTTGGAAATGGAATTTGGAAAGGATTCAAGTCCTACCCATTCGCTTGACAGGTCCCCGGCCCCTCCAAAGAACAGATAGTTATAAAGAAGTATCTGGTCTCGCGGATCAAGCTCACCACCTGCCGATGAGGTGATCCTGTCAGAAGATATAAGCACGACATCTCCAAGATAGGATAGCCTCAGCATCTCAATATCGTTATCTGTAATCATCTCCCCACCGAGCCTGCATGCCCGCCTGCCAATATCAATGGAACGAACCTTTGCCTTGAGGCTCTTGAGAAGCACTGTATCAGGATCGCTAACATGTTGAACAGGAGTGGCCATCTCCTCATCTGATACGGCATCTATATAGGGGCAGTGTCGCAGATTCTCTCCTCCAGATACCACTGCCACAGCAAATGCCATGCAGGCAGGATAACCGCAGTCGCCACAGTTTGTCTTGGGCGTCTTCTTCAGGATATCAAGGGCATTCATAGTCTCACCATCATGTCAAAATTTTGTACACATCAAGGACTGCTACCGTACGGTGCAAACATCACAACACCCTGGGCAGGAGATGCAAGTCTGCTAAGAACAGATACAAATTTCTTCAACGGGCTCCCCGCTGGAAGGATACCCCTCGCCGTCTTGACCTCCCGCACATAATAAACTGTTCGGCCACATACAGTCACAGATATATGCCAGGCAAACGGCCCCACAGCCCCTCTGAAGTCCTGGGGCACGCCTTTCACCTCTGCACCAAGGGGCAACTTCAACACAAAAACTGTCACATCGCTGCGTCTTTCAGGAAACCACACAGGATTCTTTCTGTCAGGCGATATTGTGGTATATGCATCCAGTGCGGAAGAGGGTGGCAAAGGGAAAAAAGAGGCCGTGTACAAAGCAGGTACCGGCTCAGGTATGGTAAAATTTACTCTTATACCCACAGGTTGCATCAGATCGTTCAGGCCATAGAACCATACCCGCCCCACAGCAAGGGGATCTACAGTATGAAGCACCATGGAACGGGCAATGGACAACTCAGTGCCGGACAGATATCTGAACCCCCTCCTGGTAAGGGCAGCACTGGCACCCGCATCCATTGAAAAGAGTATCCCCCTGGTTGATCCGTCAAGACTGTATCCGGCACTAACAGTGGTTATCTTCAGATTTTCTACACGATCTCTTACATAGGTGATTGAACCATCCAAAAGATTCAATGCTGCATGCGAATCCAGGCCTGTAATGCCTGGGGTAAGTTCCCTGTTATCAAAACTGTACCAGATGTTGCCTACCCTTACCAAAAAATCACCAAATATATCCGGCATAAAAGGTAGCGGCAGCATTGAAACCATGTATGAATCACTAACAGCATATATACTTGCACTTATCCCCTTTGAGGCAAGAATTGACTGAAACAGCCATGCGAGCTGCAGAGGTGTACCGTAACCACATTGCACGGTGGCAGCCGGATACTGACAGGCCAAACTGGTACTCAGAAACGGAATGGGATACGGCATGAACATGGACATAAACCTGATATAGAGTTGATCTGTATCAGACACAGCAGCAAGGGCATCAGGTATCTGGTCTGCCAATATGCCGTGAGTTTGCCAGGGCACCAGGGCATTATAAAACTCTGCCACCTCCTTGAACGACGCAAGAGTGGTAACAAAAAGCACAGGACTGACATGAACATCTGGGGGAGACTGCGGTTCATCCACTACCGCAGGCAGGTATTTGCCTGTCCAGGTCCATGTGACAATGCCATCTTTGACGCCCTTTGTCTCTTTTATAATCCTGCTGTTTGCCACATAATGAACAGAGACAGACTGCGGGGCATGGAGTATTACACTCTTTTGGGTTGTAGGGGAGGATAGGGCAAAAAATTCACGCTTCCAGAACGCCATCATGCCAGGCCGCCTGGTATGCACTGTCACATCTGCCACCACTGTGGCACCTGGCTCTACAGACGGAAAGTTTATCACCTTCAGCCTGGCAGATGAGTATATCGAGGCGGCTGAGGTAGCAGGGTCCGGTATATCATTTATCTCGTCCTGTCCTACCTGAACAAAAATACCGTCTGCACGCAATGTCCCTGTACAGGCCAGATCTACCTCTACAGTCTCATACGCACTGTTATAGGGAATGTGCAGATCACCATGCTGTTTTTTGCCACGATAAGTCAATATGTGGGTGCGCAGATGGAGACGATAATCCACTGTCCCATCTGCATGGAGCGTGTATTCCTTGCGAATGATCTCATTTACCGCATCGGCATCGGCTGCATATTGGCTTCCTGCCCCTGTACCAGTATACTTCCGAGCACATACGGGAGTCAGGGCCACTACAAAGAGCAACAACACTGTCAGTGATAATGTTACCGGTAACCATACTTCTCTTGATGGAACCATCTCTGATCTCTTGTATTCCTTCACCTGGCATGCCTCTTGATATCAAAATTCATTCCCTGCCCCTGCAACTCTTCTCCATGATTGGGGATTATTACAGGGGTGATAGCCATGTCTTGCAAATACTCCTGGATTGCAAGCAGATTGCGATAATCATCCACTGGCACCTCAAGGGCCTTGATCTGAAAGGACCTCCTGATCTCTATCCTGCCATCATGTCTTACAGCCCTGTACATGGCCTCAGCCCCTCTGCATGACCTCTTAGAATCTTCAGGGAGGAGCAGGTCACATCCTGGCCTATCTGACAGGGTTATATCCTCCTGCACCACACTCTTTGTCACATAACTAAACCGTAACGGAAATCTCCGTTTGGAAAGAGAAACCTGCTCCAAAAGATATTTGTCAAGTACACCGATGTACTCCATATTGGCAAGGGGGTAGAAAAGGCGGCGTCCATCATCAAGTACTTTCGTCCTGTTAAGTACTTCAAAGGAACACTTGAAAGACAAGGGCGTGGCTCTGTCCGCAGGATCAGACCACCCAATATGCCGTATTATCAATCCGGGCACACGGCGTCTAAGCAACTCTTCAATGATCTGCCGCCTTTTATCATGGGAGCTGTCCATCATGGCCCCCCTAAGGGCTGTATCACAAAAACCGGTTAAAGAACAAGTGATGGTACCTGACAGCCTATCATCCCTATCTATCCGGTCCTCTATCTTGAAAAAAGTCAGGTTGGCATTTGAGTCGGGCTCAGGTGTAAGCATAAGGGAATAGCCCTGCTCCGAGGCAGGAAGACAGCTTGAATCACGCTCATAATCTGGCAAAAACTGCCTGCTTGTCTCTGAGGTGGGATCAAGATAGAGCCAGGGATTACCATGATCATCCAGTATTGCTGTAATAGCGTGATTGAACCACGGGACCACCACCTCTGGATCAAGACGATTACCTACACTGACAATTACAGGTACTGCCCTGAATCCTGCTTCCCGCAGCATGGTTACCAACAGGGCTGCTTTGTCACGACACACGCCGTACCGGCGATCAAAGGTAAGAGATACATCGTGTGGTTCATAGCCAGGCCTGTCCCGTTCTGCTGTTATTCCAAGATAACGGATCTTTTGGGCCACAAAATAGAAAAGTGCAGCAATCTTTCCTGCCCTGTCCCTGCCTCGGGTCAACTCCTGTACCTTTTCTGTAATTGCCGGAGAGGGCGCAAGATGAGGCTCCACAAGCCTGCTATACCACCTTGATACACGCTTCCATGAATCAATGGTGGAGTACAGCAGACGCATACTGACCTCTGAAAGTGGAGGCATGGCTGGCTCCGGAACAAGGGCAGGGACATCTTTAAACATAAACCTGTAGACTGTTTTGCCCCCAGATCTCGTGATCCGGGACACACACGTGCCAGGCCTCATATATTTTATCAGTTTGTTTAGATGCATTGACTCCGGCCCTTTGATAGTGACAGAATAATCCTTGACAGGAAAGGTATACTCGGCCCGTTTTCTACCAAAAAACTCGCCAGGTATCATGGCCTTGAAGTTATTCTGCACAATACGGTAATGAATCGTGTCTCCTATATGAAGCTCCGGGACAAACACCTTCAAATCCCTCAATGCCGGGTCATATATATTCATCCTGCTGTTTTCTGCTGAACTCTCCTCCCGCGCATATTGACCGAGGTTCACCGGACTAATATGCCCCTTGGGACCTATCACCTCGAAAAGCTCGATCTTTAGCCTGGCATAATGCCTGTTTATATAGAATGTTGTAACACTGTTCCGGCGCACCCCGTCCTGGTCAAGCACAGTCAAAAATACCTCATCTGTATCCATGGAAGTCCCGTCTTCATGGAATTCCACTGTCTCCCTTTCCCTTGCCAGCACGGCATGGGCATGTGGATATGCCTTGTGTGTTATACCTTTCAAAAAAGTGTAGCAGGACTCATCTGCCGCATTGGCTACAACAGGGACTGCGATGATCAGGCAGAGACGCATTATCATGAAAGCAACTTCCTTCATGCCAGACTCCTCGGACGCAAAAAAACGCTCACAATTTTCCTTTAAGAAAAACGAACAATATTTCGATACAGTTTATACAGCATGGCAAGCTCATTGTCATAGTCTCAAAACAATCCCGCCAGGTTATGTAAATCTCCTGGAACGACGGGTCTGCATAGAACTTGCTAATGGTACACCCATCTTCACGTAACAGGGAGGAAAAATCTGTGAAGGAAAAATTCAACAATATCAGCTTTGTCTTTACTATGGTTATTGGGGGTATTTTCCTGGCGAATCTTATAACCATTATTGCCACATTAACAACTCTGTCTGGGCAGGCAGAAGACGGCACAGCCATAAACATCGCAGGGCGCCAACGTATGCTCAGCCAGAAGATGACCAAAGAGGCATCGTTCTATGTTCAAACGGGAAAGAAGAAGTGGGCAGAAGAGCTGAAAAAAACCGCAAACCTGTTCGAGAAGAGCCTGTCCGCCCTGGAATTCGGCGACAAGGAGATGCACCTCAACAAGATAAAATCTCCTGAAGTACTGGCGGAACTGAAATCTCTAAAGGCCATATGGAACCCCTTCAGGGATAACATCCTCATGATCCTCGCTGCCCCTCCCAACTCGAAACAGGCAAAAGAGGCGCTGGACTACATAAGCGAACACAACATACCACTGCTAAAACAGGCCAACGCCCTGACCAAGGCGTTTGAAAACTATTCCAAGGGCAAGATCGTCTACCTTGAGACAGTTATGGGGATAATGCTCGCAATCTCCATTGCATTGCTTATCGCATCCAAACTGATAATATCGAAGCTTATAGTATCTCCACTCTCAAGGGCAGTAAAGGCAATTAACGACTGCGGAAACGGCAAACTGGACCAGGCAATTCCTCCTTCAGGGCTGCGCATGATCAGACAGCTACTGATCTCGTTCAACAGCTTGGTTACAGGCATAGGTGGACAGTTCCTAACCATCATGTCACAGAACCGCTCACTCGAAGCAGCCTCTGAACAGGTATCAAACGCCAGCCACGACATAAGGAACAGGGCAGCGGAACTCGAAGAGATGGCAAAGGACGTGTCGTCATCCGCAAGTACTGCTGCAGGAAGCCTCGCATCTGTAGCGGCAGCATCCCAAGAGATGACAGCAGCAACCACTGAAATTGCCCAGAGCGTTGCTACCACGGCACAGAAGACCAATGAGGCACAGGAGCAGGCACAGGCAACTGCTGAAGTGATTGCCCGTCTCGGTGACAGTTCGGACGCCATTGGCAACATCATCCAAGTCATCAACTCCATAGCAGAACAGACCAACCTGCTTGCTCTCAACGCTACAATAGAGGCAGCAAGGGCCGGAGAGGCGGGCAAGGGCTTTGCCGTTGTGGCCAACGAGGTCAAGGAACTTGCAAAACAGACAGCAGAGGCCACCAATGAAATCACAGACATGATACAGACCATACAGGCAGACAGCCGCGAGGCCATTCACTCCGTTGAGGCCATAACAGGTGTCATAGGAGAGGTCAACGACCTGGCCAATGCCATTGCAAGTGCCACTGAAGAACAGACCGCCACGGTATCTGAGATAAGTTACAGTGTGGACGAAGGTGCCAAGGGTGCAAATCTGGTCCAGGAAAAGGCGGAACACCTGTTACACGAGGCAGAGCGCTTCGCCAGGCTTAGCGGTGTCCTGGAGATGGCGAGCAATGCGGTAAAATCCATAACTAACGAGGCTGACACCCTGATGAGGCAGGTTTCTGTTGATCCCAATGTCATCTTAGAAGCCGTAAACTACACCCCTGTACGATCCAAGATCAAGACGCTGATGTTTCAACACTTCCAGTGGAGAAACGACGTCATGGCCGCTGTACTGAGTAATGAGCCAATCACTGCCGAAACTGACGCCACCAAGTGCGCGCTGGGCAGGTTCCTATCTGATTACCGCCCGCTCACCAGCATAGAGGGGGATATAATTGACAACCTGAAACCCATTCATGCTGAGCTGCATGAAACCGTACATATACTGCAGGATCTTATCACACAGGGGGCTGACCCGGTAAAGATCGAACAGGTACGGCGCAGTCAGCTTGAACCAATATTCCAGAAGGTGGAAGAACTCATGGAACGTTGGACCAAGGCGGTTTGATGAGCCAGAGCTGATCACCCCGGATCAGCATGAGGAAAAGGTTACGGAAAGGGCCGCTGGGGTACAGACCTCAGCGGCCCTCTCTTATTTACCTCCCAAATTGAGGAAATGCAGGGCCAAGAAACAGCCACCTATGGTTATTGCAGAGTCAGCAACATTGAAGGCAGGCCAATGATATGTCCCCAGATAAAAATCCAGAAAATCTATGACATGCCCAAACCTCATCCTGTCTATAAGATTCCCGCAGGCCCCTCCAAACACAAATGAGCAGCCCCAGAACAGCCACCTGGTCTTGTCCCTCGCTGTAATATAGAGATAAAAAAGGCCGCACAGGGCCATGACACTTACCACCTGAAAAAACAGGTGGCGCCACCTCTCCTGGCCAGCCATGAGGCCAAAGGCTGCCCCTGTATTGGTGAGAAGTGTGAGATTAAAAAAGGAAGGAATCACAGGGTATCGCTGATACTGGTGCAGGTTATGCAGGACCCAATTCTTGGAGACCTGATCAAGACACAGTATGATCAGGGCCACCACCATGAACATAATACCTGACTTCAGCCGTTTACGTTTTTCCAATCCTGACACCATTATCTTCTCCCACGACTCAAGGACCGCTTACCTTTATATATACGCAGCCTGTAACATCACTCTGAATCACCAGTCCTGCCAATACCCTGCTCAACCTCTCCCTTGGCTGGCCCATTTCCTGCCCTTTTCAGTTTCTTGTAATACTCACTGTCAGGAGGAAGGCTCTTAAGGGCCATGGCCCTGTGATACATGGCACTCTGCCTGTCACCGATCCTCCTGTAATACTGAAACAGATAGTAGTGGGCCATACCCTTGTTGTTCTCTCTGGAGTAAGCCCTGCCCATCTCGAGATACAGGTTCATATAATCGGGCCACTCAGACTCAACGCCCCGGAATATTGAAAGAGCCTCCTCCACCATACCATTATCAAGAAAGGCCCTGCCCAAAAAGTAACGTCCTGCGTAGTCTGTGGGGTAATGTTCACAGTAATCCCTGAGCACGGGAAGGGCCTGCCGGTACCTGCCAGCAGCAAGAAGGGCACGGCCAAGGTCTATCTTGAACTCCTCTTTGTCAGGAGCAAGCCGCATAACAGTATCAAATTCCCGGAAAGCCTCTCTATACTCCCGTGTTGCCATAAGGGCCATGGCAAGACCGTAATGCATCAACAGGTCATCAGGTTTGTCCTTGAGTTCCCTTTGATAATAGGCCACCAGCCTGTCTGGATCCTGGGTCATCAACTTTACCCTGATCTGAATACGCCGTAGCCGTAAATGGTCTTCCTGTTTCTTTTCAGGACAGGGGTGCTGTTTTGCAAGATCTTCTATATAGGTAATTCTCTGGCTGGCACCTGGATGTGTGGAAAGATAACTGGGAATGGTATCACTGCCCAAAAAACGGTTGCGAGTCATCTTCTGCAAGGTGGTTACGAGTCCCATAGGGTCGTAACCTGCGCGGCATATCCACTGGTAAGCCCTTCTGTCCGCCTCCTCCTCATCCTGACGGCTATATTTAAGCGAAAGGGTCTGTCCAAGGGCCATGGATGACGTAAGCAGTGCCTGAGATCCCTGCCCTCCCCCAAGAAACAGACTGGCGATGGCCATAACCGCTGTACCGATATTAACCACTTTCATCTGGTCCATGCGCTTGGCAATATGTCTTGCCTGCACGTGGCCACACTCATGAGCCAGGATACACGCCAGCTCATTGTCACTATCTATGGCCTCTATCAGACCGGTATGAACAAATATCAGACCGCCAGGGGTAGCAAAGGCGTTTAGTGCATCATCCTTGATCACGAAAAAACGATAATCAAAATATTTACCATTTATTACAGCAAGGATGTTGTGGCCAATGTCAGATACGTACTCCACCACTTCGGGATCTGTCACCAGGGGTACCTGAGATTCTATCTCGGCAAGGAGCTTCTGGCGCATCTTGCGCTCCTCTCCCACAGACATAATGGCATGAACATTGGGTACAGATGACAGAAACAGGATAGATACTGTAAACAGCGACAGCACACGACAGAAAGGTGTATGAAACATGCGCATACGTTCAGCTATGTCTCTAAGCCAACGGCCAAAACAGGAAGGTATTCTCATATCAATCTTTCAGGGTTGGACAGCCAATAAAAACATGACAAAAATACGGCATGGCGTATGGGTATCCTGCAGCATGCTGCATAGCAAAGGTACCCAATGCCGATTTTGCACTGGAAACGAACCTGGATACACAATAGGCCAGACATCATGACACATCATTTGATATGCCTGTCCCTCCTATACGCCCCCTTCTTCCTCTTCCTGTCCCCTTTTTTACCGCGCCCCCTCCTGGCTTTTACATCTCCATCACCATACAACCCCGGCCATTGGGATGGGAATGTTGGAATAAACGAACCTGGCGTATTTGCATGGTCCTGAGATACAGCATCTTTTCTGGTACTGTATCTCTGCCTGCCCTGTTGAACAGCCTGTCTCTCCTCTGACTCCGGAAGAGGTGGCAATTCAAGCCATGACGGTTCAAGCCACTGGGACAAAAATATCTCACCCCCTGCCATGAAGAAAAGCCCTCCACAGGACTGGGCCACATCTGTGTTTATGATTCCTACTAAGGGATCACGGTCCCTGCGCCTTCCGGCAACAAGCGCCTTTTCCATATCCGGCCACAACACGATCCACTTTGCACCTGTATTGGGCCTCATTCCCCGCCTAAGCACGTGGGCGTGGGCCCTTGGCCGGACAGGTACATATAGGCGTGCTGGTGGTGAGACCTGGGGAAACGCCAAAAGTCCAGGGGCCTGAAATTCCGGCAACACCCTGACGTATCTGCCGCTGAGTTCCATCCTGTCCGGACGATACAGATCAAAATACTGTTCCAGCCCCTTGACGGAAATGGATCGGAAAACCTCCCCCTGCATCAAAGCGTAGTGCAGATCTTTCAACCGTATCCAGCCATTTTCATCTGGAACTATACCATATTCATAGGGATTTCTGGCAAGAATCGCAAAGATGAGCTTTTCCAGGCGTTTTCTGTTTCTTTTGTTCATACACGGATACTAAAAAAAGTAACAGATCCTTAGGCTATACCCGGCAGGATACGGTTTCAATTTATGGATATGAAGGGCGCACACTGAAAAAGCGCAGGCCCAATAGTGGTAATCCTCACGATAAAACAGGAAACAGAGACAATAGATGAACCAGTCATACTATCAGCCGTGGCAGAATCCCCTCCTTCTTGAGCAAGGAATAAAAAAATGGATTGTTTTTTTCAAAGCTCCGCACCCCTTCCCTGAACGCATATGAAAATTTCCTGTTGTTCAACCTGAGGATACTCCTCATCCTCTCTCGCAACCGTAACTGTACAGCATCACTTCTCTTCATAAGGGCAGCGCAAAAAATCATCTGCTCCAAGCTGGATACTGTCACCATAAGTGCCTGTTTTTCTTCCTTCAGCCTATCCAAATTCTCTGGAGGATTAAAGCACTCTCTTATGCGCATTGGCAAATTCCAGGCTTTAGCAATCCGCTGGGCCAGATCCTTCGGCAGCCAACCAGTCGTCCTTTTGAAGGACTCCCTGCTCCAGGGAAATTTCTCTTCAGTCCAGACCTTGATATAGGCTTCAGGCACCACAGTAGCCAGGGCAAGATGACCAAGAGAGGCAAACATGGCACATGGGACCGCAGTCTCCCGCTCGAGCATGGTGACCATAGACAGCGCACCGGCAAACTCGGACGCAAGGAGGCTCATAGCCATTATTGTAGCCACCATGCGGTTTTCCGCCGGGTTCAACAGGGGTACAGAGGAGATGATTCGTGAAGTATTATCAAAACCGAGGAGCACCACCATCAGGCGGATTGACAGTATATCCTGCCTGTAAGGAGAAAAAAAGGCAGAGTTCATTACACGAAAAAACTTCAGGGTAAGTCCGCAATCAGTCATGATTGCATTGGCTATTATGCGAGCATCCGCTGTCCGTTCCGCCGTCAGGGCATGAATCAACCGCACGGTCCTGGGTAAGGCAGGCACCTGCATGTCAAGCGCCTTTTCCAGGATGATTCTGCGTGAAAACAGACTCATCCCCCTGTCAGTCCGTTTAGAATGTCTCTTCTGTTGCGAATTACTGTCAGGCATTCGGTAAACTATACCGGATGTAAGAAAAAAATTAAAAGGAAAAGTTAAATGGCAGGTACCAAATTCAACAGTCTGAAATTATGAAGGGGCATGCCGCCTGTTTTGCAGCATGCCCCTGAGGCGTCAAAAAATGCAAAAATGGAAATTATATTCCCTTGGTCTTCCTGGTTACGATAGCATTTTTCAGTTTGCTGTCCACCAGTGACATATGGGGATCCTTCTTGATCATTGCAGGATCAGTTATACCATTGATATTGGTTATGATAAGCCTGCCCTCACCCTGACCATAGGCGTTCAGGAAGTCATAAACAGCACCAACCACTGCAAGCTTGCCAGACTTTACCAGATCAGCATACTTCTTGATGCAGAAGTTGACCTGATAATCAACATTACGCTCAACATTGAGCAGCCACCTCTCCTCAAAGGTGCCCTTGCCATCATCATGCTTCAGGGGCAGATGCAGGCCATTGAGTTCAGCAATGATGCAGGGGCTCTCGTTTACATAGTTACCCATTGCTGCCTTGACTGCACCACAGTGGGTGTGTCCAATAATGAGCAGAACAGGTGTGTGCAGGTGATAGATACCATAATCAATTGATCCGCAAGAATTCTGGATCTGGTTACCCACGTTCCTGATAACGAATACATGGTCAACAGGATCGGCATTGAAAACTGTGGGATGGACCCTGGCATCCGAGCAGGTGATCATGGTGACAAAGGGATGCTGGGCATTAGCATAATCCTTGAAATATTTTTTTGCGTGATGGGTCACAAATGCATTGTTGCCATCCACAATCCTCTTCAGTGCCTCTGCAGGGTTGAATGCTGAAGCTGCACCATGCCCTGATGCCCATACGCTTGACAGCGACAGAGTCGCCATGCCTACCAGTGCCACAAACAAAACCAATGCTTTCTTCATGATACTTCTCTAACCTCCCTTTAAGTTATGTGGTTTTTACCGACTGCACTTACAGTACAGTTC
The DNA here is from genome assembly GCA_964638145.1 of uncultured Desulfobacterales bacterium. Taxonomy (GTDB): domain Bacteria; phylum Desulfobacterota; class Dissulfuribacteria; order Dissulfuribacterales; family QOAL01; genus S144-17. Next base: position 62,646 of record CAZXAK010000041.1, on the reverse strand, counting down.
CCCGCCCCGAAATGAAGGTATTGCCCGGCTCGTACTGACAATGCCTTCAAATACGAAAGGCCAGGGGTTCCTCCCCGTTCTTTCGCTATAATAAAGTACCTGCAATACCTGTTCCGAACTCCAGGCACCTTATAACTGCATCAGATAAAAATACCGGCAAAAAAAACCACCGTCTCGCCCCCTCATACAACACATCCAGCAGGCTCTTCCATGTTTACCGGCACACCTTCCTGATTCATGCCCAGGCCACAGGCCCTGCACATAGCTGTGCTGTGTGCAGAATCCTGCAGCCACACCTATAAAAAGGTTATGAAATACCCAGCTCCTTTTCCTTATCAGCCACCAGCAATCTGGTCTTCACCGCTGTATCAGGCGTAAGACTCATGGAGTCAATACCGCACTCAACGAGAAAAGCTGCAAAGTCAGGGAAATCACTGGGGGCCTGACCACATATACCGATCTTTCTCTTCTTCTCCTTTGCCGTGTTGATGACCTGACGTATCAGACGCTTGACCGCCTCATTACGCTCATCGTAGATATGGGAGACAAGCTCGGAATCCCTGTCAAGGCCTAAGGCAAGCTGAGTAAGGTCATTTGATCCAATGGAGAATCCATCAAATACCTCGGCGAACTGGTCTGCAAGGATAACATTTGATGGTATCTCGCACATCACGTAGATCTCAAGGTCATTTTCGCCCTGTTTTAGACCATACTTCTCCATTACGCCTATAACTTTCTTGCCCTCATCAACTGTACGGCAGAATGGTATCATGGCCTTCACATTGGAGAGACCCATTTCATCACGCACCTTGAGCATGGCCCTGCACTCAAGCTCAAATGCAGGCTCGAAAACCGGCGCATAATAACGTGACGCACCACGCCATCCGATCATGGGATTGTGTTCCTCAGGTTCATAGAGCTGCCCGCCTATTAGATTTGCATACTCATTGCTCTTGAAATCGGACATTCTCACTATGACATCCTTGGGATAGAAACCCGCGGCAATGGTGGCAATACCCTGGGCAAGCTGATCCACGAAGAACTGGGCCTTGTCGTCATAGGCTGCTGTCTTCTCGTCTATTGCTGCAAGGATCTCCCTGATATCCGGTGCGCCAGGCCCTGCCTCAAGGCCATACTTCTCCATCTCATCAGCCACCTTCCTGAGTTCATGGTAGTTGAGAAGGGCAAGGGGATGGATACCTATGTAAGAGTTGATAATGAACTCCAGCCTGGCAAGCCCTACACCCTCATTTGGGATCTGGCCCTGTACAAACGCCTGCTCCGGAATACCCACGTTCATCATAATCTTGGTCTTGGTCTTGGGCACATTGGAGAAATCGATCCTCTCAACCTCGTATTTGAGAAGGCCCTTGTAGACCCTGCCCTCTTCACCCTCGGCACATGAGACAGTAACGTCCATACCTGTTGCAAGACGCTCTGTGCCATCCTCAGTACCGACTATACAGGGGATTCCAAGCTCACGGGAAACGATTGCGGCATGGCAGGTCCTTCCACCCCTGTTGGTTACAATGGCAGAAGCTATCTTCATGATAGGCTCCCAGTCGGGGTCAGTCATGTCGGTTACAAGCACCTCCCCCTTGTTAAACTCGGTGATTTCAGTAGCATCCTTGATTACATTCACAGTTCCCTGGCCGATCTTGCCACCAACGGCCTTGCCTGTGGCAAGCACCTCTCCTGTCTCCTTCAGGACATAGGTCTCCATGAAGTTGACATCCTTCTGTGAATGTACGGTCTCGGGCCTTGCCTGGACTATGAACAGGTCGCCGGTCCCCACCTTTTCACCATCACCATCCTTGGCCCACTCAATATCCATGCCCTTGCCATAATGCTCCTCAATTATGCATGCCCACTTGGCAAGGGTGAGAAGCTCATCGTCCGTACATACGTAGCGAGCCCGTTCTGCCGGAGTTGTCTCAATATTTTTTACCGGATCCTTGGAATTGTCAGAATAGATCATCTTCTTCTGCTTGAGACCGAGCTTCTTGCTGACAATGGGCCTGAATCCCTTTTTCAGCGTGGGTTTGAAGACATAAAACTCATCAGGGTTCACAGCGCCCTGCACGACATTTTCTCCCAGGCCCCATGCACCGGTAATGTAAACAACGTCATTAAATCCACTCTCGGTATCCATTGTAAACATGACGCCGGAACTGGCACTGTCACTCCTGACCATCTTCTGGACAGCTATTGATAGGTATACGTCAAAATGGCCAAAGCCCTTGTCATGTCGATATGATATGGCACGGTTGGTAAACAGACTTGCAAAACAGCGGTGACAGGCATCAATCAGCGCATCAGTCCCTGTGATGTTCAGATAGGTATCCTGCTGGCCGGCAAACGAGGCGTCAGGGAGATCCTCTGCAGTAGCAGATGAACGGACTGCCACGTCAACGTCCTGGCCATACTCCTTTTCCATCTCTGCATAGGCGGCCTTGATGGCATCTTCAAGATCTGCAGGAAACTTGGCATTGAGGATGATTTCCCTGACTTTCTTTCCCCTTCTCTGAAGGTCTTCTATATTGTGGGTATCCAGTCCGTCAAGCGCATCCCTGACTGCCTGCTCAATACCTGCCTCCTTCAGAAGGTGCTGGTATGCTGCGGCAGTAATGGCAAAGCCATTTGGCACCTTGACCCCCTTTTCGGTGAGGTGCTGATACATCTCGCCAAGAGATGCATTCTTTCCGCCGACCAATGGCACATCCTGGATCCCAATTTCTTTAAACCACAGAATAAATGGTTTGTCGCTCATTACCGACATCCTCCTTGCGCTGAATGCTCACTAAACTTTCATGTTGCCCCGCCATGACAGTGCAACAGTTTGGAATAATGCTGGGTGCAGGTGACTTTCCCGCAATCCAAATATTATTAAATATCAAATGATTAACCGCTTTAATTAGTAAAACGGTAACCGGTTCCCTCTGGCACCGGGAAAACAGGCCCTGGTACAGCCTGATTTTCCGTGCAGTGTTTCCATAGTAGACCATAGGGGAGTGTATCAACACGTGGCATATCTTGTCAACTCAATCCTCAAGAATAACAACCGCATGTGCATATTCATGGTCATGTGTCAGACTGAGATGCCAGCGCCTGCCTCCAAGCTCTGCGGCCCGCTCCATGGCAACCCCTGAGAGCCGGAGTACCGGCTGGCCTGCCTGCCTGTTGTGCACACACATCTGACGCCACGTAACCCCTCTGCTCATGCCAGTACCAAGGGCCTTGGAACACGCCTCTTTTGCTGCAAACCGGCTGGCAAAACTGAGGGAAGGATCTTTATACCTGAAACAGTAGGCAATCTCCTCTTCACAGAATATCCTGTTCAAAAACCGATCTCCCCACCTCTCCACAATGCGGCTAAGCCGGGGAACATGAACCAGATCAGTACCTATACCGATTATCATGCTGCCAGTCACCCCGGGGGAATGCCCCCCAATGCCCTTATCATTACCCATACAACACGACACCCAAGGCACAACCAAAACCTGAAAGGCGGCAGGCAAGATATATGTATAATATTTACCTTAATCACTAATTGGGCTTTCCCATCCATGCATAACATGAAGATCGGATGGTTGCAAAACCTGATTTCAGCAACGTACACATTTGCGCCAAAATTTTCATGTTACTCCCGCTGGACAGGCAGCGGAAACATGAAAAGTTCACGCTGCCGCCTCTATTTTCATACTAAATAATATTTTCTGAATCGGATCAATACGCCTATTGTAGAAATGTAACATAAATGTTACAAGTATTCACTACCACTCAATTTTTTATTTGATTTGACTCCTCCTGCCACAGGCCCATCATTATGCATACAGACAAGAGAAGGTATCTCATCGCTACATTAATACTGACATCAGCGATCATCCTGTTTTCCACATGGAGCTTCTCAAAGACTGCGAAAGCCAAGATACTAATCCTTATAAGTAGCAGATTTTCCCCATATCTTGCCGCATTCAGCGGACTTGAGGCATCACTGTCAACAGACATGGAGGCCCTTGATCTTGCGGTTGAAGATATCTCCCGCAGCTCTCCGGTTACCACGGCAAAGCTTATAATGAACAGCCATACCGGACTCATCGTGACCATCGGCACCAAGGCCACCATGTCAACAGTGGCAATGAATATTCATGTACCCATAGTATTCTCAATGGTCCTTGACCCGCCAGACGATCTTCTTCACCACCCCCAGGTTACAGGCGTACTCATAGATATCCCCCCAGCCGTCCAGCTTGAATGGATCAGGAAGATATGCCCCAAAGTGACACGCATAGGCATCATATACACAAGGGCCACCAAACACTGGATCACCAGGATGCGCCCCGATGCAGAAAGGCTTGGCCTTGTGATAGTACCGCTGATGATCGACAACATCTCCACACTCCCAAAAATTCTCGACACGCTGAAGAGTAACGCAGACCTCCTTCTGTCAATACCTGACGGAACCATTTACAACCCTGTGATATCACCAAGGATCATAATGTACTGCATAGAGCACAAGATACCTCTTGTGGGACTTTCCAAAAATTTCACGCGGGCAGGGGCACTGTTTGCCCTGGAATGTGACTATCGGGCAATTGGCAAACAGACGGCGGAGATGGTAAAAGAGATCATAAGGGGAGGCAGTATTTCAGCCATCCCTCTGGCATATCCCAGGAAGATCAAGGCATTGATCAACTTGCGAACGGCAAGGATATTGGGCATCAAGATTTCGACCAGTGTGCTTGAAAATGCTGAAATATGCTCTGACTGAGAGTAAGACCATACGCCCCACACTCGCAGTAAAATTTGTATTGCTGGTCTCGTTCATACTGCTGCTGACCTTTGCATGCATTGCCATTTTCCTGTTTCACCACCAGAAAGAGATACTTTACTCGGATCTCAGGACACTTAGCGTCTCCCTTTCCAGAAACCTATCAGCCAACAGTGTTTATGGCCTGCTTACCCGCAATATACACAACCTGTCCGGCCTCCTGAACTCACTATCAAACTATGAGGATGTCATGTTTGCCTGGATAGAGGATGATTCCGATCAAATACTGGCAAACTACAAGGAGGTCCCCCTCTACCTGAAAGGTGGCAGGAGAGAAATGCTCAAACAGCTCTTTCGTGCATCAAGCCTCCTGTCCGATGAGCCTGCAATAGTGACTATCAGGCATTTTCCAGACGTATGGATCATAAGGAAAGCCGTATTTGCACCCCGCCATATCTCTCCTGATGAACTTGTACTCGGAAAATGCATAGGGCATTCGACACCTGAGAGGATTGGAAACATTTACCTTGGCATCTCTCTCCAACGGGTGGATGACATACTCCACTCCATGCAGTTGCGTTCACTGCTCCTGCTCATTGGCATTGCCACACTCTCCATGCTCATCACGCTGATTCTGGTCCACTGGATTGTCCAGCCCCTGCGGAAACTCAAGCAGGCCACAGAATGCATCACAGCAGGCACACTTCCACCCAGGATGGATATACGCTCCCGGGACGAGATTGGAGAACTGGCAGAGGCATTCAACAACATGATGGAACAGGTGAACCAGAGCAAGAAGGATATCGTCCAGGCATACAACAAGCTTGAAAAGGTCAACCAGTCATTAGAAGAGACCGTGGAGAAAAGGACAGCAGAACTGAAGCAGTCTGTCTCCGAACTCACCGAGGCCCGGGACGAACTTGAAACAGCATACACAGAGCTTAAACAGATGTACCATGCCAAGGCCGCATTTCTCCGTTCGGCATCCCATGAACTTCGCACCCCACTCACGGCCATCAAGGCAAATGTAAATTTTCTGCGCACCTATAATGCTGAATCACTGGGCCAGGAGGGCAGGGAGATCATGGAAGCGGTGAGCAAGAATGTAAACAACATGCACACCATGGTAGAGGAGATGCTGAAGATGGTGCGCATAGATACCGGGGCAATGCCCCTCCAAGCCGAAAAGGTCAATCTGAATCAGCTTGTCGCAACATGCGTCACTGAACTTGGCTCCCTTCAGACAGGGCTGAACGTGACAATAGCCATACCTGATTCACTCAATATCACCGCAGACAGGTCAAAACTTCATGACGTATTCATAAACCTCCTGAGCAACGCCTATCGCCACACCCCAGCAGGAGGAAAGGTCACGGTATCAGCCCATGCAAAACGCGATGGCACAGTGCGGATCCGGATCAGGGATACTGGCCAAGGCATTCACCCCCAGCACCTGTCACACCTGTTTGAGCCGTTCTATCAGGCCCACAAGGGAGCAGGAGGCACTGGACTGGGCCTGTCCATAGTAAAGAGCATAGTGGAGAGACATGGCGGCACAGTCAAGGTGGATTCACAGGTTGGAAGCGGTACGATATTTACCATAAACCTGCCCAGCCCCCCTTCTACCCCTCCCCACGCATAGGCCGACGGCAGGATTCCAGGTACATTGAGCCCGGGTTCATTTACAGGTCAGGATGACCATTTTAAAAAAAATAAAAAAATTTTTCTGAAACCTCTTGCACCCTCCATTTTCGTGCTTATATTAGCACTCGCCAACGTTCGGTGCTAACAACACCTCTATGGCAATAGATACCAAATTCAAAAAAAATATCTTATTTAATAAAAAGGAGTTGCAACCATGAAGATTCGTCCACTACACGATCGTATTCTCGTAGAACGTCTTGAAGAGGAGAACAAGACACCTGGTGGGATCATAATCCCTGACTCAGCAAAGGAAAAACCCGTAGAAGGCAAGGTGGTAGCAGTAGGTAATGGCAAGATCACAGAAAACGGCGAGGTAAAACCCCTTGACGTAAAAGAGGGTGACAGGATTCTCTTTGGCAAGTATGCCGGCACTGATATCAAGATTGGCGGCCAGGAGTACCTCATCATGAGGGAAGACGACGTTTTGGGAATTATTGAAGAGTAGCGGGCCGCAGCACAGACCAGACTGATATAGAAAACAAAAGATTTATTGAATCACGGAGGTAGATACGAAAATGTCAGCAAAAGAGATCAAATATGATGTAAAGGCCAGAGAGTCTATTCTTTCCGGCGTCAATGCACTGGCCAATGCAGTCAAGGTTACACTTGGCCCCAAGGGCCGTAATGTAATTATTGAAAAGTCCTTTGGATCTCCTGTTATCACCAAAGACGGTGTAACAGTGGCCAAAGAAATCGAACTGGAAGACAAGTTTGCAAACATGGGTGCCCAGATGGTGAAGGAAGTGGCATCCAAAACAAGTGACACTGCTGGTGATGGTACCACAACCGCCACCATTCTGGCCCAGGCCATATACACAGAGGGATCCAAACTGGTTGCCGCAGGCATCAACCCCATGGCCCTCAAGAGGGGTATAGACAAGGCGGTAACCTCTGTGGTTGACAAGCTCCGCACCATCAGCAAACCGACCAAGGATCAGAAGGAGATCGCCCAGGTAGGCACCATCTCTGCCAACAATGACGCCACCATTGGTAACATCATTGCCGAGGCAATGGACAAGGTTGGTAAAGAGGGTGTAATCACTGTGGAAGAGGCCAAGTCAATGGACACCTCTCTTGAAGTGGTGGAAGGTATGCAGTTTGACCGCGGATACCTCTCCCCCTACTTCGTAACAGACCCTGAAAAGATGGTCTGCTCCCTGGAAGACCCCTACATCCTGATCCACGAGAAGAAGATCAGCAACATGAAGGACCTGCTGCCCATCCTGGAGCAGGTTGCAAAGATGAGCAAACCACTGCTGATTATTGCAGAGGATGTGGATGGTGAGGCACTTGCCACTCTCGTGGTGAACAAGTTGCGCGGCACACTTTCCGTATGTGCGGTAAAGGCACCTGGCTTTGGTGACAGGCGCAAGGCCATGATGGAGGATATCGCCATCCTCACTGGCGGCACCATGATAGCCGAGGACCTTGGTCTCAAGCTGGAGAACGTAACTGTAAACGACCTTGGAACAGCCAAGCGCATCGTTGTTGACAAGGACAACACAACAATAGTGGATGGCGCAGGTGCACGCGAGAAGATCGAGGGCAGGGTAAAACAGATCCGCGCCCAGATCGAGGAGACCACCTCTGACTACGATCGTGAGAAGCTCCAGGAGCGTCTGGCAAAACTCATCGGTGGTGTGGCAGTGATCAACGTCGGCGCTGCTACCGAGACCGAGATGAAGGAGAAGAAGGCACGCGTTGAAGACGCACTGAACGCCACGAGGGCTGCTGTTGAGGAAGGCATTGTGCCTGGTGGTGGAACAGCCCTCATTCGCTGCCTTGAGGCCCTTGATAATATTACAACTGATGACGAGGACGAACAGCACGGTATCAACATTATCCGCAGGGCTCTCGAAGAACCGCTCCGCCAGATCGCCGCAAATGCTGGCCACGAGGGCTCCATTGTGGTTGAGCAGGTAAAGGCAAAGAGCGGAAGCGAAGGTTTCAACGCAGCCAAGGGTGTATATGAAGACCTCCTGGATGCAGGTATCATTGACCCCACAAAGGTTACCAGGAGCGCGCTCCAGAATGCCGCAAGTGTATCCGGCCTGCTCCTCACCACTGAGGCAATGATTGCCGAGGCCCCCAAGAAGGAAGAAGAAGCCGGAATGGGCGGCATGGGAGGAATGGGTGGAATGCCCACAGGAGGCATGATGTAATCACCTCCTGATACCTCATATCAGGCAAATAAAATAACTTAAAAAAGGCCCCCCTTCCTTGATGGAAGAGGGGCTTTTTTTATGGAATCCTGCAGCAAGCTCCAGTTTCACAACCCTTTTCCCGATGAGTCATACAGGCTGTCTTTTTTAACAGTCTGTACGTTATCTCCATATTCCCCTGATTTGAAACGCTCAATTCAGGTCCCAGCAACACGCCAGTTGTACACTGCAACAAACAAACCGGAAGTTCTGAACAAATGCTTGCATATTCAAAGAGCGGAGTCGTTATTGGCATCAAGGCCTTTCCCATCTCAATCGAGGTGGATGTATCCCCGGGACTGCCCGCGTTCAACATGGTTGGCCTGCCTGAAGGGCCGGTACGGGAGAGTCGCGAACGGGTCAAGGCCGCCATAAAAAACAGTGGCTATCCCTTTCCCACCCAGAAGATCACCGTAAACCTCGCCCCGGCAGACATAAAGAAGGAGGGCACAGGGCTGGATCTACCCATTGCCGCTGCAATCCTGTGTATAGCAGGTATCATCCCGCAGGAACGGCTGGACAGATTCTGCTGCGCAGGTGAACTCTCCCTCGATGGCACCATAAAACCTGCACGTGGCGCGCTGCCCATTGCCCTTGCGGCAAGGGCATGGCCTGTGGATGGCTTGATAATCCCAAGGGAAAATGGTTCAGAGGCCGCTGTGGTAAAGGAGGTGGCAGTACATCCGGTGGGACATCTCGCAGATATGGTGGAGTTTCTCACTGGACAGGGGGATATTCCAAGAACAGATGTGGACATTCAGGATATCCTTGGCAAAACGAGGAAGGATCAAGATGACTTCAGGGACATCATCGGCCAAGAACATGCGAAACGCGCCCTTGAGGTAGCGGCAGCAGGTGCCCATAACGTTCTTATGACCGGCCCCCCAGGCTCCGGCAAGACCATGCTGGCACGCCGGCTCCCATCCATACTTCCCCCACTGACCTTTGAAGAGGCCCTTGAAACCACGGCCATATACAGTGTGGCCGGCCTGTTGTCTCAGGACACACCCCTTGTGGTGGAAAGGCCGTTCTGCACACCACACCACACCATATCTGATGCCGGACTTATAGGCGGTGGCACCATCCCCAAACCAGGACAGGTCAGCCTTGCCCACAACGGTGTACTCTTTCTGGACGAACTGCCTGAATTCAGGAAAAACGTGCTGGAAAGTCTGCGCCAACCCATAGAAGATGGCTCTGTTACCATATCAAGGGCTGCCATAACCGTCTCCTTTCCTGCCCGCTTCACCCTGGTGGCCGCGCAGAACCCGTGTCCGTGCGGACATGCAGGGGATACTGCCCACCAGTGCTCATGCACACCTGCCCAGATACAGAGGTATCGGGGACGCATCTCAGGCCCTCTGATGGACAGGATCGATATCCAGATGGAGGTACCCGCCGTACCCTACCATGAACTCACAGAGTCCAGACGGGGCGAATCCTCAGAAGAGATAGCCAAGAGGGTGCTGGCAGCACGGCGTGTGCAGGCCAGCAGGTTCAAAAACTCCACCATTCACAGCAACGCCCAGATGTCTGCCCGCGATATTGACACCTTCTGCGTTATAGACAGGGAAGGACGGACTTTCCTTGAGCAGGTGGCCAACAAGCTGGCACTAAGCGCCAGGGCCTTTCACAGGATCATAAAGATAGCCCGAACTGTAGCGGACCTCGCGGGTCAGGAGTACATAGCGATCCACCACCTCGCAGAGGCAGTACAGTACAGAAGTCTTGACCGCAACACCCTTGTCTGACATAACATGACATGGAAAACTCACGGTTATGTCTGATCGGCTCCCTTCATCTGGACAGGGCACTTGGTCCCGCGCTGAAACGCCTGCTACTGGACATCAGACCCGATGTCATCACTGTGGAGATAAGCAGATTCTCCATAAGGTTCAGGCAGAGGGCCATGCCCGTATGGCTCACCATCCTGAAACGTAACCTCCGTTCACTGCCACCACGCCGCAGGGGACATTCAGAGATCAGGCTCCTTACTCGTCAATTACGCATGCCATGGGAATGGGTAGCTGCCTGTGACTATGCCACAGAGGCAGGGATCAGATGCATACCAGTAGATTCTGGCAATTTTGCCAGGGCTGAACTCCCTGGATGGCACAACAGACTGCTTAACACGCGGAATCTGCACCTTCTCACAGAAGAACCCGACTTCGATCTTGAACAATACTTTGAAAAACGGCGCATATACGCCTATAACTGTGTCAAGGGCAGAGTAACTCCTCCATACCACTGTGAAATCATCCACCCTCTTTCATATCTCAGGGCCGATGATTGGCAACGCAGAGAACTTATCCTGGCCCGCCGCGTGGAAAAAGTGGCAAGCATATGCTGCAAAACCGCCCATATTGGCGGCTGGACACACCTCCTGACCAACACCCAGTGGAAAAGCATGGCTGACCTGCTCGGACATCTAAGGCCGAGAAGAGTGATGCTTGCCCCATGACTCTTGCTCGCATCAACCACCCAGCTCTCCAAGAAACAGGGACTATACAGGACAACACGCATTGAACATTGTGGCATTATTGGCTATAGATACACCATCCAAGGCTGTCATCAACAGAAAAGAGACACTACTACAGGAAAGAAAGATAGATGCTTGATATAAAATTCATCAGGGAAAACAGGGAAAAGGTTGAACAGGCACTTCGTGACCGCCAGAGCGACCTTGATATTGGTCCACTCTTTGAAATCGACAAGAAGCGCAGGGAGCTACTCAGAGAAACAGAAGAACTCAGAAACAGGCGCAACACGGTATCCGCCCTGATTGGCCGGATGAAGAAAGACGGACAGGACGCCTCCGAATACATAAGCGAGATGAAGGAGGTAGGCGCAAGGATAAAGGCCATAGACAGGGAACTGTCAGCCATAGAGGACCAGTTTCGTGAATTCCTGCTGGCCATCCCAAACATACCCCACGAGTCAGTACCTGTTGGAAAAGACGAAGACGATAATGTTGAGGTAAAACGGTGGGGAGACATACCAGAGATGGACTTTGCCCCCCTTCCCCACTGGGATATAGGAGAAAACCTGGGAATACTGGATTTCCACCGGGCAGCCAAGATTACAGGTGCCAGATTCTGCGTGTACCACGGCGCTGGGGCCAGGCTGGAGAGGGCGCTCATCAACTTCATGCTTGATCTCCACACACAGAAACATGGCTATCAGGAGGTGCTCCCGCCATTCATAGTCAACGATGCATCCCTTTATGGCACAGGCCAGCTCCCTAAATTCGCTGAAGACCTGTTCAAGCTCGAGGGCAGGGAATTCTATCTCATTCCCACTGCCGAGGTCCCTGTGACCAACCTCTATCGGGACGAGATACTGCCTGATGACGCCCTTCCCATACATCACGTGGCATTCACACCCTGCTTCAGGTCTGAAGCTGGCTCCCATGGCCGGGATGTCAGGGGTATCGTTCGCCAGCACCAGTTCAACAAGGTAGAGCTGGTGAAATTTGTAAAACCAGAGACCTCTTATGATGAACTCGAAGCCCTCCTCACTGATGCAGAGGAGGTCCTCCAGCTCCTGAACATCCCGTACAGGGTCATTGTACTGTGCACAGGGGATACAGGTTTTTCTGCTGCAAAGACCTATGACATCGAGGTATGGCTTCCAGGACAAAAACGTTTCTGTGAGATCTCCTCTTGCAGCAACTTCGAAGCCTTCCAGGCCAGACGGGCCAACATAAGATTCAAAAAACCAGGGGGCAAGACACGACTCGTCCATACTCTTAACGGCTCCGGGCTTGCCGTGGGCCGTACAGTGGTTGCCATACTCGAAAATTTCCAGCAGAAAGATGGAAGTGTCATTGTCCCAGAGGTACTGAGACCATACATGAACGGCATGGAGGTCATTACCGGGCCTTAAAGGATTAACGCGCAGCCTCAGGATTTAAGTCTGAGGACCCACTGGGGGAGCCGTGTCAGTTTGCCATCACTTCCTACTGCCGCATGAACCGTGTAACCCTGAGCAACTAACCGTTCAGAGTCTTCATGAACTATCCTGTAGTTGAACCTTATGGAGACCTTGGAGATACTGTCTATGGCAGTATGTATCTCGAGCAACTCATCATAACGGGCGGAAGACTTGTAACGACAGTACGCCTCTGTCACGGGCAGAAGCACTCCTTCCCTCTCCATTCCGGAGTAGGTCATGCCGCACAGGTCCCGGAGGTACTCTGTGCGGCCCGCCTCAAACAGCCTCATATAGGTTCCGTAATACACCACACCGGCCTTGTCGGTATCTCCATAAAGGACACGGTATGGCAACCTGTGCACAGGTTCCTGCAGTTCTATTACTGCTCCGCGGGCCACTACTGCTTCTTCTTCTTGGGATCAAGCTCCACGTATCTCGGCTCCACCCCTATAAATCTCGTCATTATAGTGTAGCCGTCATCAATCAGGAGCGAACTCTGGGCAGCTGCCTTCTCGTTCCAGGCCGCATCAGGATTGTCAACCGGGTTCATGCTGTCATAGATCACAAACGGAACAGGACCTGCGGAGTGGGTCCTTAAACTCACAGGGGTGAAATGATCTGTAGCAACCAGTATCCGGTATGCGCCGCCCATCTCCCTCAGACCATCTGTCACTGGCCCCACCACCTCACGATCAAACTTTTCAATGGCCTTGATCTTCTCCTTGAGACTGCCCATATGGCCAGCCTCGTCAGGGGCCTCCACATGCACCACCACCAGATCCTTGTCCTGAAGCTCCTTCAGCGCCGCATCGGCCTTTCCGCGATAGTTGGTGTCAAGATAACCTGTGGCACCTGGCACATTCACCACTTCGAGACCTGCCCATACACCAAGGCCGCGGATCAGGTCAACTGCCGCAATGACAGAACCCTCTATGTCCCACTGCTGCGTAAGGGTGGCAACCACCGGCCTCCTGCCTTCGCCCCACGGCCACAGGGCATTGGCAGGATTGAGTCCTCTTTCCCTTCGCTTGTCATTGATGGGATGGCGGTGGAAAAAGGTGATGGCCCTGGTAAGTATCTCATAGAGCAACGGCTCATCCTCATAGATATGCCACGCCTCGGTAACATCCTTGCCAGTGAAGTCATGCGGGGGAACAGTGGCAAGCCCTTCCGGACCGCCGCGCCAGAGGAGGAGATGCCTGTAACTCACACCTGGTATAAGCTCAAAGGAGCGGCTTGCCACAAGAGGTGCCAGATCCTCGATCAGGGCCCGGGCCTCCTCATTGCTGATGTGGCCCGCACTGTAATCCTCCATGTAGACCCGCCCCTCCCGAAAGGAGAGTGTAACGAGATTGCAGCGGAAGGCCACGTCCTCCGGATTCATCTTAACGCCCATTGCAGCGGCTTCAAGCGGCCCCCTGCCCGTATAATATTTCTTTGGGTCATATCCAAGCAGGGACATGTTGGCCACGTCACTGCCAGGCGGATACCCCCCTGGAATGGTACGTACCCTGCCAAACTCCCCCATCCGGGCCAGACGATCCATGGCAGGGGTCCTGGCCACCTCAAGAGGGGTCTTTCCCCCCAGTTCATCACATGGCAGATCTGCCATGCCGTCTCCGATGAGGACAACATACTTGGAACTTGGAAGCTCCATCTTCTCCTGTTCAGTATCCTTCAACACTTCCTGGGTTGCCTGTTTTTCTGCATTCATTGTCCGTACCCCTTAGATAGTGTCCTTCCGCAAATGGCCACTTTGCCCCATGACTGCATTACCCCTTGGTGGAAGATGCCCATACAAACCGGCACACTCCACCCTTCCACCACCTCGTGCCCTGCCATAGAACAAAATTTAACATTTATGGGTGGACCCTCGACATGAGTGTACAGGGTGAGGCGCTTCTAACACTTACAGAGCATCAAGCTCCTCAATACGTATAATCATTGTTTTATCCAGGACCACATCCATCTGATCAATCTCCTTCATGGCCTTCTGGACATCCGCCTCAACGGCCTCATGGGTAAGCATGACTATGGGTACAGGGCCTTCCTGTCCCCCCCGTCCCTTCTGCACACACGAGTTGATGCTGATATTGTTCTCTCCGAGGATGCCTGCAATCCTTGCAAGGACCCCTGGACGATCCTTTACGGAAAATCTGAAATAGTAACACCCCCTGAGATCATCCATAGACATGAACATGGGGGGCTCCAAACTGTCAACAGGTATGCCAAAGGACGGGACCCTCCCTACAGAGCCCATGGAAATATCCCTGGCGATATCCACAACATCGGCCACCACAGCGCTGCCTGTTGGCATCTGGCCTGCCCCCATGCCATAGAGCATAATCTTTCCAACAGAATCCCCAACGATATAGCAGGCATTATATGCACCACCTACCTGGGCAAGCAGATGCCTCGAGGGGACCATTGTAGGGTGTATGCGAAGGCTCAGCCCCTTGTGATTCATCCTGCCAATGGCAAGCAACTTTATATTGTAACCAAACTCCCTGGCAAATGCGATATCAAGCGGGGAAAGACGAGATATTCCCTCGGTATAGATATCCTCAAGCCTTACAGGAACCCCAAAGGAGAGGGTGGACATGATGGCAAGTTTATGGGCAGTATCTATGCCCTCCACGTCATATGTAGGATCTGCCTCGGCATAACCCTTGGCCTGTGCGTCTGCCAGCACCTGGTCAAAGGGCATACCTTCGTCTGTCATTCGAGTAAGGATGTAGTTGGCTGTCCCGTTCAGTATTCCAAGGACAGTCTGGATATTGTTGGCCACCAGCCCCTCTCTCACAGCCTTGATCACAGGGATGCCACCTGCGACACTGGCCTCAAACCCCACCACTACTCCCTGATCAGCAGCGGCCTTGAATATCTCATGGCCATGTACTGAAAGCAGGGCCTTGTTGGCTGTGACAACGTGTTTTCCCCTGCCAATGGCATCAAGGACAAAGGTCCTTGCAGGCTCAATACCACCTATAAGCTCAATGAGTATATGCACATCCGGGTCATCCATCACCATATCGAGATCATCGGTGAGTATGCCCTGCGGCACAGGAAAACCCCTGTCACTCTCCAAGTCCTTGTCACATATCCATTTCAGACGCACAGGACAGCCTGCCCTCTTTTCCAGGAGTTCCTCCTGCTCCAGCAGTATCTTCGCTGTCCCGCTACCCACAGTTCCAAACCCCAGAAGGGCTACATTGATCGGTTTACTCATATCTCAAATCCTGAATCTGTTTTCCTTGATCTTCCTGTGCAGCAATCACCTTGACCTGAATTGAGTGTTTCAAATCATGTGAAACTTTATCTTATCTGTAATTACAGAGGATTAATGCTGTTTTGTAAAATTGCCCGTCTCCCAGCAAAGACTCCGACCTACACAGCAGATCGGTAGCCCTGGGACCGCCCACCCCGCCCTTGTCTATGGCAAATCCGTGCGGGGCCGGGCCCAACAAACGCCTGCAGCATGAACACGCTAAAATCCTTATCATAATCTGTAACAGCGCAACAGTAAACATGCAGATACGTTCTTTATCCCATAGCCATACTACAGTACACCTGAAATGGAAAAACAATTAGCAAGGCACCATCTGCCGTATAGTGCAGGTATCCAGTGGCAGGATATCATAGACAGGCCCAGTGCATCTCTACTGCCGCTGCAACACCTCAAGTCACATTCCATCTTTGCCGATTCCTCTATTATGAAACCCTTTTCCCAACTAAAATCCATGGGACCTGGCATAAAGGCAGTGCTACTTGCCATTACATGGCTTGTACTTATCACCGTTGTGCATACCTTTCGGGCCAGCCCGGTCAATCCAGAGAGCAGGGATACCATGCTGAGGGTGGGATTTCTGCCCATCACCTGTCACCTCATCTGTCCTGTAACAGCGGCAAGGCTTAAGGGAAGCGACCAGGAATTCCGTACCATAAAGTTCTCCTCCTGGCCGGACATGATAGATGCTGTCAGGGGTGGAGAGATCGACATTGCATTTATCCTTGCCCCCATTGCCATTGCCCTTCGGGAACAGGGGGTTAGGATCAAGATCGTACTTCTTGGCCACAGGGATGGCACTGCACTTGTGGTAAGCAACAGGTCAGGCATCCGTACCATATCCCAGCTTGAAGGCAGGAGGGTTGGAATACCCATACGCTTCAGCACCCAGAATCTGGAACTTCTAAAGCTTTGTACACAGGCAGGCGTGGATATCAACACCATGGACATACTGGAGATTCCCCCGCCAGACATGCCCTCGGCCCTGGATTCTGGCGGTATTGACGCCTACATTGTAGGAGAACCCTATGCGGCACAGGCTGAACTTTCTGGCACAGGCAGGGTACTGGCACAGATGAAGGATGTGGCACCGGGCTTCATCTCCAGCGTGGTAATAGTAAGAGAGGCCGCCATGCGCAAGTCCCGTAAACGCATACGAAGACTGATCAGGGAATTTTTTGCAAGCGCACGATGGATCGAGGCCCACCGCCACCTCGCAGCAAAGACAGGGGCTGCTGCCTATGGCCTGCCAGAGGGCCTCATAGACTACGTACTTACCTCACCCAAAGACAGGGTGTCTTACAGAAATCTTGTCCCTGACCCGGCAGAGATCAGTGCCATTGCCAATGAAATGATACACTGGGGCCTCCTACCCCATGCCCCGTCAGGCAAGGAGATGATTGATCTGTCATGGCAGTAAGGCGCACGGACTCCATAATTTCATTTGTGATAATAATCTCCATCTGGGAGCTGACTGTAAAATTCTTCCATGTCTCTCCATTCAAGTTTCCAGGGCCGGGTGAGGTAGGGGTAGCCCTGTATGAAATGGGGGCCTCAGGGGAGCTGATTGACCATGTGGTAGCCAGTCTTTTCCGGGTAACATGGGGTTATTACCTTGCCGTGTTGGTGGCCGTGCCGTTCGGCCTGCTGCTCGGAAGCTGGGCAGGAGCGCGAAAGGTCTTCAATCCGCTGATTCAGTTCCTGCGCCCCATATCCCCACTTGCATGGATACCTGTTGCCCTGATCTGGTTTGGTATAGGCGACCGTCCTGCCATATTTCTGATATTCCTGTCCTCATTCTTTCCTATGGTGGTCTTTACCATGAGCGGGGTGCAGGGCGTACGGCGCACCTACCTGAGGGTTGCAGACAACTTTGGACTCACAGGTATCAAAAGATACCTCAAGGTGATACTGCCAGCCTCCATGCCTGAGATAGTGGTGGGCCTGCGCATAACCCTGGGCACGGCATGGCTCGTGATCGTGGCAGCAGAGATGATCGCTGTGAAGTCAGGCCTGGGATACCTCATTGTTGACGCCCGCAACGCACTGCGCATGGACAGGGTAATCGCCGGCATGATCGTCATAGGAATCATTGGCCTGTGTCTCGACTGGCTCATCAGGCAGCTTGAAAACATCCCGTATGTCCAGTGGAGCAGGAGGAGGCGATGAACAAGGTTGAGGTACGAAACCTGACCAAGAGCTATGTGGAACGCCGCATGAAGGCAAGGTCTCCCGATAGTTGCAACTTCCACGAAAAATGCGAGGTACTCGCAGGGATTGACTTCACAGTGGAGGCAGGAAGCTTCACCTGCTTTCTCGGTCCGTCAGGGTGCGGCAAATCCACGCTACTCCAGATAATTGCAGGATTTGACAGGCCGGACAAGGGCAGAGTGATCATTGACGGAAAGGAGGTTTCCTCCCCTAGTTCAAGACACATATTCGTCTTTCAGGAGGATGGCCTCCTGCCCTGGCTCACTGCAAGGCAGAATGTTGCCCTTGGAACCAGACACATAAAAGATCCGGAAGAACGGACATCTCTGGAACAGGACTATATAGAGATGGTAGGACTGAAGGGATTTGAAGACCACTACCCGCATGAGCTGTCAGGCGGCATGAGAAGACGTGCAGAGGTGGCAAGGGCACTGATAACCAACCCTGACATTCTCTACATGGACGAGCCGTTCGGGGCCCTTGACTTTGTTACCAGGCTCCAGATGCGGGAGGAGATGCTGAATGTCCACTCCATGTTCGACTCAACCATACTGTTCATTACCCACGATATAGACGAGGCCCTCCAGCTCGGAGACCAGATCATAGTCATGTCCGAACGCCCCTCACACGTTAAGGCCGACATCAAACTGGACCATCCCCACCCCCGCGACCTTGCCAAAGGAGAACTCGCCACGCTGCGAAAGGAGATATACTTCCTCATGGGCCTCCATGCTGCACTGTAAAAAAAACTCGGTGTGCACATCAGCACGACAGGACACCGGATATGTACTGATATACAAGGGAGGCGTGGCGAAGCAGATCAGTCGTTGAAGGCGACCTCCACAGTAAATCCACCCTTGTCGGTCTCAAAGGGCATGGCAAGGCACGGGCCGGTATGGATATGGGTGATAGAGTGGTCGTGGCCTGCAACCACAGTAGGGGTACCTGCCTGAAGACTTATACCATCTGCCTCAAGCCTCCTCCTGGCATCACCGCATATCATGTTGGTCATCTCACCCACAGCATCCTTAACCTCTTCGGTAATCTCATCCACAGGTGTCCCAAAAAGATTGGCTACTACAGCACATATACAATCCTTTTCAAAGGATATGGACATTGAACCCTGAGCAGCCCCTGTAATCCCGATGATTCCAGACACGTCTCCCATGGCCCTGCTCTCCTTCTTCAGATAGGGCTTCCCAGGTGTTGCCTCTATCATTGCCATGGTTTTAAGTACGTTGATTGCGGCCTCGAGAAAGGGATTGATGATCCGAGCATCCATTAGGTATTACCTCCTGCTGGCCTTGCCAACTGCAGGACATTCATGCCTGTGATTTCAGGCGCTCCTGCCGTTTCAGGCATTCAGCATGGCACTTACAGCCTGCCATGTCTCCTTCATAAGTATATCCCGTTTGACCGGTCTGCCCTCTCTTACAGTGAGGATGGGCTCTCCTGTCATTACGGTTATGGTTCCGGGACGACAGACAGCGCTCCCCTTTGGAAGTACCTTGTGACTTCCCCTGATGGCTACAGGCACAATGGGACACCCTGACTTGGAGGCAAGCAGAAACCCGCCCGGTTTGAAACTTGCCAGACTTCCGTCAGGGCTCCGGGTCCCCTCAGGAAATATTACCACTGAGGTACCTTCCCGAATACGTGCCGCCGCTTCACGGAGGCTCTTTATGGCCGCCTTCCCGCCAGAACGGTTGATTGGTACATATCCGGCAGTACGCATGGCAAGCCCCAGCACAGGTATCCTGAAGAGCTCTTCCTTTACCACAAACCTGAACTCCACAGGAAGGGCCAGGTAAAGGGCCAGTATGTCCATCTGACTTGCGTGATTGCAGGCAAATATCACCGGCCTGTCCACAGGGACGTTTTCAAGCCCGGCCGTCTCTATCCTTATGCCAAGAATGGCAAACACGGTCCTTGCCCAGGCCTGCGCAATGGTATGGGCAACAGAGCTTGACCCCCTGATCCTTGCGGCCACAACGGCAACAAGTCCGAAACAGAGAAAGGACAACGGAAACACGAACGGAAAGACTATGGATGTGATAAGACGTCTCATAGCCCATGAATTTATGAGACCCCGTGCCTTTCGTCAACCGGCAGTCTCAAAGGAGCAGACCTGAGCCTGTTGATGATTATGTATCCGGCCAGATCGAACACCCTGTCAGCGCCGTCTATAATCACTGAATCGGCACTGGCCTTGATTCCCTTTAGGGCGGCAAGCCTTTTTTCAGCGCACCGCACAGTGATGCACCTAATGTGCATTTGTCCCCCTGTCCCCCACCTGTTGACCCGGCAGGCAAGCTCACCACTCGCAGACATCTTGGCATCGAGGAAGATAATGGTATCGTCAGGCGGATAGCAGGATAACAGGGATTCCATCAACCTGTAGGCCTGTCTCGTGTACTCGGTAGGGCGGAATTTCCTGAAGACACGGGCAACGTCCCGCACAAAACCGTCATCCCCGATTATGAGGCTTCTGCCCCTGAGCGCACTTTCAAGGGTTATAAAACAGTTATAGCCATCCACTATCAACCTGCTTCCCCTCAGATCCTCTACGGAGACGGCCTTTGCCCTGCGCTCCAGGGCCCTTTCGGGTGAACACACGGCGCGAAAGAGAAAGTCCCGTTCTTCACGCCTCAACTGGAAGTGATTACCCACGAACTCCAGTGCCGACTTTGCCGGATATGCCCTTGAGAGCAGATACCTGTAATCCTGTGCTGCTGAAGCACAGATATCTGTTCGGATCCTTTCGCATTGCATGGAACAATCATAGTGAATCTGGTACCAAAATGCACTGTGCAGGCACTGCCATAAATATGCTTGCCTGGAACCAATTAAAACTTTATTATCCCCGATATGGAAATTTTAATCTATCCCCATGAAATTTTACGAACTGAGGCCAGTCCTGTTGAACAAATCGATGGCGAGCTTCAGCGCTTTATCGATGACATGATAGCCATGATGTACCGGGCCAAGGGTATTGGCCTTGCTGCAAACCAGGTCGGGGCACTGAAGCAGCTCCTTGTCATGGACTGCAACCAGGCCGAAGGGGTCCCACGCACGCCAGTAGTACTGATAAACCCCATAATCACAGCCAGTGAAGGTGTGGAAAGTGCAGAAGAGGGCTGCCTCAGTGTGCCAGACTTCAACGCCCATGTAAAACGTGCCGCAAAGGTGGAGGTCAAGGGCTTTGACCGTAACGGAAAGGAGTTGGTCATAGAGAGCAACGGCATTGTGGCCCGTTGCCTGCAACACGAGATAGATCACCTCAACGGCATCTGTTTTGTGGACAGACTGGGGCCGGTAAAGAAGGCGCTGTTCAGGAAAAAATGGGCCAAACTGCGTGCCGCAGCACTTCAGAAAAAGGCGGAATCCGGCAAATAGTCCGTACCGAAATAAAAACCTGAATTGAGCGATTCCCACCCGTTGGGTGACGGGCAATTTTACAAAAAACAGCATTAGTTTACTGTAATTAAAGACAAAACAAGATTTCACATGATTTGAAACGCTCAATTCAGGGAAAAATATCGTTCCGGGTCAAGGCCATCCGGTATATAGATGCCATTCAAGATGAGCAGAAAACCGAGGCGCAGGAGGTTGGGCATGACATCACAAAAGAACTACAGGATAGTCTTCATGGGCACCCCGGAATTCGCGGTCCCGGCGCTCAATGCCCTTGCAGACAGCCGGCATGAGATATGTGCCGTGGTCAGTCAACCTGACCGCCGAAAGGGCAGGGGCAGAAAGGTCACGCCTACCCCGGTAAAGACCGCTGCCCAAGAGGCAGGGCTCAAGGTCCTGCAGCCTGAAAAGGTAAGGGAGCCTGAATTCCTCCATACCATCAGAGAAATGGCCCCTGACCTCCTGGTGGTGGCGGCCTTTGGCCAGATACTTCCCCAGTCACTGCTCGACATCCCGTCCATCATGCCTATCAACATCCACGGGTCCCTGCTGCCGGCCCTCAGGGGGGCAGCCCCAATACAGTGGGCCATAATCAATGGCCTTTCCCGTACAGGCATCACCATCATGAAGATGGACGCTGGCATGGATACCGGCCCCATGCTGCTCCAGGAGGCCATTGATATCGGACCGGACGAAACCTTTGGAAACCTGTACCGACGAATGGCCGATCTCGGTGCAAAAATGATCATCCAGGCCCTTGACCTGCTCTCAGAGGGTAAATTAGAGGCCATCAGCCAGCCTGAAGAGGGCGTCACAATGGCCCCGCCCATAAAGAAGGAGATGGCAAGGGTGGACTGGAAGATGCCTGCACAGCAGATCCACCGCATAGTCAGGGCAATGGACCCAACACCTGGCGCCTATACCATGTGGAAAGGCCAGAGACTCAGGCTATACAGCCCTGCAATGACGGACATACCCGCTGGCAATGCCCAACCGGGAACAATCTGCAAGGTGGAGAAAGACCGTATAGTAGTTACCACCGGGGAACAGTGCCTTGCCCTGAAGGAACTCCAGTGGCCTGGCAAGAAACGGCTTGCTTGCGCCGAATTTCTCAGGGGACGTCCCATAAAGGTTGGGGAGAGGTTTGAGTAGGAAAAAGGGCCGAAAGCTCTCCCCAAGGGCGGCTGGCACATCACCAAAACCCACGCCAGGAACAAATGCCCGTACTCTTGCGGCAAGACTCCTGTCCAGATGGCAGGAGACCAATACGTCAGATCGGCCTCCGCTGAACGTCCTGATACAGGATGCGGCAACCCGCATACCGGCAGATTCCCCTGAGGACAGGGCACTGCTTGGGGAAGTTGTCACAGGCTGCGTCCGCCACCTGCGGCTCCTTACCACCATTACGTATGACAGGCTAAAAAAGCCCGCGAAGCTCCCTGCCATAGTAAAGGCCATAATTATCACAGCCCTTTACCAGATACTCTTTCTGGACAGGATACCGGCCTTTGCCGCTGTGGACGAGGCAGTGAAGGCGTGTCGCACCTGCGGTGCGGCATGGGCCTCAGGCCTTACCAACGCGGTGCTGCGTCAGATTCTGCGCGACATCGACAGCATAGGCAGCAAGGCACTGATTCATGATGCGGCCAGGCAGGGCAGGGATGCGGCAGAACGCCTTGCCCTCATCCACTCCTTCCCTACCTGGATGGTCAAAAGGTGGGGCCAGCAGTTTGGCATGGACACAGCAGAACAGATCTGCATGGCAGGGAATCAGCAACCGCCTGTAACACTCAGGGTGAACCGTCTGCGAATTTCGCGAAAAAAGGCCATTGAGCAGTTGGCCATGGCAGGCATACACGCAGTGGCCTCAACCCTCTCCTTTGACGGCCTGATACTTCCTGACTTCAGAGGCAATCCAGTATCAATTCCAGGCTTTGAAAAGGGATATTTTCAGGTGCAGGATGTATCGGCCCAACTAATCTCCCTGCTGCTCACCCCTGCACCAGGAGACAGGATACTCGATGTGTGTGCAGGCCTTGGGGGAAAGACCACCCACATTGCCGAAATAACAGGCGACAAGGCCCGCATCGACGCATATGACACCAGCAAAAAGAGGCTGAAGCTCCTTGCGGAAAATATCTCCAGACTGCAACTTGAAAGCATCAACATATTGGGGCACACGGACTTCAATGCAAAAAAGGCCTCCTCCGCCCCTATCTATGACAGAATCATGGTGGATGCCCCGTGTACAGGACTCGGCGTCATAAGGAGACACCCTGACATAAAGTGGAACAGGACCCCTGAAGACAGTCGCAGGCTCTCGGAGACGCAACTCAAGATACTTGCGGACACTGCGCCTCTGCTAAGACCAGGGGGCACCCTGGTCTATGCAGTATGTACCACAGAACGGGAAGAGGGTACCGGCGTAGTGGAAAAATTTTTCGAATTTGGAACAGGTTCATGGGAACTGGTGCGAGCAGACCATCTCTTACCGCATATCAGCCATAAGTACGTAGCTGACCAGGGATTCCTGCGCATCCTGCCTGAACCAAAGGGACCTGACGGCTTTTTTGCCGCGGTCTTCAGAAAAAAATACTGATCACCTGGGATGACTCTCCCACACAGGGCAGGCCCCCACCTAAACTTTCATGTTACACCGCTACACCGTTGGTATCCCCCAGCCCTGAAAATCTTCGGCCACGGCCCCTATTTTCACGGGAAAAAAACAGGGGCACCATACTGGCCATGCACCCTGTGATCATTTTCGTACCTGCAATGCAGGTCCCGTTACAGCGATGCCATTGCCTTTCGGAATCCCTCAGCCGACCGCTCTATAACTTCATCTTGCACACAGAACGCGATCCTTATATGGCCTGGGCAGCCAAATCCCCGGCCAGGCACAGTAAGTATCAACTGTTCCTGCAGGATTGCGGCAAACTTTGCATCATCCTCAATAGGGGTCCTGGGGAAAAAATAGAACGCCCCCTTGGGCATCTCAAACTCCAGACCCGCATCCTTCAGTATCTCAGCGAGGCGGTCCCGCCTGCGTTGATAGATACTCACGTCAACCACACTGTCAATGGACTCGGCCACTACCTTTTGCATGAGTGCCGGCGCATTAACAAAACCGAGGATCCTGTTGGCAAGGGTGAGGGCACCGAGAAGGGCAGGGCCGCCATCTGCCTCAGGATGTACTGCCACATATCCGATGCGTTCGCCAGGAATGGAAAGGTCTTTTGAAAACGAGGTGGTTACAATACCGTTTCTGAATATCTTGAGTATTGGAGGCACCACCATGTTGTCAAAAACAAGCCGCCTGTATGGCTCATCAGACACAAGAAAGATTGGATGCCCCACCCGGTCTTCAGCATCTGAGAGAAGCCCTGCCAGTGCCTTCAACTCCTGTTCACTGTATACAGCCCCGGAGGGATTGTTTGGCGAGTTCAGCAGCACCGCCCTGGTCGCAGGGGTTATGGCTGCCTCGATATTGTCGAGGTTGAGTGAGAAATCAGGATTCGAATCAACGGCTACCAGCCTGCCTCCATGATTGTCCACGTAAAAACCGTACTCCACGAAGTAGGGCTTTGGCACGATGACCTCATCTCCAGGATTGAGCAGGGCCTTGAAGATGATATTCAGCCCGCCTGCAGCCCCTACTGTCATTATGATTCCGTCAGTAAGCGGTGTGACGCCATGATCCCTCTCCACGTGCCTTGCCACCTCTTCCCTTACCTTTGGATATCCGGCGTTTGGCATGTACGCGTGGGCACCTGGTGATCTGTCAGAGGCTATCTTCTCAAGCGCGTCCTGAAAGGTCTCAGGCGGTACGAGATCCGGATTTCCAAGGCTGAAATCACACACCCTGTCCGCGCCATACTTTGCCTTCAGGGCTGCACCCTGTTCAAACATCTTCCTTATCCATGAAGCACGCTCCATGAACTCCATCATCTTTGCTGCCACAGCGGTGTTCTGGTCACTCATATTCCTTGCCTCCACTTTGCCACTCTTAAATTCCGGCACACTCCAGAACACCTGAAATACAGAAACAACAGACAAAGAGTGCAGAGATGTCCTGGAGTATGGAATTCCAGAAAGGTTTTCTGTTTCGGGACTGATTAAAAAAGACTATAATCCATCCATTATGAAAGTACAGATTGCACCATCCATTTTGTCCGCTGACTTTGGGAGACTTGCCGCTGAAGTAAAGGCGGTGGAAGAGGCCGGGGCAGACGTCATCCATGTGGATGTGATGGACGGCCACTTCGTGCCAAACATCACCCTGGGACCACTGGTGGTAAAGGCCATACGGCCGGCAACCACCCTGCCACTGGACTGCCACCTGATGATCTCTGACCCTGACCGTTACATAGAGGCATTTGCCAGGGCAGGCGCCGACTGGATCACGGTCCACGTAGAGGCGTGTACTCACCTTCACCGCACCATCCAGGCGATCAAGGCACTGGGGGGCAGGGCAGGCGCAGTACTGAACCCTGCGACACCACTCACAACAATCGACTATGTCCTGGAAGACCTTGATCTGGTACTGCTCATGAGTGTCAATCCTGGATTCGGGGGCCAGGGATTCATCCACTCCACGCTCAGAAAGATCAGGGCACTGAAGGATATGATGGCCGAGCGAGGGATCAACATACCAATAGAGATTGACGGCGGGGTAAACCTTGAAACCATAAACGATGTCGTGGCTGCCGGGGCCTCCATCTGCGTGGCAGGTTCCGCTGTCTACGGTACAGAAGACTATGCGGCAACCATCCAGGCCCTGAAGGCGGCTGCCGGCAGGTAGGCAACCGCCGCCTCATATCTACTGTAATCACACGAGTAGCAGGGCCTTATCCTGAACAAAGGAATCACTGCTGGAGAAACAGGTAGAAAAACGCGGTTCTTTCAAACGTATAACGCAGACACATCTCAGGCCATTACATCAACTACACTCCCCCTGTGGTCAGCAGAAGGTACAGGCGCCACAGGTTGGGCAGGCTGGTGGAGGGTTCCAGCCCCTGAACCCTCCTGAAGTGTCCGCATCAAAAGTTCCAACGCCGCAACTGGCTGTTTATTGGCCGTATTCATTATGGACATACTAACATTTGACGTACCATTCACCTGCATTGACCACACCTCTTCCACACATGACATGAAAGTTTGGAAAGTTATGCTATGATCTGTTAATCAGGGCCTCATTGCGAAACAGATGATATCCAGCAACAATTGACAGGGGGAGGGAGCTTTTCCCATGGTTATGGCCGCGAACCAAAATCATAATTACCGATATCGACAAATGAGCTTCACAACCATGATAAAAATCCCTGTCCCTAAGACATCCTGGTGTATGGATCGGAACAATCCAGGGGCAACTTGATTCTTTTTTGCACTGTCCGTCCCGGTATCCTGAACATCATGTTACCATACCAAGAGAAACCACGGGGAGGAAAGCCGGAAACAGATGATCAGCCCCAACACTGCCAGCAACGAATGGACTTCAGGCTTCAGAATGGAAGACGTGGGTATGAGGTTTGGGTCAGACGAGGTATTCTCCAGGCTCTCGTGTACCATAACGCCTGGCTGCGGGTGGGGGATCCTTGGAAATTCCGGGAGCGGGAAATCCACTCTGCTGCGGCTCCTCGCAGGTCTTGAGGCCCCGTACTCAGGCAATATCTACCTGCACGGCCAGAGGGTATCTGGCCCAAAGACCATATTCGTAGCGCCGCGTAACCGTAGGATATCCATGGTATTCCAGGATCTGGCCCTATGGCCCAACCTCACAGTAATGGAAAACGTCCTGTTGTGCCTTCCTGACACAGAGGACTCTCACCACCAGGCAGACCGGAGCCTGTCTATCTGTGGAATTGACCACCTGTCCTCAAAGTATCCAGGACAACTATCAGGCGGGGAACAGCAGAGACTTGCCCTTGCCAGGGCACTTGCCACAAGGCCTGAATTCCTGTTTCTCGATGAACCCTTTAACGGACTTGATATCACCATAAAAAATAGCATTATAAGTAAAATAAAGGGACTTGCCCAAGAAAACCGTATTACAGTAGTACTGATCAGCCACGATCCATATGAGGTCCTGTCGCTGTGCAGGCAGGCTGTAGTCATTGAACAGGGCAGGGTTGCGGAATATGGGAATTTATCTACCATGCTTCAAAGACCAGAATCAAACCTGCTTTCCGCATTCAGGGAGTATATGGAACGAGTGGGCAAATCCGAGACTGACACGGAGGGAACATGAAATTTTCAGAGGAGTGGAAGTTACTGGGGTTATACGAGCGTTTCGAAAAGGTGATATGCCTCATACTCTCATTTTTTGTAGCACTGATCATAATCTATGCCACCTACAAATTAGGATACCACATCTTTGAGCTATTCTTCAAAAAAGGGCTGGATCCGGTGGAACACAAATCCTTCAAGGCGGTATTCGGTATGATAATGGTGGTGCTGATCGCATTGGAGTTCAAACACTCCATAGTCAAGGTCATCGTGGATCAGGAGAGCATCGTGCAGGTAAAGACCGTGCTTCTCATCGCGATCCTTGCCATAAGCAGAAAGATGATAATCCTGGACATCAAATCCACACCACCTGTCACCATCTTTTCGCTGGCGGCAGTGCTCATGTCCCTCGGCATAGTTTACTGGCTCATGCGTGAAC
Source organism: uncultured Desulfobacterales bacterium (assembly GCA_964638145.1). Classification (GTDB taxonomy): domain Bacteria; phylum Desulfobacterota; class Dissulfuribacteria; order Dissulfuribacterales; family QOAL01; genus S144-17. Next base: position 34,462 of record CAZXAK010000041.1, on the reverse strand, counting down.
GTGACGACAGGCTGCAGTCAGACCCACACAGCATCAGGCAGTCAACTGGGAGACATTAGGCAGTGAAATGGGAAAAGATCACCATAGACATCCCGGGCCATCTTGTTGACATTGTCTCTGAATTCATCATCTCCGCCACATCAAGAGGGGTTGAGGTGGATGACAGTTCGGATCTGTGCTCTGTCACTGCCTGGCTCACGCAGGAAGAGATGGAAACAGGGCTCCTCCATGAAATAGAGGAGTTCGCAAAGGGCCTATCGTACACGCCGGGGCATGACGCAAAGGCGGTAGAGGTATGTCACGAAATGGTAGAGGACCAGGACTGGGCGGAGAGATGGAAAGAGTTTTTCAGGCCAGTGCGCGTTGGCAAGCAGTTTGTGATCAAACCCAGATGGGAACCATTTGAAGCTGAAGAGAGAGACATAGTCATAGAGATAGATCCAGGCCAGGCATTTGGCGTGGGCACCCATGCCTCTACGGCACTGATGCTTGAAGGCATAGAGTGGGTATGGAACCACATGCTCCAGGGCAGAAGGCCTGCTGTTCTTGACGTGGGTACTGGTACAGGCATACTTGGCATCGCAGCGGCCAAAAAAGGGGCCTGCCTTGTGGAGGCAGTTGACATAGACCCTGAGGCTGTGCGTACCGCTTCGGAAAATGCCGCATTGAACCGGGTCGAGCACATTATGAACGTGAGTGACACCCGGTTACACTCCTTTTCCCGTTCATTTGACCTGGTCCTTGCCAACATCGACAGGGACACCCTGAAAGGGCTTGCCCCGGAACTCACGGATCGTCTGGTACAGAACGGCATCCTCATGATCTCTGGCATACTGAAAAACCAGCAGTCAGAGGTTGCAGGTGTGTTCAGTAACCTTGGATTATCACTGGTACGTTCCTCCAGCGGCAGCGGGGCAGGGGATTCGGACAGTGAGGAGTGGGCATGTATAACAATGATTTGCTCCGGGTCAAGGCCATGAAAAAAGGCACCATCCACCTTTGCCAATTGCTCCTGCATCTCAGGTATCGTGTAGTACTGAGAGACACAAAGGTCTGACATGGCCCGGTTTGAGGTGATTGTCCATACCTCATTACTTGACGCTCCAGATGGGGAACTCAGCATTTCAGGCCCTGAAGGCCGCCACCTTGCCAAGGTAAGACGCATCAGGCCAGGGGCCAATGCCATCATCAAGGACGGGCTTGGAAAGGCATTTTCTGCACAGGTTATATCTGTGCATGGTGAAACCGTCCTGTTCCAGATCACAAGCCAGGTGCCATGCCCTGACGACACGCTCCCGCTGTGCCTGATGCCTGCGATAATCAAAGGCAAACGGATGGACTGGCTCGTCCAGAAGGCCTGTGAACTTGGCGTTCGGGAGATACGGCCGGTGATCACCAGCAGGACTGTGGCAAGACCCGGTAATGACAGGCAGAGAATCAGGAGGTGGAGGGACATCTCGGTACAGGCACTGAAGCAGTGCTCAGGCAACAGGCTCACGGAAATACAGGCGCCTGTTCACCTTGAGGAACTGCTTGACAGCACAAGAGAACTGTTCAAAATAATGCTGTGGGAGGGAACAGAAGAGAGATCCATGTTTTCACATTTGCAGGCCAGAGTGCCGAAGAGGACCATGGGCATCCTCATTGGCCCGGAGGGCGGATTTACGCCTGACGAGGTGTCCGCGTGTCTGAACAGAGGCTTTCTTGCCTGCTCACTTGGCAGCAGGATACTCCGCGCTGAGACAGCGGCCATTGCCGCTGCGGCACAGGTAGCAGCTGTCTGCCAGGACAGATTCACATCTGGAGGAAAACTTGTCTGATCTCAATCAACACGTACTCATACTTGCCGGTGGGCTTGGTACCAGGTTGTGGCCCAAAAGCCGCAGGCTCAAACCAAAACAGTTCCTGCGGCTCCAGAGCTCAGAATCCATGCTGGAACGGACCATAGCCCGGATTCGTCCAATGTTCTCGTGGGAAAAGATATGGGTCATAGCAAAGCCGGCCCACCGGGAAGATATACATGACCACCTGCCAGAACTGCCTGACAACCATGTTATATCAGAACCTTGCCCGCGGGGTACAGCCGCTGCCATTGCATGGGCAGTGACCATCATAGAAAAGACGGCCTCTCCTGACGCAATAGCAGTACTGCCCTCAGACCACATCATCGAGGACAGGGAACAGTTCAGGGAGGTCCTGTCAGCGGGCCTGGCCTATGCGGCCAGCAATCCTGTCATAGTGATGTTTGGCATCAAGCCTGACCGGCCAGAGACGGCATACGGATATATACAGGTAGGTGAAAAAATAGATGCGAACACGTCGCTTCCCTGCTATGAGGTATGCAGGTTTCATGAGAAACCGTGTATCAAGACCGCTGAGGAGTATGTCAGCAGGGAATCATTCTACTGGAACAGCGGCATATTCGCCTTTGCACCAGAGACCCTGTTCAAGGCCCTGGACGGATGCATGCCAGAGGCATGGAAGTCTCTGAACGACCTTATGGAAAACAGATCGGCATATGACTTCTCCTTCATAGAATCACAGTACAGCCGCATGCCCTGTGACTCCATTGACAAGGGACTGCTTGAACGTATTCCCACCATCTGCCAGTACAAGGGCGTTGAGCTGGTGATGTTCCCGTTCGATTTCTACTGGTATGACATGGGGGTGTGGGAGACGTACTACCAACTGGCCCAAAAAGACAAAGAGCAAAATGCGGTGAACGGCACGGCAGTGGCTGTGGATTGCAAGGAGTGTCTCATACTTGGGCATGATGGCACTCTCGTAGCAGCGGCCCACCTGAACGGCATGGCGGTCATTGCCCAAGGAGACGCGGTACTGGTATGCCCACGCCACAGGCTGAACGAGGTGGGTGAACTGGTGAAAGAGTTGAAGAAGAGGGGTTTCAAAAGTTATCTATGATGATCACAGGATTTGATGCAACAGTCTTTCCCAAACTCGACTTCCGAAATCCTCCTGAGTTCTGGAGGACTGTTGAGGAGATAAAGACATTCTTCCGGGAACATCAGGGGGAAATGGAAGAGGTCAACGCCAAGGCACTGCAGTTCAAACAGGCATTTGCCGAAATCGACCCTTTGATCCAGGAGTACACGGCCAAGGTCTGCCCGTACTGTGGAAATGTATGCTGCTGCAACAAACATGGTTTCCCGGAATTTGCCGATGTGGTGGCAATAATCGCAATGGTAGGAAAGCTGCCTGAATATGACCTGTCAGTGGACGAGAGGGCCATGTGTCAGTTCATGGGTGAAAGGGGATGCACACTGCCCAGAATACAGAGGCCGTACCGCTGCACGTGGTACTTCTGTGACCCGCTCCTGCTTCAGATCGAGATAGGCCCTGCGAGAAAATTCCGAGAGTTCACCCAGGATGTCCAGTACATGGGACATGCCAGGGCAGAACTGTTGCAGGCCTTTTACCAACTCTACGAGAGGAAAAGGGCTGCGGCGTGAAGATGATAATCACTGCAAACCAGCTCACCTCTCTGCGCATACTGCTCATGCCACTGCCGTGGTTCCTAGTATACCAGGGCCAGAACGCCAGGGTGGCAGCAGTGATAATCCTGTTCTTGCTTGGATTCACAGACTACTTTGACGGCCTCCTTGCGCGGAAATACGGCACCACACCCCTTGGCAGACTGCTGGACCCCATAGCAGACAAGATATTCGTAGCAGTCACACTGCTCCCCCTGCTGCATCTCGGCATACTGCCCCTGTGGGTGGTATGGCCAATCTTTCTAAGGGAATTCGTGGTAACGGAGCTGCGGAGATTCCTCACCCCGGGCAGAAATGAACTCAAGGTCACAGAACTTGCAAAGATAAAGACAACCGTGCAGATGACAGGCATAGGCCTGATATTCCTCACTGCCACCTTTCCTGACAAGTCAGTAAGCTACTTCCTGCTCACAGCCGCCATAGCCGGAACATTCTGCGCCATAGCCTGGTTCTGCATGAAAACAGGGAGGGTCCCCCCCCGGCTCTACATAGCCATGACCTTCCTGATAGTCGGCCTGCTCCCCCTTCTCTTCTTCTCCACAGAGACCACCAATGTGATCTACGGCGCGGTATTACTGGCTATCACCCTGGCATCAGGCGCACAGTATGTGCGTGCCACCCTTCCCATGTGCATCAGAAGGGGGACAGGTGCTGTTGCAGGCCTGTTCATATCTGTTGCCCTGCCGCTTACGCTGCTTGCTGTCATCCCCGGGGTCTCCCAGGCAATGGCAGGCATAATAACTGCCGCTGTAGCAGTAGAATTCTGCTCACAGGGCATGGACATGTGGGCAGTGCAGCAGGGACACCCCACCCTTACCAGATGGAAAGAGAGATTTTTTGTACCTGCAGCCTTCCTGCCCCTGGTTTACTGCTGGGCCACTGGCTCAAAACACACACTCCACAACTTCATACTTACCGCCTTCATAGTGAGCATCACATACGCGGCCTGTGATGTCATCTTCCTGAAAGACCTGCTGTTTGGCCAGAATACCCGTGAAGTCAGGGACTCAGGCCCGAGACAGGCGTCATAAACGTATAGCAGGCCTACTCTCCAACCAGTACCATTATGGATACCTTCAAGCCAGGGGATAATGTCCCCAGACTCATGCCTCCGGTTTGATTCCCAGCAAAACTGGTGTAGTATAAGCAGATTGACTGGCCGGTGCTGGATTCCCAATTTCGCTTGATCTGCTTCGTTGTCGGATACCTGAAGTACAACAGTACGTCTGCGTATCATCCGCCTTGCACCTCACGCAAACTTGGGAATCGCTCAATTCAGGTTTCAGAGGAGAATAGAGGAAATGGATTGCAGAAAAGTTCTTGTTGTGGGCTCTGGCGGCAGAGAGCATGCCCTGTGCTGGAAACTTGCCGCAAGCCCGCGGGTGGAGAAGGTGTTCTGCGCACCAGGCAATGCTGGTATCAGCCAGCACGCGGAGTGTGTGGACATAAAGGCATCAGACATGAAGGCCCTTGCCCAGTTTGCATCTGATCAACAGATCGGACTCACCATTGTTGGGCCTGAAGACCCGCTGGCAAACGGAATCGCCGATTACTTCAGGGAGAAGGGACTGGTGGTATTTGGTCCTTCTGCCAAGGCCGCAGCTATTGAGGCAAGCAAGGTATTCACCAAGGAACTGCTGAGCAACGCCGGGATCCCAACAGGGAGATACAAGGTATTTGAAGACCCTGACGAGGCGCTGGATTATGTAAAAAACATCACCGGCGTACCTGTTGCCCTTAAGGCCGACGGTCTTGCCGCAGGCAAGGGGGTTATCATCCCCAGCACCCTTGAAGAGGCTGAAAAGGCCATTGATACCATAATGCGTCAGAGGGCATTCGGCGACGCAGGCAAGCGTATGATCGTGGAAGAGTTCCTCACAGGCGAAGAGGCGTCCTTCATGGCCATAACCGATGGAAAACACGTGCTCCCTCTTGCCACCTCCCAGGATCACAAACCGGTATTCGACTTTGACAGGGGCCCCAATACAGGGGGCATGGGCGCATACTCTCCTGCGCCTGTGGTAAATCCGGACCTGTTCCATCAGATCATGAACATGATCATGAACCCCACGGTAAAGGCAATGGCTGACGCTGGCCGTCCCTATGAAGGGGTGCTGTACGGCGGCCTGATCATAAAGAACGGTACGGCAAAGGTCATCGAGTTCAACTGCCGTTTTGGAGACCCTGAGGCCCAGCCCATTCTTATGCGCATGAAGAGTGACCTCATAGATGTAATAGAGGCGGCCATTGAAGGCCGGCTCCACGATTTTGAGATAGAGTGGGACCCACGTGCTGCAGTATGCGTGGTACTGGCGTCTGAAGGTTATCCCGGAAGTTACGAGAAGGGCAAGGTGATTGAGGGATTAGACAGGGTGGCTGGCATGGATGATGTCATGGTATTTCACGCCGGTACCGCCCGGTCAGGCAACGACTACGTTACGGCAGGCGGCCGGGTGCTGGGTGTAACGGCCCTTGGTGACACCATAAAGGATGCCATCGACCTGGCCTATGAGGCAGTGGAAAAGATATCCTGGGAGGGCATGCACTACAGAAAGGACATTGGCCAGAAGGCCCTGCGGCACACAGGTGATGCCCCGCAGGTAGGGATAGTCATGGGAAGCCCGAGTGACAGGGAGGTGATGGCAGGTGCACAGGAGGTCCTGGAAGACATGGGTATCCCGTATGAGACCAGGATAGCCTCGGCACACAGGACGCCCGCCCTTGCGGCAGAGTTCGCAGAGACCGCACGGGACAGGGGCATCAGGGTGCTGATTGCAGGTGCCGGCATGGCCGCTCATCTCGCCGGTGCCATTGCGGCCCATACCACGCTTCCGGTCATAGGCGTACCCATTGACGCATCGCCGCTTGGAGGAATGGATGCCCTGCTCTCCACGGCCCAGATGCCACCAGGCATTCCTGTGGCAACCATGGCCATTGGAAAGGCAGGGGCAAAAAACGCCGCCATGCTGGCAGCCCAGATCATAGCAGTGACTGACGAACAGGTGGCAAGACGAATACAAGAATTTCGGGCTGCGCAGGCTGCCAACATCGAAAAACTAAACAGGGAACTATGACAGTGGACGTATACGAAACGGTGCGTAGTCGCAGAGGCCCGGCCGTGATGGACTGCAAAGAGATACCATGTCCAGGAGGGCCTGTTGACACGCAGGCTGTATCACAGGCGGCAGAGGTGCTGCGTCAGGGAGGCGTGGTGGCATTCCCTACCGAAACCAGTTACGGGCTGGGTGCTGGGGCAGACCACCCCCAGGCGCTGAAACACATCTACGAGATAAAGAAACGCCCTGCGGACAAGCCCCTGTTGGTGCTGATTGACCACATCGGAGACCTCTCTTCCATAGTGGATTCCGTACCAGACATGGCAAAGAGGCTGATGGACAGGTTCTGGCCCGGACCACTCACCATTCTCTTTCCAGTGGCCCGGGGGCTCGCCTATCCACTCCACTGCGGGACCGGAAAGATAGGAGTAAGGATCTCCAGCAATCCCTGGGCAACAGCCCTTGTACACGCGGCTGGAAGACCCATAACGGCCACCAGCGCCAATGTATCAGGCAGTTCCGCTGCTGTCAGCGCAGAAGAGGTCAGGCGCCAGCTTGTCTCTCCTGCCCCTGATTTTGTGCTTGACGGGGGAAGACTGGCAAGTGGGGCCTGCTCCACCATTGTTGATGTAACAGACACCACGCCGGTACATCAGCAGGGTGCCATGACAACTGTCCCCGTAAAGATCATCAGGCAGGGGGTAATATCCTCGGACGAAATCCTCAGGACTGTAACCATGCACCACTGACCTATAGTCCTGACACATGGACTCTTTTCACAATCCATGCCTGTATATGACTGTTCAGATTCCTGCAAGTTAAGGCTCTCTGACATCCCTGCTGCCCCTGGAGTCTACATATTCAGGGACAGCGCCAATGAAGTGCTTTATGTGGGCAAGGCAAGGGACCTGAGAAAACGTCTTGCCTCCTATCTGAGAAAAGGATCAGGTGTGCCTGCACGCACAGCAATAATGATAGGGCATGCCCGCACGTTCGAGGTCATTGTAACACCGAGCGAAAAGGAGGCCCTGATCCTCGAAGCCACACTGATAAAGCGGCACCGGCCAAGGTACAACATAGTATTCAGGGATGACAAGGCCTACCCGTTCCTTAGGATCAGCACCGGCGAGACCTGGCCCAGGATCAGCATAGTACGAAGCAGGAGGCGGGACAGCGCAGAGTATTTTGGCCCATATCCATCATCCGGCGCTCTCAGGGAGACCATCCGCCTTATAACCACCACGTTCGGCATAAGGACCTGTACCAACAGGGCAATGAAGAACAGGAGCCGTGCCTGTCTCCAGTACCAGATCGGCAAGTGTTCAGGCCCATGCGTAGGGGCTGTTTCCAGCCAGGAGTACAGGCAAAAGGTACGACAGGTACTGGACTTCTTCGCAGGAAAAAGCTCAAATGTCATCAAACAGATAAGAGAGGATATGCACCAGGCCGCCGAGGCCCTGGAGTTTGAAAGGGCAGCCCGGTTGAGAGACAGGATAACTGCCCTGCAAAAGGTACTTGAAAGGCAGTCGGTTGTTTCCAAACTCCACGCGTCCTGGGACTGCATCGGCTTTCACAGCCACTCAGGTAACGCATCTGTAGCTGTACTCAGGATACGGGAGGGAATGGTCACAGGGTGTGAGACCAGGAGGATATCCCTACAGACCCAGGAACCTGCCGCTGAGGTACTGAAGGCATTCATGCTGAGCTACTATCAGGATGCCGCTCCGGCAAGAGAGATACTCGTACCGGAACTTCCGAAGGATGCACAATGGATAGTCCAGTGGCTCAGCCAACTGTGGAACTACAGGGTTGGCATCAGCATTCCTGAACGTGGTGACAGGAAGAGGCTTCTTGCCATGGCCCAGGAAAATGCCAGGCAGGACGTGGAACAGACAGAGATACGACGCAGGAGATGGAAGGGGATTGCAGACGCCATTGCCAGTACGCTTGAACTGTCCAGACCACCCATATCCATGGAGTGCATTGACATCTCCACAACCGGTGGTGAACTGCCTGTGGGGAGTCTTGTGGCATTCAGATACGGAGAGGCATGGAAACAGGGGTACCGTATCTACAACATAAATGGCATTGAGGGCATGGACGACTTTGCGATGATACACCAGGTGGTAAGCCGCCGCATGGAACGGGCCAGGGAAAAAGGCGACCTGCCGGACATCCTCCTCATAGACGGGGGGCGGGGCCAGCTCTCCGCTGCCATAGACGCGGTAAACCAGCTTGACGCTGAATGCGGTATGCAGGTGATCTCTATTGCAAAAGAACGGAAAGGTGAGGGGGAAAAGATATATGTACATGGCAGGAAAACGCCTCTCATGTTAAGCAGTACCGATCCTGTGCTCCTGTTTTTTCAACGGATGAGGGATGAGGCACACCGCTTTGGCATCACGGCCCACAGGAGGCGCAGAGACAGGAGACGCAGCATCTCCGGTCTGTCAGACATACCTGGCGTTGGACCGGCAAGACAGAAACTCCTTCTTGAAACCTTTGGAAGCATGGATGGGGTATACAGGGCATCCCTCCACACATTGCAGTCAGTAAAGGGCATTCCAGCAGACGTGGCTAACAGGATATACGACTTTTTGCATGGGAAGGATACGTAGGCTCCCAACACACATAGCTGACCAGATCGCCGCAGGAGAGGTGGTGGAACGGCCGGCCTCGGTGGTGAGAGAACTGCTTGAAAACGCCATTGACGCAGGGGCTACTGACATTCGTGTAGAGTTGCAGGATGGGGGAAAACGTCTCATCCGCGTAACGGACAACGGCTGCGGCATGGACCGTGAGGACATGGAGCTTGCCGTGGAGCGACACGCCACCAGCAAGATATACAGCGAGCACGACCTGTCTGCCATACGCACCCTTGGCTTCAGGGGAGAGGCAATACCCAGCATGGCCTCTGTATCCAGGTTCACCATGACCTCACGGGCAAGGGGAGAAGATTCCGGATGGCGCATAAGGGTGGATTTTGGCCAAAACAGACGTATCGAGCCGGCAGGTTGTCCGGCGGGCACCACCGTGGATGTTGAGGACCTGTTCCTGAAGATACCCGCAAGGCTCCGGTTCCTAAAACGCCGCCAGACAGAGGCAGGACATGTATTCCAGCAGGTACGCCTGCACGCCGTGGCGTATCCGCACATAAGGTTCTCAATAAAAAGTGATGGCCGTCAGGTGTTGCAGACATCTGGAGAGCCTTCATATCCCAATGCCCTCTGGCCACTTCTCGGCAGACAACTCATTGACTGCCTCCTGCCCGTGCAGGGCCAGGGACCTGGAATAGAGGTGTATGGATTCATTACGCCTCCTGACCAGGGACGATCGTCTTCAAGGGCATTTTATTTCTTCCTGAACGGACGCAACATCGGAAACCGAATGCTCTGGAAGGCGCTAAACGAGGCCACCAAAGGGCTATATATGTCCAAAACCTATCCGGTAGGGGCACTTTTCCTGAAAGTCAGTGCTGAAGACGTGGATGTAAACGTCCACCCCACCAAGCAGGAGGTCCGCTTTCACAGCACAGACGCAGTATATCGAGCTGTTTATCACAGCGTGAGGCGCGCATTGGAAAAAGGCATGAAACAGCCCCGCACCCAAGGCCCTGCGTTACCTGCTGGCACAGACACTCAAAAACCGGCCACTGAAACCAGACCCCACACCCACGTACCGCTTCCATGGGAAGAAGCCACTGACATGGCAGGACATGACATGGTATCAGAGACGCTTCAGCCTGACACGGCAGGGACTGAAGAGGATATTGGCCACGACGCCCGGTGTCCCCTGAGGGCCATAGGACAACTTGACAGCAGCTATATCCTTGCTGAAGGCCCTGACGGTCTTGTGATCATAGACCAGCATGCCGCCCATGAAGGTATCCTGTTCAAACGTCTCTTAAAGCAGTTCCGGGAGAGGGGAGCTGTCACAGCCCAGCCACTGATCTTTCCGGAAGTCATAGAAGTACAACCTGAAGATACGGCTCGCATTCATGAACTTTTACCCATTCTTGAAAAATTAGGCATAGAGGCCCAACAGTTCGGGCCGTCACAGATCTCTGTCAGAAGCATGCCGGACTTCCTATCAGGCCACAAGAATGCCTCCTCGGCCCTGCGGGACATACTTGACAGGATATTTGACACCCCGGCCACAGACGCCTCAAACATCATTCACGAGACCCTTGCCTCACTTGCCTGCCACAGTGCCATAAGGGCCAGACAGGAGCTGAACCTGCAGGAGATGCAGGCCCTTATCCAGCAGATCCTTGAGGAAGATATACACCACTGCCCGCACGGCCGCCCTGTAACCCAGTTGATAGGGTTAAGTGAGATACAGAAAAACTTCAGGAGGACATGATGCAACCTCCTGCCCTCTTCCCTCCAATAGCGGTGATGGGGCCTACCGCAGTAGGCAAGACCGAGTTGTGCCTGCGCCTTGCAGAGGAAATCCACGGCGAGATCATAAACGTGGACTCCATCCAGATATACCGCAGGCTCAACATAGGATCTGCCAAACCTGAGAGCGATGAGCTGCGCCGCGTAAGGCACCACCTCATAGATATCCGGGAACCTGACGAACCCTTTGACGCGGCTGACTTTGCCTCTGCGGCCAGGCGTGCGATTGTCAGGATACGGCAGAGGGCACGCTGCCCCATACTTTCAGGGGGCACAGGGCTATACCTGAACGCCCTGCTCCAGGGACTCGCGCCGTGCAGTGGCGCACACCCTGCGCTTCGAATGACGCTCAGACGTTTCTGCCGCAAGCATGGCGAGCAGGCCCTTCACGACCTGCTGGCGAAACAGGACCCTGAGGCTGCGGCAAGACTCCACGTAAACGATACCTTCAGGGTGATCCGGGCCATAGAGGTCATATTATCCACAGGACTTCCACTGTCACAGTGGCACGAACTGCACAAGGGGAGCAGACGGTACAGCGGGATGGCCTGTATCAGAGTGGCCCTCATACGCCCCCGGGATGAACTTTACCGCAGGATTGAAACACGGGTGGACATCATGATGGAAAAAGGGTTTGTACAGGAGGTGGAAGCCATTTTGAACAGCGGATTTTCTCCTCACCTGAAACCCTTGCAGTCTCTTGGATATCGGCATATTATCCGGCTTCTTGAAGGTCGGGCCAGTATGGACGAGACAGTTGAGGCGATAAAACGTGACACAAGGCGCTATGCCAAGCGCCAGATCACATGGTTCCGTGGCCAGCGGAACATCCAGTGGTTTCATCCTGACCGGCTCCTTGAATCTGAAAATATATGGCCGCAGATAGCCCGTCGCTGCGCTGCCCTGTGAAAGTCTGATGAATATCCCTAATCTGCTCACACTCTGCCGTATTCTGCTAACTCCCATACTGGTAATCCTGCTGATAAGGCATGATTATGCAGAGGCGCTGCTGGTCTTTGCCGCTGCCGGTGTCAGTGACGCGCTTGATGGCGCCATTGCACGCCTTATGAAACAGAAGACAAGGATCGGAGCTATCCTGGACCCCATAGCAGACAAGCTCCTGCTGGCCTGCTCCTATATTACACTGGCCATAATAGGACCTGTTCCGGAATGGCTCGCAGTAATAGTGATCAGCAGGGATGTTATAATACTATTCGGCGTACTCATACTCATACTGTTTCAGGGGGGGGTTGAAATTCATCCCACCGTGCTCAGCAAGTGCACCACACTGGTACAGCTTGCCACCATATTTCTGGTGCTGGTAAACCTTGCAGCCGGCTGGGACGGACGCATATTGGATATAGCATTCTATATAACCGGCCTGTTCACAATGGCATCGGGCCTGCACTACATGTACAAGGGCATTCTCTTTCTTGGCCAGGATAACGTAAACGGACAGTAGGCCGGAGTGATCTCCCTTCCGGCCACCAGCGGATTCTGTTACCACAGGCTCCATACATCAAAAACCATTATATAGACCACAAGGCACAGATTGGTAACAGCATGGGCAACCATGCAGTTCCACAGATCCTTCCGCCAGTACAGAAGCAGGTTGATCAGGACACACCAAACGGCAGCAGCAAGCCACTCAGGGTGAGCCAGGGTGAAAAGAAGCGTTACCCCCAGGAAGGAACCAAGGGTAAACTTGCCAACAGGCACCTGTTCCCACTCCTGGGAGATAATCCACCTCATGAGCCATCCACGCCAGAACAGCTCCTCTGCAAGGGGTACCAGCAACACCAAACCTGCGGTTCTCACAAGGATGAACAGCCACCTTACCGCAGGATCCCTGATCTGCTCAAAGGGATTGAACGCCACCCTTGCATCAGGAAGCAGCCAAGCAGGGAGCAACCTGTAAAAGGTCTGCTCCACGCCAAGGCGGTCCAGGTATATCCACAGGACTATGCCTATGAGACCGAACATCACACCGGGAATGATTCGTGTATGGGGCCTTACCGGTCTTGCAGTGACCATGAGATAGACGGTAACAGAGCCTGTAACCAGTACGCATACGGTATAAAGCAGGGGATAGCAGGTCTCAGACGCAACAGAAATGGCCTTGGTCAGCAGGAGATACAGGACAAATGGCGCGGTCCAGACGAGGACAGAAGGGAGGTGCAGCGAACAAGTACCATTATGACAATTGTCCATAACGACCGCTCTCAACTTGAATTACTGTCAGACCCATACCTCACAAACGGCCATAAGCATTACCTTGCCATCAAAAGGCATCTTGGGCCAAGCTATAACTGCGCCCCAAAGACATGAACCATACCAATCACGCCAGCATGACGCTGCACAGGGTGGCTATCCTGTCCTTCTCATTAACCGCAGCAGCCTCCATCTCATAAAAGGTCTCCTGATCAATACCTGCAAGCTCGGGAATCTTTGGTGAAAGTTGCTCCACATCGTTCAGGAAGAGGGTCTGACCAGCGGCATCTGCAAGGTGATGGGCCATGGTTATGAGAAGCAGGAAAGACGGCGGTGCAGTTTCCAGAAGGGGGTTGTGATGCCTGTAGGCAGTAAGCATAAAGGCATCAGGAAGATCCCATATCTCTGCGAGCTTTGCCCCCCATAGCTGGTGATCCGTACCCCATGCGCCTTCAAGCTCCTCCCGCTCAAGGTTGCTGTCATCAAACATGGAAATGAACACATCAGGGGCCTGGGACATCAGGGGAAGCCATCCAATATCGTGCAACAGGCCAAGTGTATAAGGATCAGGCTCATCTAACTCATACTCCATGTCCCTGGCAAACAGGGCCGTTGTGATACAGTGCCTGTACAGCCTCTTGGCGTATGGCTCCATCTCTCTTGGCACTGTCATGAAACGCCTGGCCATTATTGCCCCCAGGGCCAGGTCTATCACAGGCTTTATGCCAAGCAGGGTAATTGCATGACGGACAGATGTGATCTGCCTGGTCAGGTTGTAGTAACCGGAATTTACCACCTGCATGATTTTCATGGTCAGGGCAGGATCCTGGCCAATGATCTCCTCCAGGTCTGAGGGTGTCACATCCTCAGCCCCCTGAAGGGACAGGACCTTCCTGGCCACACCGGGCAGTGTGGGAAATTCGTCACTCTGCCAGTCAATGGCAAGGAGTTTTCGGGATCGAAGTATCATGCCGATAGGTTATGCTTCCGTCTTGTCCTGCTCAGGCTGTGCTGTATCTTTCTGGCGCATCATCTTTACAAAGGGCTTGAAGAGGTCTATGGGAATAGGGAAGAGGGTAGTGGAGTTGTTCTCTGCCGCTACCTCTCTCAGGGTCTGCAGATAGCGGAGCTGCAAGGCTGCAGGGGCCTTGTCGATTATCTCCGCAGCCTCTGCAAGCTTCGTGGCTGCCTGGTACTCACCTTCTGCATTGATGATCTTGGAACGTCTCTCACGCTCTGCCTCTGCCTGTTTTGCCATTGCCCGCTTCATCTCATCAGGCAGGTCTATCTCCTTGACTTCAACCTTGCTCACCTTTACCCCCCAGGGTTCCGTGTCCATATCCAGTATGGTCTGTATACGGCTGTTGAGCTTCTCTCGCTCGGCAAGCAGCTCGTCAAGCTCTGCCTGTCCGCACACGCTCCTGAGTGTAGTCTGGGCAAGCTGCGAGGTGGCAAACAGGAAGTTCTCAACCTCTATCACAGCCTTCACTGGTTCAAGCACCCTGAAGTAGACCACAGCGCTCACCTTGACCGAAACATTATCCCTGGTGATGATGTCCTGCGGCGGTACATCAAGGGTGATGGTCCGCAGGTCCACCTTTATCATCTTATCAATGATAGGCAGGAGAATGATAAGGCCCGGTCCCTTTGCGGCAATAACACGTCCCAGGCGGAAGATGACTCCTCGCTGATATTCATTCAGAACCTTTACGGAAGAGACAAGAAAAGCGAGCGCAAGAAAAACCAGTACACCAGTCTGGATCATGATGGATACACCTCCCTGTATTTGTGGAAAACAGGTGTCCTATAACACAACAAGAGCATTATAATATCTCTTATATCGGAACATCATGGAATTTGTAAACTGTTTGTGCAGGGAAAATGGAGATTTCTTCATACCCTACCGGGCATAAAGAAAAAGCCTGTGGATATCTGTATGTGTCTGCGGCAAATCATGGAGAGGTTACAGGATAAGCGCATCATCTCATCATCTGCTGTAGCAGGGGAGACGATTAAGGGGCGGGAATAAAGGGTGGTCGGGACGAGAGGATTTGAACCTCCGACCCCAGCGTCCCGAACGCTGTGCTCTACCAGACTGAGCCACGTCCCGACACGACGAAGTGGATATCATATATTATCCATTCGTCTTGTTGTCAACATCCATGCATGGCAAAACAGGCCCACCATTCATAGACAAGGCCTTTGCCCAATAGCAAGGCCCCTGCTATTGACGCGCCAAACCTGCCCGTTTATAGTTTCCGTGCCCTGTAAGTGTAAACATAAACGTGCAATTTTCAGATTAAACAGGGGATTCCAGACACAGGCATCGGGGCGGATGTGTAAAGCCTGCCTGTCTGCATGACAGGCTCAGTCCCTGAACCACAAAAAACGCCTGCTGGCCACGGTAACTTTTCATGCCCGGTGGAGTACCGTAGATGAAAGTTTGATCCATTTTAACCGAGGGAATCTTGAGCTGATCACCATCACAAGAAAATCACTCCTCAATACCAGACAAAAAAATTCCCGGAGAGGCATATTGACATGAAGGCATTAATCGCCCTTGAGGACGGACGGGTCTTTGAGGGAAGATCGTTTACCGGAAGAGGTGAGACCACTGGTGAGATAGTTTTCAACACCAGCATGACCGGCTATCAGGAGATCCTGACCGACCCCTCTTACAAGGGTCAGATCGTAACAATGACATATCCCCTGATTGGCAACTATGGTGTGAACGACGAAGATGAGGAGTCCGCAGGCATCCATCTCAGCGGATTTGTAGTGCGCGAGCACGAAGCCCAGTACAGCAACTGGCGGGCCAAGGGCGGACTTGAATCCTACCTCAAGGATCGTGGCATAATGGGCATTGAGCAGGTGGATACACGAGCGATCACCAGGCATATACGTCTTGCAGGTGCCATGAAGGCCGCCATGTCCACAGAAGACCTTGACGCGGATTCACTGGTGAAAAAGGCAAGACAGAGTCAAGGGCTGCAAGGCGCTGATCTGGCATCCATCGTAAGCGTCAAAGAACCGTACTACTGGAGGGACAATGCTCCTGCCCCATGCGATCAGCGGATATTCGATGAATTCCGCAACGGCACGGGCTGGACCCAAGGGGCATCATTCAGGATCACGGTAATCGACTGCGGCCTGAAATACAATCAGCTCAGACTCTTTACGAATCGTGGGGCCAAATGCCTGGTATTTCCCGCTGACTCACAGGCAGGGCAGATACTTGACACGCGTCCTGACGGTGTATTCATCTCAAATGGCCCCGGAGACCCTGCGGCTGTAAAGCAGGTCATCACCACCGTCAAGGAACTAGTTGGAAAGGTACCCATCTTTGGCATCTGCCTTGGACACCAGATACTGTCCCTTGCCATAGGGGCCTCGACCTACAAGCTTAAATTCGGTCACCGGGGTGGAAACCAGCCGGTGAAGGACCTTTCCACAGGAAGGATAGAGATAACCGCGCAGAACCACGGCTTTGCAGTGGATCAGTCCACCCTTCCCTCCGACGTGGAGATAACTCACATAAATCTGAACGATAACACGGTAGAGGGCATAAGACACCGAAAGCTGCCTGCCTTCTCTGTCCAGTACCATCCGGAAAATGCCCCGGGCCCACACGATTCAGAGTATCTCTTTGACCGTTTTGCCAAGATGATGGCATAATCATGACTGCTCAAAACCCCACATTACAGAGACCTAAATTGGACGATTCCCAGGTTCCCATGAGATGCAGGCCAGAGGACACACTGACGTACAGGAGTACCTCAAGTGCCCTAAACGCAGCAGATCATACCAAATTACACATGATTTGAAGGGCTCAATTTAGGAAAAATCAACCATGCCTAAGCGTACAGATCTAAAAAAAATATTAATCATAGGTTCCGGACCTATAGTCATTGGCCAGGCCTGCGAATTCGACTACTCAGGCACCCAGGCCTGCAAGGCCCTGAAGGAAGAGGGATATGAGGTGGTTCTGGTAAACTCCAACCCTGCCACCATCATGACAGACCCTGAGACAGCACACAGGACCTATATCGAACCCATCACCCCTGAGGTGGTGGAGCGGATAATCCGACAGGAACGTCCTGACGCCATACTCCCCACTCTTGGGGGACAGACCGGCCTGAATACCGCGGTAAAGGTGGCTGACTCAGGTGTTCTCGACGAACTTGGAGTGGAGATGATTGGCGCCAGCCGCCAGGTCATCCACAAGGCCGAGGACAGGGAACAGTTCAGGCAGGCCATGCACAACATCAACCTGCGCATCCCTGAGAGCGAGATAGTACGCTCCATGGACCAGGCCATAGAGGCTGCCAACAAGATCGGATATCCACTGATCGTGCGGCCCAGCTTCACCCTTGGCGGCAGCGGTGGCGGAATCGCCTACAACGAGGATGACCTCAGGAAGATATGCAAGCAGGGGCTTGACCTCAGCATGATACACGAGGTGATGCTTGAGGAGTCTGTCATTGGGTGGAAGGAGTTTGAGCTTGAGGTAATGCGGGATCGCAACGACAACTGCGTCATTATCTGCTCAATAGAGAACCTGGACCCCATGGGCGTGCATACCGGAGACAGTATCACTGTGGCCCCGGCCCAGACACTGACAGACCGGGAGTACCAGCGACTGCGGGATGCATCCCTCGCGATAATAAGGGAAATCGGTGTTGAGACAGGGGGCTCCAACATACAGTTTGCAGTCAACCCGGACAACGGTGACATCGTAGTCATAGAGATGAATCCAAGGGTGTCCCGCTCTTCAGCCCTGGCCTCAAAGGCAACAGGCTTTCCCATTGCGAAGATCGCTGCCAAGCTCGCCATTGGCTACACCCTTGATGAAATACCCAACGACATCACGCGGGAGACAATGGCATCCTTCGAACCCACCATTGACTACTGTGTGGTAAAGATACCCCGCTGGACCTTTGAAAAGTTCCCGGCTGCAGAAGACCTGCTCACCACCTCCATGAAGAGCGTAGGTGAGACCATGGCCATTGGCCGGACCTTCAGGGAGGCATTTCAAAAGGGCCTGCGTTCCCTTGAAATAGGCCGCTACGGCATGTCCTTTGATGGCCAGGACCTGTGGGACAAGTCCGGAAGGCTGCCGGAACGTAACGAGATCATAAACCGGCTCCGCACCCCCAACTCAAGACGGATATTCTACATAGTGCTCGCACTTCAGCAGGGCTTCAGCATCAAAGAACTCTACGAGCTTACCAGCATCGACCCGTGGTTCCTGTTTCAGATAGACAGGATCAGGCAGGAGGGCAATCTGATCAAGAAGAGGGCAAAGGAGGCAGGGACAGATGCTGTCCTGAAGGACAGGGATGCCATGTACCACTTCAAACGTGAGGGTTTTTCAGACTTTCAGATCGCCCACCTCACAGGAGTTTCTGAAGACACGGTACGGCAAAGCCGAATGGACCTGGGGATCAGGCCGGTTTACAAACTGGTCGACACATGTGCTGCCGAGTTTGAGGCATACACCCCTTACTACTACTCCACCTATGAGACAGAGGACGAGAGCCGCCCCACAGACAGGAAAAAGATCATGATCCTCGGCGGCGGCCCCAACCGTATCGGCCAGGGCATAGAGTTTGACTACTGCTGTGTCCATGCCTCCTTTGCCCTTGCAGAGGAGGGGATTGAAAGCATCATGGTAAACTCCAATCCCGAGACGGTATCCACAGACTACGACACATCTGACAAACTCTACTTTGAACCGCTCACCCTGGAAGACGTGCTGCACATAGTTGACACAGAGAGGCCTGACGGCCTCATAGTCCAGTTTGGCGGCCAGACCCCCCTCAACCTGGCAGGGGCCCTTGAGAAGGCAGGGGCAAAGATCATAGGCACAAGCCCTGACAGTATTGACAAGGCCGAGGACAGAAAACGGTTCCAGGCCATGCTCAACAAGCTGGGGCTGGTCCAGCCTGCAAACGGCACTGCACGTACACTTGAGGAGGCCCTGGAAATCGCCCGCACCATCTCCTATCCCGTGGTGGTAAGGCCCTCCTTTGTACTTGGGGGCAGGGCAATGCGCATAGTCTTTGACGCAGACGAGCTGACGGAGTTCATGGCAGAGGCCGTGGACGTGTCACAGGGGCATCCCGTGCTCATAGACAAGTTCCTCGAAGACGCCACAGAGATTGACGTGGATGCCATATCAGACGGTGACATCACGGTCATCGGAGGCATCATGGAGCATGTGGAGGAGGCAGGTATCCACTCAGGAGACTCTGCCTGTGCGCTTCCCCCATACAGCCTCAAGCCCTCAATGATAGATACCATCAAGGAGGCCACAAGGGCAATGGCGGCAGAACTGAACGTCATTGGCCTCATGAACGTCCAGTATGCAGTAAAGGACGACCAGCTCTATGTCATAGAGGTAAATCCCAGGGCATCCCGTACAGTGCCGTTTGTGAGCAAGGCAACCGGCATACCCCTTGCCAAGATCGCCACCAAGGTGATGACAGGCAGAAAACTGAAAGACCTGGGCCTCACGGAAGATCCGGTGGTAGAGCACATATCAGTGAAGGAATCGGTATTTCCCTTCATGAAGTTTCCCGGCGTGGACACCCTTCTTGGACCTGAGATGAAGTCAACCGGAGAGGTCATGGGCATTGACTCCAGTTTCGGAATGGCCTTTGCCAAGAGCCAGTTCGCTGCCGGTCAGAACCTGCCGGTACGCGGCATCGCCTTCCTGAGCATCAGGGACCGGGACAAGGAGGCCTCTGTGGAGATCGCGCGAAGCCTCAGGGACAACGGCTTTGAAATAATCGCCACCCGCGGCACATGGGAGTATCTGAAGACAAAGGGGGTAGAAAACCGGCGTGTATTCAAGGTGTCCCAGGGCCGGCCCAATGTGGTTGACCTTATGAAAAATGGAGAGATCGACCTGGTGATAAACACGCCGAGTGGCAAGAACACCGTGTCGGATTCCTACCTGCTCAGACGCACTGCCCTGGAGTTTGAGATCCCGTATTTCACCACCATTGCAGGGGCAAAGGCTGCGGCCATGGCCATAACAGCACTAAGATCCCAGACGCTCAGGGTCAAGCCTGTGCAGGAGTACTACAACAGGGAGCAGAGGGGGTAGATATCATGAACGGCAGATATCAAACAGTTCACAACCATTGCTGCTCTTCATGTACCCTTCCAGCCCCGTGGTTCCGTGGTCCAGGAGGACCAGCAGAGGAGTGTGGGATATTCGCGGTATACGGTCATCCGGAAGCTGCAAAACTGACATATTTTGGACTCTACGCACTTCAGCACCGGGGACAGGAGAGCGCCGGGATCGTTGCCTCAGACGGCAGGACCATACGCCAGCACAAGGCCATGGGGCTGGTTAGCGAGGTATTCAACGAGAATATCCTCCATGAACTCACCGGCCATGCCGCAATCGGCCATGTCCGGTACTCCACCACAGGATCGTCCATCCTCCAGAACGCCCAGCCGTTCTGCGTGCATCACGCAGGCAGCACCATGGCCGTTGCCCATAACGGCAACCTGGTGAACGCCCATTCCATCAGGCAGGAGCTGGAACGTTACGGCTCCATATTCCAGACAACCATGGACAGTGAGATCATAGTGCATCTCCTGGCAAAGGCATCTGCCAAAGGGCTCGACGAGGCCATAATCAATGCCATGAAGCTCATCAAGGGGGCCTACTCCGTGGTGATGCAGACAGAAAAGGCGATAATCGGCTTCAGAGACCCCCTTGGCTTCAGACCTCTTGTGATAGGCAGGATGAACGACGCCTACGTACTGGCATCTGAAACCTGTGCTCTTGATCTCATACAGGCAGAGTATGTGCGCGATGTGGAGCGTGGAGAAATAGTCATCATCGACCACAACGGCCTCCAGTCCATACAGGGCCTTCAGGCCCCGAACAGGTCAAACTGCATCTTTGAATTCATATACTTTGCCCGCCCTGACAGCAACATCTTTGGCAGGAACGTCTACCAGTTCCGGAAGGACCTTGGGGCCGCCCTCACCAAAGAGGTAACAATGGATGCTGACTTCGTAATGCCATTTCCTGACTCAGGAAACTATGCGGCAGTAGGCTATGCTCAGGCGGCCAACCTGCCCCTTGAACTTGCTGTCATAAGAAACCACTATGTGGGACGCACCTTTATCCAGCCAAGCCAGTCCATGCGCGATTTCTCCGTGCGTATAAAGCTCAATCCGGTGCGTGAGGTACTAAGGGGCAAGAAGGTCGTCATCATGGAGGACTCGGTAATTCGGGGCACCACCAGCCGAACCAGGGTAAAGGAGATCCGGGACGCAGGGGCAAAGGAGATCGTGATGGTGGTGAGCTGCCCTCCCACCCGTTATCCCTGTTTCTACGGTATAGATTTTCCCACAAGAGAAGAGCTGATAGCAGCAAAAAAAAGCGTTGAGGAGATAAGGCAGTTCCTGGGTCTGGATGGCCTGCACTATCTCAGCATAGATGCCATGGTAGAGGCTGCCGGCGGCAACCCGGACCGATTCTGCATGGCATGTTTCAATGGCAAATACCCCCTTGAACCCGATTCGCATACAGGAAAGTTCCTGCTTGAAGAGTAACCATAAAACCATGCACCTGACAGAAGACGCCATACTGGAGAGTGCGCGACAGGCCATTGACATCGAAATTCAGGGCCTCAACCGGGTAAAGGCTCAACTCGGACCTGAATTTGTGGAGGCTGTACGGCTAATACTCCATGCCAAAGGCCGGGTGGTGGTAACGGGCATTGGCAAATCAGGCCTTGTGGGCCGAAAGATAAGCGCCACACTGGCCAGCACGGGTACTCCGTCTGTGTTTCTGCATCCGGTGGAAGCAATGCACGGGGACCTGGGAATGGTCATGAGCGGAGACGTTGTGCTTGCCATATCAAACAGTGGTGAAACAGCAGAACTGAACTCTCTGCTCCCTGCGTTCCGAGCAAGGAACATACCTGTAATAGCCCTGACTGGGGGAATCACCTCTACCATGAGCCATCTCAGCAAGGTGGTGATTGATACCGGAGTGGAAAAAGAGGCATGCGCCCTTGGACTTGCCCCAACGGCCAGCACCACCGCCACCCTTGCCGTGGGAGACGCCCTTTCAGTGGTACTTCTGAAGCTCAGGGAGTTCAGCGAAAAGGACTTCAGACGGAACCACCCGTCAGGCTCCCTTGGTGAAAGGCTCAAGGTATCAGTGGGCCAGGTGATGCTCACCGGCCCGGACATCCCTGTGGTGAAGTCAGGCACCTCCATGGATGAGGCCATGCGGGAACTGGATGCCAAACGCCTCGGTGCAGTGCTCGTGCTGGATGGAGAGGAGAGGGTGGCAGGCATAGTGACAGACGGGGACCTGAGACGTGCGGTGCTACGCTTCAAGGGTGAGCTTGGCGGCCTCAGAGTGGAAGATGTCATGACCCATGACCCAAAACGGGTCACACCTGATACCATGGCGGCAGACGCCCTGTCACTGATGGAGCGCCACCTGATAACAGTGCTTCCGGTGGTCCAGGGCAACGCAAGGCTGGTGGGCATAGTGCACCTTCACGACCTCCTGGGCAAGGGTGAGTTCAAATTCATATAGCGTGGCATGGCCATATAGGATAGAAATGTAGTGTAACTCACCTGCTCTATGGTAAAATGGCACTCTGCAAACATTAATCTCACAAATCATGCTACAGGACACATAGACGCAGATGGTACTTTTCCCATGCGTTTAAAACTTACAAGTTGCAAAACCCCTCTGTCAGCAGATTCTCTATTTGAGGTGTCCTGTAACATGCTCACAAACAAAACAAGGGAGAGACATGGCACGAGATCTTAACAAGGTAATGTTGATAGGAAGGCTTGGACAGGACCCAGAAATCCGCTACACCCAGGATGGCACCCCGGTTGCGACACTCAGCGTTGCAACCAGCTCTCCCATCAAACGCGGAGACACATGGGAGGAAGAGACCGAGTGGCACCGCGTAGTGGCCTGGCGCAGGCTCGCCGAGGTGGCAGGCGAATACATGAACAAGGGCACACTGGTATATGTGGAAGGACGCCTGAAGACCCGTTCATGGGAGGACCGTGACGGAAACAAAAGGTGGACCACAGAGATCATTGCACGCGACATCTTCATGCTTGGCGGCAGGGCGGACAGAGGCACTGGCGGTGGAACGTCAGGCGGCGATCTCGAACCACCCGAACCTCCCATCGAGGACGATGTACCGTTCTAAAAGAACCTGAATGTTCATGTGATCAGGACCTTCCTGCCCAACATTTGCAGGGGGTCCAGTAACTCCTCCCAGGGTTATTTGCGGGTATTATCGCACAACCGTCTGAAATCTGTCTGCTTGCAGGGTGCTACAGATACAAGGCGGGGGGTATGCAGATATACTACCTGTACTTCAGGTACCAGACAGGTAAATTAAGACTCCGAGGCAGCAAATCTGGTACCATGTGAGCAGAGACAACAGGGTTGCCCCTCAGGACATGAAAAGTGCGTAGCCTGTCTCATTGCCCTTGCATACCAGGCAAACCAGCGAGGGGCACAATCATTATTCATGCAACTTTCCCAAACCCGCCTTTTTAGTAGCCTATTTTATAAAATACTCAGGATCCTTGATGTGCGTTCCCTTGCACCTTGGACAGCGTCCTGGTGGCTGCAGCCTGTCACGCTTTGAAAATTCATAATTACAGTCGAGACACACGGCAGGCTCAACGCTTAACTTCAGCCCCTCAGAGCGAAGAGAGCGTCTGATATGCTCCAGATGGGCATAAACCTCCTTTTCTGACAGACCGAGATTGCGGGATATCTCTTTTGCGCTCAGGGACCGAAGTTTCAGAATATCTATTATCTCTTGACGTTTTGTCTTCATGGGTAATGTTCCTTTCTGTGCCCTTGTCCGGTGCACCGTTCGTCTATGACATTTTATGCATATTCATGATTTGGAAGATAGTAAGTAACGGCCTGCTCAGCAAGGAGGTGACAACCTTTTGGTCTGAAAGTGGAAAAATTTCCTGCAAGTATCTCTCCAACACATCAAAGACCTGTGTGACCCAAAAGTGCAGCAAGCCCTTTGACCTTTTCAGGCACAGTACCCATGGACTGCCGTATGGCAATGGACAGATCAGCCCCATCCACGTCTCTGTCATGATCAAGATCAAACTCTGACGAGACCTGCGTAACATTAAGGAGCAGGATGTTCCGGCCATGGTTTGCCAAAAACAGATCAGGGCTTCCATCATTATTTACATCTCCACTTGCCATACCACGGGTATCTGTCTCAACACCTGATGGCATTCCATGGCCCAAGATGAAATGGCCAGGCTCAAGGTTGTCATTGAGCAGCAGGATATTTGGTCTGCCGCCTCCGGTGCCAATGGCCACATCGAGATCGCCGTCCATGTCTGCATCAAGCAGCACGCCTGTTTCTGCACCCTCGACATCACTCCACTCCAGGTCAGGGGGAAGCCAGTCATCACGAGAACCCACTGAATGATCCACAAACCCGCTGTCCTCCTGCACCATGTATGTAGGATAGCCATTTATGGCTACAGCAAATATGTCAGAAAGGTCTTCTGGGTCCCTGTTCAGATCAGATACCCAAATGGCCCCTGCAATGGCCATGGAGTACAGAAGATCAGGGATGAACACACCTTCCAAATTACTGTACACATACAGACAGTGATACTTAGTGTCATAGCGAAGCAGGTCAATATCCCCGTCGCCATCCATATCCTCAAGGGCAAGTGCCGATGTCTCGCTCTCTCCGCATGCGCTGCACACCTCACTGGTAACATCGGTAAAATGACCAGAGCCATCATTGAGACAGAAGCGGTCCACAGACGGGGCAGGGGTATAGTAGTCCTGGCAGCCGGGGTTACCAGGGCACAGGGAACAGTCCTGGCAACACTGACAATAATCGCACTCACCTGTGCAGCACGGAAGCCAAGGATAGTCCATGCAGTTTGCATCAGAACAGTCTGCACAGTACATGCAGCACTCATCGTTTTGCGGCCACTTGTCCTGGGCAGGAACACACTCCTTGAAGTTGCCAAATACTATGTCAGGACCATGCTCCCCATCAAAGTCACCTATGGCGATCTTTACGGTAGGATCCAGAAGTGCCGGGAGACGGGTGGCTGTCTCATCAACAAAGTGGCCATAACCATCGTTTATCAACAGACGGTTCTGTCCACCCTGGCCAACACACTCTTTACGGTAATCCATATCCGTATCCGTCTCCCACTGCCTGTACCTGCCCAGCACTGCGGTCACCATGTCAAGATCACCATCTCCATCAATATCCACCAGCTTTATATCTGTAGTCTGGTCCGTATCCACAGGGAGCCTATCGTCTGATGTCATGGGCTGGCCATCCTCTCCAAAGGTCATGTCCATGAATACGCCTGTACCATCATTGAGATAGAGCCTGTTTTGAGGATCCATCAGACTGCACTCAGGATCATCATAGTCCATAATATCCTGGGACAAACCGCCCATGTTGGCCACTACCATATCCAGATCACCATCACCGTCCACATCACCCATAGCCACAGACCGGCTACAGGTCTCTATCTCAGGAATAGTGCCAGCAGGGGCCTGCACAAAGGTGCCAGGAGGTAATTCAACCTGAAGATGTGCGGGCTCAGAGCATACCCCGTTTACAGTCACAACCACATGGCCATTGAGACAGCCAGGGGGGAGGGTAATCTGAATCGTGTCATATGCGGCTGAGGTTATCTCTGCCACCTTTCCATCTACGGTGACACTGTTATCACCGGCATCCCTGTCGAACCCAAACCCATGAATGGTGACAGTATCGCCCCATCCCGCTGAAGCAGGTTCAACAGACCGGATCACAGGTCTTATGTGAATAATCACCTGATCAGGCTCACTCCACACATTTTCATCACGCACCTTGAGTTTCACCACATAATCTGCCGCCACCCTTGCCACAAACCGGGCTGAAACTGCTGTTATGGCACAGTTTGGAGAAATAGTACCTGGTTGCTCACTCACACTGTTTATAATCCTCCAACTGTACAGGAGTGTATCCCCGTTGGGATCCATACTGCCTGACCCGTCAAGGCTCACCACGGTCCCGTCCTCCCGGGCAGATAGAAATTGATCAGGCC
Source organism: uncultured Desulfobacterales bacterium (assembly GCA_964638145.1). Taxonomy (GTDB): domain Bacteria; phylum Desulfobacterota; class Dissulfuribacteria; order Dissulfuribacterales; family QOAL01; genus S144-17. The sequence continues at coordinate 8,161 of CAZXAK010000041.1, read as the reverse complement.
CTGCACTGGCCTTTGGCCTGTTGTCTGACGGGTCCACGGGATTGGCATCTGCACCATCCATGACCCCGTCCTGGTCAGTATCAGGGTTGTTCGGGTCTGAATCAACCCCCTGGGTATGGTCAGCAGGATCGCCATCCCTGTTCACCTCATCGTAATCACTAAGACCATCATGGTCCGAATCGGCAAGTGCAGGCCTGGTATGGAATACATTTATCTCCATGAAATCTGACAGTCCGTCACCGTCCGAATCGGAATCATTAAGGGCATTCAGTCCGTCACCATCCTGATCAACCATCCAGTCCCCGGTCATGTAATAGAGTTCATCACTGTCTGACACGCCGTCGCCATCAGTGTCCAGGGAGTTGGGATCAGAGTTATAGACGTACAGTTCCTCATTGTCGCTGATGCCGTCACCATCACTGTCAGGGCCATCAGTGGCAAATGGAAGTATGGAGAGCGAAGGATCCCCGTAGAGGTTTGCCACAAAGTTGTTGGTCCAGGCCATGGCCCGCGACAGATCTTTTGCCGCTTTGGCACGAAAAAGTGCATCTCCTGCCGGGATGTTTGTGGCCAAATCCTTGGCAAAGTAGTAACAGGTAGCCCTGATATCTTCAGATTCAATGGACTTGGGGACAAAATCAGGCCCTGCAGCAAAATTCCCCTCGTAGTACCATGAAGTCCTCGAAGAGGCCAAAACCCCTACGGCACCACCGTGTAGCAACTCAAAACCAAGGCTGTCACTATCCTCTGGATAACCAATGTTGCAGGAACTTGAGATAACAAACGCCGGATGCGTACTGTTAATGTCTGAACCAGGCTGACTGATATAGAACAGGTTGTTACTTATGGGACAATCACGGTCTGCTGGCAGATACTTACGGTATATGGCTGTCTTGCTACCATGAGCAGACCAAAAGACAATACCGTAATGCCGGTCCTGATTCCAGTATACTGAAAGCCCGTTATAATCAGCAGGGAGGGCCATGTCGCCATCTATGGAAGACGGTGAACCTCCCTGCTTCTCTGTCATGAAAAGCGTGGAAAATCCTTTATAAAAAAAGACGTGCTCCTCGAGAGAGCGGCCCAGAAAGGCCTCGTCAGTCACCCTGGAACCATCGGAGGGATAACAGGATGCCCATGCACTCATCCCAAAATTCAGGATTGTCATGGGCAGTAGCACCCTCTTCCGCCATACGAGGTTGGCATTGTCAGAGGCAGAGTATGAGACATTTTCATACGAGACGATATTTTCCAGCACTGCACTGATCTTTGCAGTATCACTGAACGGGACCCTACCTACATACACCTCTGGCTCAAACTCAACACCGCCTGCGCCCATGTCCCCTGAAAATTCACACCATCTCCCATCCCCGTCCAGGTCCCAGTTGCCTGTAAGCTCTGCGAAGAAATAGTCCGTAGGCACGGTAAGATCAGCCTTGGGCTGACACATTATCATGGGCAGGTCACCATATGCGGGATCATTAGAATACGGATCCTGCGGATCGGGATTTCCAATAAGTAACACGTACTTGATATCCTTCGCAGTGGTACCGTAGTTGTCCATGAGCCAGCTTCTGATATTGATCGCCCGTTGCTGGCCCTGTTCTGTGCCATAACCAGGCCCTGTGACACCATCAGAATGGGATATGCAGGAGGTTTCCGTAATGATGAATACCCTGAACCCCCTCTCAGCCTTGAGAGAGGCAAATCTGTACAGTATACCAGCCGGTTTTGTGGCTGTGCCCGGTGTATAGAGTGCATCCTTTACTGCATCTGTGGTGATGATTGCGTATCCATGGCCTGAGAGAGACTTGGATACCATGCCTGAACCATACCACTCTGACAGTGCTTCAGGGTTAAGAAGGATATTGCCAGGCAGTTGGGACAGGGTGTCATGTGCAGACGGAACAACCAGCCCAGCGGGGAATTTCCGCTGAAAGTCCAATAGAAACACTACATGCACAGTATGATAGAGCCTTTTAGTGACAGGATTGTACTGAACCGGGGCAAATCTTATGCGGGCAAGCTTCCAATGCCTGAGCCTGCCAACAGACTCAAGCTCTATGACAGGGGCTGGAAACATGGCATTGGCTCCGTATATGCCCATGTCTCGTCCATCCCTGACACTCTTGGCCTCACCCCAGTAGGCCCGGGATTCCGAATCCACCGCAAGCATAGGAGGTGCAGGTCCTATATCAAAGGTACCCGGCACCTCATGCTGCTCCATGCGCACCACCCTGATATTCACCGTGTTCAAGTCAGCGTCAGGGGGGAGCAATACCTGATATCCCCTGACAGGCAACTCAGGGGCACCAGGAATGGTAATCGTACCGTACCCCTGCATGCGTACCACCTGGCCACCGTCCTGGTCCTGGACCTCAGGGGCAGGTGATGTGATCTCAAGCTCCAGCTCCTGGGCCACAGCAGTACCCACCCAAAATATACAAACCGGCAGCATCAACCAGGACAGCACCTGGTACCATCGACCGGTACAATATTGCAATGCGCATGTGAACCATGCATCAAACAACCCTGACAAAACGCCTCTGCCCAGCCACATGACATCCTCCGGTGAGGGGTATTCAAAGTTCTATTGTACCAAATTGAGCGTTTCAAATCATGCGAGACCTTATTTTGTCTTTAATTACAGTAAATTGATACTATTTTTGTAAAAATTATCCGTCACCCAACGGATTTGCTGTAACTGTTTTGTTTTTTACATAATTTGAAACCGCTACGGGATTCCCAATTTCGCATGATCTGCTGCCTCGGAGTCTTCGCTTACCTGTGGGATACCTGAAGTACAACAGTACGTCTGCGTATCCTCCGCCTTGCATCTCATGCAAACCTGGGAATCGCCCAATTCAGGATTGTAAAATTTTCACACTTGGCCTTTAGTAAAATTTATTTACCAAAACAGGTCAATAATCAGAGAGTTACAATCAGACCAATATAGGGGGCCTCCCTGTTTGCCCCTGGTACTTGCATCAGAATACTTAAGTAACACAGTTTTTGAACCGAAAATCATAATGGAATCATAGAAACAACCTTTCCTAACGCCCCAACTCCATAAGTAATGACTTTCAAATTCAGCATAAGATCAAAACTTGCCGCCTTTTCTGTTGGAATTGTGCTGACCCTCCTGTCACTACACTATCTGCTTGAATCACACCTTCTGAATGAGCACAGACAAAGTGACCTGCAGGACCTCATCGACAAAACCAGCACCTTTTCCATACTGGTTTCCAAACAGGCAAGAGAAAACCTTCAGATGGCCCTGCTAATCGCAGAGAACAGGTCGGTCCGCAAGGCACTTGCCAGCAGGGACAGGAAAACCCTGCTCAAAATCGTAAAACCCGTGATGCAGGAGATGAAACGTACTGGTGCAGAGAATGTGCGCATACACTTTCACATACCACCGTGCATATCCTTCTTGCGGGTCTGGTTGCCAGACAGGAACGGAGACGACCTTTCAGGATTCAGGCGTTCGGTAAAAGAGGTCTTGGACACAGGCACTACGTTCAGCGGCATAGAGATCGGCAGGGCGGGTCCGGTGGTGAGGGGAATAGTACCTGTACTGGATGATCTGTCAGGAAAGATCACAGGAAGCGTGGAGGTCTTCACTGATCTCGGACCACTGATAGAGACTCTGTCGGATTTTACCGGACTTTCATACGCCCTTTACACAATACGCACAGTGAGGCAGGACCTTGCAGAAAATGCCACTCAGACCATAGGTAAATATCTCATGCTGCGGCTACCTGCCTCTGAATCAAGGCCCCATGCGCTGAGTCAGAAAGAACTGGATCAGGCAATGCAAAGGCAGAGTATATTCTGGCACAAGGACCGGGTAGTCATTACGCTCCCAATCAAAGACATATTCAATCATACGGCAGGCGTACTGGCAGGGATCATCTCCATCAAGGCACTGGATACCCATCTGGAAGAGTTTGTCAGTTCCAGCCGGGTTGTGGCAGGATTTATTATCATATTTATCATCGGCCTGAGTTTCCTCTGGGGCAACAGCCTGGTAAAAAGCCTGAAGGGTATGGTTGCCACCATAACCAAGATAAAGAAGCATATCGGAGACGCCGAAGGCATGACAGGGGGAATGGTATGCGTTACATCGTGCGCCATGGATGAAGTGGGGGACGTTGGCAGGGCGATAAACGAACTGATCACCTCCATCAAGGAGATATCCATTTTCAGAAGGACTATTGAGGCAGACGAAGATCCTGAGGAGATCTATCTCAGGCTTGCCAATGTGTTTGAACGCAAGCTGAAACTGCCGGCCTTTGTGATCTATGAGGTGGATACGGAAAAAAATTCCATGCAACCCATCTACTGCCAGCCCCCGGAACTCAAGGAAGAACTTCACGATTTCCTCATGCCGGAGAAATGCCGGGCAAAACGCACCGGCATGCCCGTAAGTTCCATGGAAGATCCACGTATCTGTCTTGCCTTCAAATGGGAAGATACCTTCTCTTACGAATGCCTGCCAATGACTGTGGCAGGCCAGGTCATTGGTGTTGTGGAATTTATATTTCCCTATGCTGACACATTTGAGAGAAAGGAGAAGATATCTGAATCACTGAGGGAGGCCAAGAAATATCTAAATGAGATGCTTCCTGTCCTTCAGGCAAAACGTCTGGCAAAACAGTTGAAGGAACAGGCGGTCAGGGATCAGTTGACCAGACTCTATAACAGAAGATATCTCGAGACCTCACTGGAAGGCATTGTTGCCGGCATAAAACGCCGCAATACCTGCATGGGAATACTCCTGTGCGACATGGATTATTTCAAGGAGGTAAATGACAGACACGGGCATGATTCCGGAGACGCCCTGCTGGTGGAACTCGCCATGCTCTTCACCTCACTTGTCCGGTCATCGGATATCATAGTCAGGTTCGGAGGAGAAGAATTTCTGATTCTGCTCATGGACTGCCAAAAGGGAGACGCAATCACAGTGGCAGAAAAGATACGCATTGAGGTGGAAAATCACCTGTTCAGGCTTCCAGGAGTGGCCCTTCACAGGACCATTAGCATAGGTGTAAGTGAATTTCCCGAGGATACCAATGCCATATGGGAAGCCATAAAGTTTGCAGACATGGCACTTTACAGGGCAAAGGAACTGGGAAGAAACAGGGTAGTGCGCTTCAAGCCTGAGATGTGGGAAGAGGGAAATATGCCAGTAATGTCCCCTCGCTTCAAACCTGCAACACCAAAACCTGAAACCAATCCGGCTGGTACGTAACAAACCGGACAAGCCCCGTACCATGCACAGGGTTCTTTGCAGGTATTATCGTACAACTGTCTGAAATCTGTCCGCTTGCAGGGTGCTACAGATACAAGGCGGAGGGTACGCAGGCGTATTCCCTGTACTTCAGGTACCAGACAGGTAAACGAAGACTCCGAGACAGTGTGGCACCCTGTAAGCGAATACCTCGTATCATTTGTCTGCGAGCACCTTTCTCAGCACGGCAACAAGCTCCTGAACCGTGTAGGGCTTGTTGAGAAACGCATCAACATCCAATCTCCCAAGAGACCTGAACAGTGACATGTCCGGGTGATAACCACTACAGATAATCACTTTCACAGACGGATCCAGGGCCTTTATGGCTTCGAATGCCTCTACGCCACCCATCCTGGGCATGGCCATATCCAACATCACCAGATCTATCTCCCTGTACCTGCGTCTGTGGATAGCAACGGCCTCCACACCGTCCCTTGCCAGGATGACGTGGTAGCCATATCTGTCAAGAGCAGTCTTCACCAGGTCCCTGATCATGACTTCATCCTCTGCAAGGAGGATGGTACCGGTCTGCTGAACAGTGGCATCTGCCTTTTCAGGACACTCGGACATGGGTTCAGGCCTGTCTGCAGAGGCTGGAATATAAATGTGAAATGTGGTCCCCTTGCCAACCTCACTTACAAAATCTATACATCCTCCATGGTCTCTCACTATTCCGTAGACCGTTGACAGTCCCAGCCCGGTTCCTCTCTCCTTGGGTTTTGTGGTGAAAAACGGATCAAATATCTTGTGATGTATCTCAGGGGGAATGCCACAGCCTGTATCAGAGACCTTGATTCTGATGTAGCCTGCCTCATTTGTCTCTCCCAACCTGTACCTGCATTCACTGTTACACTTCACGAACTCAGTACTGATGGATAGCAGCCCCTGTCCCTCCATGGCGTCAGTAGCATTGATACAGAGATTGAGGAGCACCTGTTCTATTTGCGATTCATCCGCATTCGCACAGGGAAGCCCGGGAGATAACACGGTCTTGATCTCTATGGCCTTGTCTATTGTATGTCTTACTATGAGCAGGGTATCCCTTACCACCTTGTTTATGCTGATAAGTTTACGCTGAAAATTCCCCTGACGACTGAATATCAGGAGCTGACGGGTGAGCTTGGTGGCCCTGACAGCCGACTGTTCAATGATGTCAACATACTTGTATAGAGAATTTCCATCTGATATCTGGTCTTTTATGAGTGAGGCATAACCAAGTATCCCGCTTAGTATGTTGTTGAAATCATGAGCAATACCCCCAGCAAGGATACCCATACTCTCCATTTTCTGGGCCTGAAGAAGCTGATTCTGGGTATCCTGCAGGTCCTTCAGGGCCCTGGCAAGGGCAATGTTCTTCTCTTCAAGCTGATTCCTGGAGAACCTCAGGTCCTCCATCATCTTCCTTATCTGGGAAATATCCCTGAAGATATATATATGCCCTACCACATTGTCGGACTGATCCTGAAGAAGCCCTGCACTAATGAGAACAGGGACCCGCCGGTTATCGGCAGTAGTGATAAACGTCTCCATGTTAAAGATATTTATCCCTGTATCCAATGCCTGTTTTACAGCACATCTTGTATCACAAAGACCCGATTTCAGGACATCACAGCAGTACATGCCCCTTGCCTCCTGCCACTTGAAGCCTGTAATTTCCTCAGTGGCAGGACTTATATAGGTAATACGCATCTGGGAATCTGTTGCAATAACAGGATCCGGTATGGAGTTGACCAGTGTCAGAGGGCTTACAGCCCATGGCCATGATCGGGCAGACATATCAGGTGCTATCCAATGGGGCCTTGGGCAGGTTCTGCAACGAACCTGCAAATCGCATCGCCCTTTGCCCTGCAAAGAGGTTCGGTTGCAGCAAAAGTACCCATACCATCAGGATACTCAGGTCCATAAACAAGATCCATGCAGGCTGCTGTACAGGCACGAAACATGTAGCATGAACTCCGGGCTTGAGGACCATACTCCTCCACATACCTTCCTGGATCGTAGGCGTTGCGTACCACAGTAACAAGCCTCTTGCCGGGAACCAGCTCCTCCACCTCAATAAAACCTACCCCAAAGACATTTATAAAGGCAACCAGGGCCCTGACCTCATCTTCAGGGTTGTCTATCATGGGAGTTACATACTCTCTCCAGTCCATGGACATCCTTGCTCCGTGAAAGGTGTAATAGGCACATTCGAGAACGGAGGCGTAGAGTTTTTCCTCGAATGCAAGGGCATCCTCCTCCCTTATCATCCGTTTTATACGGGAAACCACCCTGAAAAAGAACTCGTTGTAGTTGAATGCGGCATAGATACCGAACGAGGCCATGATACCCCGCTCATTGCTGCACAGGGCAAGGCGCGTCCCCATCTCTATGACATTCTGCACCTCAACTGCCATCTTTCACCTCAGAGACCTGGAACTTGCAGGCATCGGCACCAATCATCAAGCAATCCACTTCCTGGACCTCATAATGATCAGGCATGGTGTCATACACAGCCGCCATGATACCGGCAAGAAAGCCTGACGTAAAATGACATACCGGACTGGTTCGCCGACCATATCGCGCCAGCCAACTTACAACAAAATAAGAGGAATCAGACAGTACGAAACCGCCTTCTCGGCTTAAACCATCAACATCCAAACGGCCATAGCCAAGGAAACGATAGAGCTCAGCAGCTTCTATGAGGAGATGTTTCGGGGAAATATCATCTCTGATATCAGATATGAGTTTTTTGAAATTGAGATAAAATTGCGCGGCTACCTCTTCACGGTAGACCTTGATGGCGTCAAGATAAGGTATCTCTTCAAGGGCCTTAATCAGACCACTATTGAAGTAGTGGCAATGCAGGGAAACAAGCTCTCCGTTGAG
>CAZXAK010000040.1:0-95117 GCA_964638145.1 uncultured Desulfobacterales bacterium | reverse complement strand
CATCCCCTCTTTCCCGGATAGTAATAGTGGTAAACAGGTCTGAACCATCCTGGCAGTTGCCATTGACATCCACAAAGTTGGAGAAGTTGCCGCCCTTGCCGATATCAAGCGAGATGCCAAAGTAGTCTTCCGGAGCAGTTGGATCATCCGGGGTATCTGAGGACAGACGGTTGAATGTTACTGTACCGAGAAGTACCCTTTCGCCACTGACACCTGCCTGTGGCGCGTTGGTGTCAAGTTTGCCGCCAAGGATTACCACTGCACTACCTGTGTCTTCAGGATCTTTGTATGGGTAATCGGGACCACCATTTCCAAAGTACCAGACCGCTTCGTTCTTGCTGGCAGTAGAAAATGCCAGCTTGGACGGGTCATAGGCCACTTTGAAACATTGGCTGACCAGTGGTGCGTCATCTGTAATGTCTGCATAGACATACAGAACAAGTGATGTGTCGTCGTAGGCCCCTTCGGCATATACCGAGGTAGTTGCGGATGCGAGAGATGTCCACATCATCAGGCACATGGCCAGACACGCAACTACCAGCCAGAAAGTCTTCTTCTTTTGTTTCTTAAAGATTAGCTTTTTCACATTACCTGCCTCCTTCGGATTATTTTATTTGTTCTGTAAAATTAAGGCGTTGTGTTAATGATAACACCTCCTCCCAACGCTTTTTAAGATATTCTCCGTAAATTGAAGTTTGGTGATTCTGAGTAGATCACAGGCATATAACATACTTGTGTATTATCCTGAATGGCCGCTAATGGCAGTATCGGGATCAAAAAATGGAGAAAGAGGGGGCGGAGTAGGGGTAACTCATGGAATTTATGTTTGAAAATAGTGTTCATCCTCTCCTCTCTCCCTGTACATACTACTGCTTGAGGCCACTGAATGTGGCTGATTGACCCTCTCAGGCGTTAACGTCCGTATGATACCAAAAGCAAGATGCATACCTGCCTGTACATAAATAAATATCGCTCCGGTTTGTAGCTCAACGCAATTTTTCTGTTTCTGAAGAACGTATGGAAAAAAAATTCTGTGGATTGTTTTTCCGTTTATATATTTTTCTTCAGCCACCTGCTGGTTCGAATTTTAAAATAGTACAACTCCAAGAGTTATTAATAGCAATGTTTATGCCGCTATCAAATTATATAAATTTCCGTTCGTCTCAGGGGTGTATGTGGCAAAATATTCTTTTTGTGCCTAAAAGAGAAAAAAAGTCTATAGAAAAAAGTTTCTCTTTAGGAATCTTTTTCGTGTTGCTGGGTATGGGCAGAGATTCATCATATGGTGCTTAGCGGCGCATAGGCCAGGTGGAGGGTTTTCATGCCACCTATGTCAAAACGTACCTCTACCTTGTCTTTGCCGATTTTTTGCAATATGATCCCACGCCCGAATACGGAATGTCTGACCCTTGTGCCTGGTTGAAAGGGATCCTGATCACCCTGGCTCTCTCCCTGTGACCCAGACTTTCGTGCCACATGGTCAGGCTGTCGACTCTTCCTGACGTTGTGGCCGGGTTGGACCCCATTGCTCACCGCACGCCATGATCGCAACAGTTCGGATGGTATCTCTGTCAGGAATCGGCAAGGTTGAGCCGCGAGGAGTCCTGCGCCAGCAAAGTTGATGAACATGGGGTAGCAGAAACAGAGGATATCCTTTGCTCGTGTTGCTGCCACATAGAACAGACGTCTCTCTTCTTCTATGTCGTCTGCATTGTTGAGTGATGCAGGGGCAGGGAAGCGTCCTTCAGCCATCGAGATGATGAATACCGCCTTCCACTCAAGCCCCTTTGCCGAGTGAATGGTGGAGAGCACCACTCTGCCTCGTCTCTCGTCGCTGGCCTTTTCCGGAGGGTCCAGTGCAAGGTCAGCGAGCATGTCCTCAGCGGTTTCGTATTTGCTGGCCAGCGCCTTGAGCTGCCCAATATCCTGCTGCCTTTTGGGGAAGTCGTCAGCATAGTGCAACTCCAGAAACGGTACATACCATTTTTCGGCAATTTCCAGTATCTCCGGGACATTTCCCCCTTTCATCAGCTCCTTTATGTCCATTACTACCCTGCCAAGTTGGTGTATTTGGGCAGCCCATTTGGCTCGGGTCTTGAATCGGGACAGTGTTTCATAAGGTGCCTCTGATCTTATAAGTTCAGCAAATATCTTCTCTGCTGTCTTGGGGCCAATGTGCTCAATGAGCAGAAGTGCCCTGTTGAGGCTCAGGCGGTCAAGGGGATTTATGGCAATGCGCAGCACAGAGAGCATATCCTTTATGTGGGCAGAGTCTACCAGCCTCATTCCGCCCCTTTTTTCAAATTTTATGCCCCTTGCGTTAAGTTCTGTCTCAAGCGAGAAAGAGTGAAAACCTGCCCTGAACAGTACGGCAATCTCATTGGGTTCTGTTCCGTCTGCAATAAGGGCTTCAATCTGCTGGGCAACGAAGGCCGCCTGTTCGTTTTCGTCCTTGGCCTGGTAGAGGACAGGAGGCGTTCCCCCGGTTCTGTGTGCAGAGAGGCGTTTCGTGAATTTTTTCTGAGCGTTTGCAATGATGGCATTGGTGCAGTCCAGGTTGGGTTGGGTGGTCCGGTAGTTTTTTTCCAGCTTGATAATGGTGGTGCCCTGGAACATGGATGGAAAATTCAGGATGTTGTTGATGGTTGCTCCCCTGAAGGAGTATATGGACTGGGCATCATCTCCCACCACCATTACGTTTTCATGGCCTGTGGCCATGAGGCGAACGATCTCTGCCTGTGCTGGGTTGGTGTCCTGATACTCATCCACCATTATAAACTGAAAGCGTCTCCCCATCCCCTCTCTTACATGTGGATTTTCAACGAGTACGTCCCGCCACCTGAGCAGCAGATCGTCATAATCCATAAGGTCATGTACCTTTTTGTACTTTTTGTAGGCCTGGTACACCATCTCCATGCCTTTGATATCCTTGAGGAGGTGTGGATAGTAGTCCTGGACGATTTCCTGAAGATCTTTTGAAGAATTTTCTGCCTTGCTGATAATTGAGGCCAGCGTGGCCTTGCGCGGGAAACGTTTGCCAGGGCCTGTGAGTTTCAACTGTCTTGCAAGCAGTTGAACCAGGTCCCTTGTGTCTGTGGCATCCATTATGGTGAAGCTGCGGGAGTAACCCACAAGGTGGGCATGGCTTCTTAGCATCTTGTGGGCAAAGGCGTGAAAGGTCCCACCTGCAACCTGGCTGCACTCAGGGCCGGTGATCTCCGCTGCCCGTTGAAGCATGTTCGCAGCCGCCTTTCTAGTAAAGGTAAGGAGGAGGATGGTTTCAGGCGGGATCCCCTCCATGATGAGTCGGGCTACGCGATAGACCAGTGTGCGGGTCTTGCCGCTTCCTGCCCCTGCAATTACGAGTACAGGTCCCAACAGGTGGGTGGCGGCGCGGTACTGTTCACTGTTGAGGCTGTTTTTGAAGTCTCTGTCTGTGATGCGTGGCATTGTGGGCTGTCCTGTCCGGGTATGATCCTGATGAAGTACCTCAATTTGGGGGGTAGATGGCTCAGGAGAATAGCCCAACTGCCGCAGAATGACAATTCTATTTTATTCCATAGTACTCCTTGTACCACTGTACAAATCTTGGAATACCCTCTTCAAGCGGGGTGGACGGGTGGAAGCCTGTATCCCGGACAAGGTCGCTGATGTCCGCATAGGTGGCAGGGACATCTCCTGGCTGCATGGGAAGGAGGTTCTTTCGGGCCTTTTTCCCAAGACACTCCTCAAGGACCTCAATGTAACGCATCAGTTCTACAGGTTTGTTGTTGCCTATGTTGTATATCTTCCACGGGGCATAACTGGATGACGGGTCAGGCGCATTGCCATCCCACGAGGGATCAGGCCTGGCCGGTATGTCAAGGACACGCACAACGCCTTCCACGATGTCGTCTATGTATGTGAAGTCCCGCTTCATTTTGCCATAGTTGAACACATCTATTGGGCGGTCTTCCAAGATGGCCTTTGTAAACAGGAAGAGTGCCATATCTGGACGGCCCCACGGACCATAGACAGTAAAGAAGCGTAGCCCTGTGCAGGGAAGGCCAAACAGATGACTGTATGTGTGAGCCATAAGTTCGTTTGCCTTTTTGCTCGCTGCGTACAGTGAGACTGGATGGTCCACATTGTGATGCACGCTGAATGGCATCTTTGTGTTTGAGCCATAAACTGAACTCGAGGAGGCAAATACCAGGTGCTTGACACCTCCGTGCCTGCATCCTTCCAGGATATTCACAAAGCCAAGGAGGTTGGTGTCCGCATATGAGTGAGGGTTTATGAGCGAGTAACGTACCCCTGCCTGGGCAGCGAGATTTACCACGCCGTCAAATTTTTCAGAGGCAAATAGTGCCTTCATGGCATCCCTGTCTGCCATGTCCTGTCTCACCATTCTGAATCCGGTATGCCTTTCAAGCAGGGCTGCCCGCGCCTCCTTTAGCGCAGGGTCGTAGTAGTCGTTGAATATGTCTAATCCAACCACCTCTCTGCCCTCTGAAAGCAGCCTCTCAGACAGGTGGAATCCAATGAATCCGGCAGCCCCTGTTACAAGTATCCTGTTGATTTCTCTGTTCATGTGTCCTTATTCCACTGTAACACTCTTTGCCAGATTCCTCGGCTGGTCCACATCACAACCACGGGCAAAGGAGATTTCATACGCAATGAGTTGAAGGGGGATGGTAAATATGAACGGCTTGATGCTCTGGTCTTCTGTGGCAGGCACCCGTATGACATGCTGGGCCACCCTTGAGATATCATCATCGCCATCTTCTGCTATGGCTATGATGATGCCCCGTCTTGACCGTACCTCCTCCACATTACTTACCATCTTTTCATATACATGATCTTTGGGCACTATGGCAACAACAGGCATGTTCCGGTCTATCAGGGCGATTGGGCCATGTTTCATCTCGCCTGCGGCATACCCTTCCGCGTGTATATATGATATCTCCTTGAGTTTCAATGCGCCTTCAAGGGCAATGGGAAAGTGAAGGTGCCTGCCAAGGTACAGAAAGTCCCGGTACTGATAGAATTCGTCTGACAGGTCTGTGCATGCCTTATGTATCTCTTCCAGGTGTTTTTCTATTAGCCTGGGCACATCGGTCAGGGCACTTATCTTCTGCGCCCGGGCCTCTGCCCCCATTGTTTCCCTGATCTGGGACAGGTACAGTGCCAGGATGTAGAGTGCTGTGAGCTGGCTGGTAAATGCCTTTGTGGATGCGACCCCTATTTCAGGCCCTGCATGGGTATAGATGGTACCGTGGGATTCCCTTGTGATGGTGCTTCCCACAACATTGCATATGGCAATCACCGGCGAGCCCTTTTCCTTGGCTATCCTGAGACCTGCAAGTGTGTCAGCAGTCTCTCCCGACTGGGATATGGGTACGGTGAGCACGGATTCGTCCACAAGCAGGTGACGGTAGCGGAACTCTGATGCCAGGTCCACCTCTACCGGTATGCCTGCCCACTCCTCGATCCAGTACTTTGCCACAAGGCCGGCGTGCCAGGAGGTGCCGCAGGCAAGCAGGACGATACGTGATATGTTTTTGATCTGTTCTGTTGAAAGTTCGATTTCCGGCAGGTCTACCTCGCCGGTTTCAGGTATTACCCTGCCTCTGAATGTGTTCAGCACAGACTGGGGTTGCTCGTATATCTCCTTGAGCATGAAGTGCCTGAATCCCGCCTTTTCAGCAGCAGTGGCATCCCACGAGATGGTCTTGATCTCCCGTTCCACAGGTTCTCCGGTATCTATCCGGCTGATCTCAATGCCATGTGCCGTTAGTACCGCAAGGTCTCCGTCCTCAAGAAAGATTATCTCTCTCGTGTATGGTAGCAGGGCAGGGATGTCTGATGCCATGAAATTTTCTCCCTGGCCTGCGCCAAGTACCAGCGGGCTCTCCTTCCTTGCCGCAACAAGCATGTCCGGCGCGCCTTTCCAGAGCACCCCCATGGCAAAGGCCCCCTCCACCTCGGCAAGGGTCTTTCTTACGGCCTTGACAATATCCCCGTCCAGGTGCTTTTCAATAAGGTGTGCAAGGACCTCTGTGTCGGTTTCAGAACGAAACTCATGTCCCTCTTTGCGAAGCTGGTTTCGCAGGGTGAAGTAGTTCTCTATGATGCCGTTATGCACCACAACCAGACTCTCTGAGCAGTCAGTATGGGGGTGGGCATTCTCTTCAGTAGGTGCTCCGTGGGTGGCCCACCTGGTATGTCCTATGCCGATTGGGCAGTCACTCTCTTTTCCGCCTTCAAGCAGGTCTCTGAGCCCTGAGAGTTTTCCCTGACAGCGCATGCGTCTGATCCCACCTTTATGGATCCAGGCCACGCCTGCCGAATCATACCCCCTGTATTCAAGCCTTGCCAGGCCATCGAGCAGCACAGGCAGGGCTGGTTTCATCCCTGCATAACCAACGATTCCGCACATATGTTTATCCCCTGTTTTTTAATGACTCCAGGTATTCCTCCCACTCCATGGGGAGCAGGTTTTTTTTTCTGTTGTTGCACTCCTTGCAGGCAGGTACCAGGTTACCCCTTGTACTCCTGCCTCCTCTGGCAAGTGGCACCACGTGATCCATGGTGAGCATTTCCGGGCCTACCCTGCGTTTACAGTACCAGCATATGCCACTGGCACATTTTTTTCTCCACCATGAGGTCTTTCTGAGTTCCCTGGCACGCTGTTTTTCCTTCTTTATAGTATCATCGTCAACAAAGGAAAAATTAAAAAAGGAATTTTTATCCATCTTCCTCCAGTCTGAATCTGTATCCTACTCCAGAGTGTGTGAGGATATACCTTGGTTTTGCAGGGTCAGGTTCGATTTTCTGCCGCAGGCGCCTTACATGTACGTCCAAGGCGCGGCTCCACGGATACACTTCATTATTCTTCCACAGCCTGCTGCACAGGTATTCCCGCTTGAGTACCTTGTTTCTGTTCTCTATGAGGGCAAGAAGCAGTTCAAACTCCTTCTTGGTGAGGTTTACATACTCGCCGTTCACTGTCACCGTGCGCTGTTCCGTGAATACAGTGATATCTCCTGCCTGGAGGATCTTTTCTGCCTGGCCCGCCTTTTGCCTGCGCCTTATGCATGCCTTGATCCTGGCTGCAAGCTCAAGGAACTCAAAAGGTTTTGTCATGTAGTCGTCAGCTCCAAGGTCGAGCCCCCTGATCTTGTCTGCAAGTGACTCCCGTGCACTCAGTATTATTACCGGTACGTTGGAACGTTTTCTGAGATGCTGGCAGATTATCAGGCCATCTATATCAGGCAGGGTAAGATCGAGTATTACAAGGTCAGGGTCAAATGTGGAAAAGATGTCTATTGCCTCCTTGCCTGTGGCAGCACCCCTGACCTTGTACCCGTCGAGTTCCAGTTGATCCATCAACACTCTCTGAATGTCCTGGTCATCCTCTACCACCAGTATCTTTTTTGATTCTTTAAACCCTTCTCTGTTCATTGAAACCTACTCCTCCTGTTCCAATACGGGCACAGAGAAATAGAAACACGTACCTCCTCCGGCCCTTGCCCTGACTCCTACCTTGCCTCCATGCATTTCAACTATTCCCTTGACTATTGAAAGTCCCAGTCCCAGTCCCTCCGGTCCTCCCTTGCGGGAGCACTGATAGAACTTGTTGAAGACCATATCGATCCGGTCAGAAGGTATGCCCTGTCCCCTGTCCCTGACTGATATCAGCCAAAATTTTCTGTGCAGTGTGGAATCATCCTCGTGGGGGCCTGATTCCATTTCAATATTTACCTCCACTGCTGAACCCGGCGGGGAGAACTTTACTGCATTGGAGAGCAGGTTGGCCATGACCTGCTCCATGCGCGATGTGTCTATCATGGCCATGCACTTGTGCTCAGGCACCTGGTATCTGATCTCCGTGTCCTTATCCCAGGCCAGGGGCATGGCCATGAGTATTGTATCCTCGATTAGTTCTGCCATATCTGCTGGCTGCATATCCAGTTCAAGAGAGCCACTTTCAAGCCTGGCACAGTCCAGTATGTCCTGTACCATGGATGCCAGTTTGGAGCAGTTACGTTGAAGTATGTCCAGATAGGGGCTGTACTCCCCTCCGTGTTTACGTTCCAGCAGTGTAAGTGCCCCCTTCATGGCGGTAATAGGGGTCTTGAGATCATGAGTTATGTTGGTGAAGAAATCGGCCTTGTACTGTTCGGTACGTTTAAGCTCGTTATATGCGGCCTGCATGCCTGAAACTGCCTTTTTTACCTCCTCTCTCAGGATTGCCTGTTGTCTTGCAAGCGCATGTACCATGTTGTTGAAGTTTCTGCCCACACTCTGCCACTCCCTTGAACCACTTAGGTTAACCTCCACATGGAGGTCTCCCTTTTCCACGAGACGGGCCGCTGCATCCAACTTGCGGAGAGGAGTGAGCACAAAACGGTTGAGCAGGGCCCAGAGGAGCAGGATTATTATCCCGAATGCCCCGGTGAGGTACAGGGCGGTGAACATGTTTTTCCGTCTGAGGGTACTGAAGAATTTGTCTGCCTCGTGCAGCCTTACTGTGATGCAGCCTATGACACCGCTCTTGCTGCTTCCTGCATGGCAGCTTGCACAGTCAGAGTTGAATACCAGGGGGCCGGCATATCTGAACTCGTGGTGGTTGTCCTTTTCAATAATTTCCCATGCCTCGCGGATGACGTTCTTCTGCATGAGATCTATGGCCCTTTGTTCAAAGGGATCAGGAGAGTGGTCAGGGTCAATGTTACCGTTAAATGCAAGTTTTATGGAAAAAGGTGCACCACGTGCCTGTCCGAGATCAGCAAGGGCCTTGGTAAACCCGGAGGGGGTCTTTCTCTCAAACCGCCTCTCCCTTCTTATGTACACCCCTTCCCACTTTGTTATCAGTTGTCGGGTGAGTACCACGTAGTGATATATCCCCCTGGCCTCAAGCTTCATCTGTTCGATAACCGCCTTTTCTTCCTGGCGGCTCTGCCACAGCAGAAATGCCGCTGCAAACAGGGCGTTTATAAGCAGCAGAAACAGGAGTAGCTGTTTTTCAAGACTGGATGGCATGTTTGATAGCAATACAGAACAGGTTTCAAATATTCATGTGGCCAGAAAATCTGACGCCAAGGGATTCGGTGGTCTGCGCACATCAGATGTCAGATGTGCGTATCCGGGGCACCTGCAGAATCAGAACAGGGGAGGGGAGTGGACGATGAACAGCCTCAGCTTGTCATGTCCCGTGTTCCTGACCCCGTGTTTTTCGGCTGGTGGAACAAGGAAGAAGTCTCCGGTCGTGGCGTGTTCCCACTTGCCGTTGGCGTATATTTCCGCCTGACCTGACAATATATATATGGAGTCATAACTCTTGTCATGGGTGTGTACAGGGATATCAGCGCCTGCTTCAATGTCCAGCAGGGAAATACCCATAGGGGCCTGCTGTTCATTACCAGCGAGTTTTGCTATGGATACCTTGTCAAACAGGGGGTGTGATTCAAATGTGGATGCAGCGTCTTTTTTGAGATACGCCATGTCAGGAACCCTCCTCATAGTGTCAAGAGACAGGTTGATTGAATGTATATTGAAGGTCAGGGCCATGAAAGGATTATTCAGCTCGTACAGTTTAGAGGTAACATAAATGAAACAATTTTGCACGGCATGACCGGAGAAGTTGCAGGAATGTATTGATCATAAGGGCCTTTTTATAACCAGCAAGGTATCTTTCATCTGGATTGAGCGATTCCCAAGTTTGCGTGAATGGGAAAACAAATCAGGAAGTTTTTTGGGGGCAGTTCCTATGTATCAAGGATCTCCCTTATCTTTCTCGGGAATTCTTCAAGGTTAAAGGGTTTTGGCGTAAAAGGTTTGCCGCTCAGGAAGGGATCGTTTTCTATCTCTGTCTCCGCCGATGCCCTTGACCCACAAAAAAGGACTTTTATATGAGGGTTTATTTCACATAATTTATGGTATGTCTCAATGCCTGACATGCCTGGCATCACCATGTCGAGTATTGCCATGTCTATAGATGAGCCAAAGGCCCTGTATATTTCCACAGCCTCTTTCCCGTTTTGGGCAAGTAGCACCTTGTAACCCAGCTTAACCAGCACTTCCTTGGCAAGGTCGCGTATTATCTCTTCGTCATCTGCAACGAGCACTGTTTCTGAGCCGACTATGGTCTTTACCCCATGGTCTGTGTCAAATATCCCATCCTTACGTCTTTCCTTTATTGGAAGCAGAAGTTCAAAGGTGGTGCCCTGGCCCACCTCACTATGGACCAGGATGTGCCCATCCATGCCTTTTACGATACCGTAGACCATGGCAAGGCCAAGGCCCGAACCCTTTCCTACCTCCTTTGTGGTAAAGAATGGGTCAAAGATGCGCTCTCTTGTGGCAGGGTCAATACCAAGACCAGTGTCTGTGACAGCAATTCGTATGTACTGGTTTGCATTGATTTCAAGCCCCCGGAGAAGGTCTTTCAGATTGCTCCCGCTGACACAGTTCACCTCTACTGTCAGGGTGCCGCCCTCTGGCATTGCATCACGGGCATTAAGGCACAGGTTGAGCACAGTCTGCTGTATCTGTGTGGCACTGCACTCGAGGTTGGGCATGTCTCCTTCTATGTGCAGGTTTACTGTGATGTCCTTTGGCAAGGAACTTTGAAGGAGTGTAATGGATTCGGTTATGACACCTTTTATGTTGACTATCTCTGTCTCACATTGTGAGCTGTCCCTGCTGAATGCCAGCATCTTTTTTACAAGATCAGCGGCCCGCAGGCTTGATTTTTCTATGATGTTGACATAATGACGCCACTTGGGATTTCCTTCCATCTCATGTTGGAGCATGCTGGTATACCCCAGTATGCCTGTGAGTATGTTGTTGAAATCGTGTGCAATACCTCCGGCCATGGTACCAATGGATTCAAGTTTTTGGATTTGCAGCAACTGCCTCTCCATATTTTTCTGTTCGGTGAGGTCGGTGATTATTGCAAGAGAGCCGGAATATTCGTGGTCAGCATAGATGGGCACGCTACTCAAGAGCACACTCTTCTTCTCGCCATCACTGGTGGTAAGCTGGAGTTCCTGTCTGTCAACCCTGCCAAGGAGATTTTCCAGCAGTATTTTCAGCAGTATCTTTTTGTTCTCGCTGTCCAGCAGCATGTACACGTTGGTGCCCCTGAGTTCCTTCATGCCCAGCATCTCCTTCAGATGCTGGTTGGCGTACTGGATGGTGGCATCTTCTCCAAGCATCCATATGCCCTCGTTGACATTTTCCACAATCTCCCTGTACTTCTGCTCTGACTCCTGAAGCCTGGCATAGAGAGTGGCATTATCAAGGGCCATGGCTATGTGGTTGGCAAAGTTTTTCAGAAACTCCTTGTCTATGGTCCTGGTGAAGTTCTTGTCACTGGAGTTGTCTCCCAGCATGATTCCTACTGTACGGCCTCTGGCCTTGAGGGGGACCAGTATGAACGCCCTGGGATTCAGGCTGCTAAGGAGGAGATTGTTGGGATTAAGCGCCAGGTGCGAGACATCCTCAACAATTACTGGTTCTGTATTGTGGGCGCTTCTTGCAATTATGTTATCCATCTTGTCCATGGGGATGTGATACCCCTTGAGCCTGGCAAGTTCGTGAGCGTTGACGCCTACCGCATGTATGAGTTCCAGTTGTTGGGTCTTCTCGTCTTTGAGAAAGATGCCTGCCCTGTCCAGGTTGGCAACCTTGGCAAGTCTTGAGAGTATGAGGTCCAGCAGCTCTTTCAGATCAATGGTTGAGAGAATGGCAGCGCTGGATTCCTGAAGGGTCGTGAGCTGAGCAACCTTGTTTTCCAGTTTGAGGTTAAGCTCATGTATCTTGTTGTATTTCTGCCGCAGGACCTCCTTGTCCTGCTCCAGCTCCTTTATGGTCTCATTGAGCAGCCGCCACGGTGCAATGGTATTGAACAACAGGGTCTTGAATCGGTTCTGTTTTTCCCAGGATATATGGTATTCACAGTACTGGTCGCCGTTGAAGAAACAGCTCGTCTCCTCAAGCCGTGCTGAGGGTAGGCCCCATATTGCCGGGAGTGCCTGGTATATCCCCTTGTTGAAACTGCAGAAGTCCCGGCTTAATTCAATGTCACGTTTCCAGTGGAGCCTTACCACAGAGGAGGTTGGGGTCCGGTCAACCAGCTCTATGGTTTTGGTCCTGTTGAAATGGTCGTTTACCTTCTGGATCCTGGCCATGATCCTGTTGGGATTACCAAATGCATAGATGATGATCCGTTGTATATAGCCGAGATGACGCTTGAGAATGGAGTTGCAGCCTATTTTGAATGGTGCCTCCGGGTCATTTAGCAGGGTCTTTGCCCTTTGGAACAGTGCTATGAGGAGTTCCGAGGATATCCAGTTGTTGGGATTGGTGAGAAACTCCCGCTTGTCCTCAACTGCACCCATCTCAGGACCAAGGTCTCTCAGGAGATCTTCGAGTTTGTCCGGCGCATTTTCTTCAATATACTGAATAATGGCCCTGGAGTTTATGCAGCTATTGTGTTTTTCCATGTAGCTATTGGCTCTTGAACAGGATATTGCCTGAAAATTTGGATAATGCCTGAGTCCCCATGCCGCGGTGGCAGATTCACAGTCGATGTCCATTCAGAAATTAGAAAAGTAAATACATTTCAGACAGTTGTATGGTAATACCCGCAAAGAACCCTGTAAACAGTTACAGTTTGTCCTATGGGAAGGCGCAAGCAGGTAAAATTCTGGATGAACTCAATTTGTTGGGGCTACCTTCTGATATTTCGATGGCACAAAGGGCCATTTCCTTGCTTATCGTTACAAATCCGGAAGCTCTCTAATTGAGGTGCATTAGCAAAAACAAATACCGTTGATAACGGGAGTCATTTCCTGTCTGTCCTGCATTGTATCTGGTGCATACCGTAACGGCATCAGTGGTGTGGGGCAAACAGGCAATGTCCCCATGGCAGTCCTACACAATACCTGAAATGCAGAAGCAATTGGCAAAGGCATATGCCTATAGGTGTCGTGTAGCATGCCTCCACAGTAAAGGCAAATCGCGTAGTTGGAGTAATAAATATAGATAAATAGGCGGAAAAATAAACCCCTTTGAACAGAATTTTGGTATCTGCTCGCAGGGTACCACATCATGCGAAGTTGGGAATCCCGCAGCGGTTTCAAATTATGTAGAGAGCAAAACAGTTACAGCAAACCCGGTACAACCGCAATTCCATCCAATATGGGGAATTGGATTGACGATACTGGTTGTGATTTTATAAAATGGAAGGCAAATTGTTGGGCTTATCTTTCTGTAATACTTAATTAATTTTTATAAAAAAATTTTAGTTTTCTTTAGGATAGAAATAATAATTACACAAAAAATTTTATTTTGCCTGTGCTAACAATTAATTACAACCAGTATAACTCAAAAAAGGAGTCTTTATCATGAACATCTGCCGCATGAATCTTGGTCTCAGTCAGTTCTTCCAGCTCTCTTTCAACGTGAGGCTTGCCAGGGTTATGCCCCTGATATGCCTCAGGACATACATGTATGCACTCGGTGCACTCTACTACTCTGCCAAGGCACGGGAAAGTATAAAGATGATTGCATGCCTGGAGTTTGTGCTCAGCTCCCGTGCAGTATCTGCCAACTTTTATTGGAGTGCCGTAAAGACATTCTGTGGTATATTTGAGCATTATCTTGAGAAACTGCTCATGGCTCACAGGCCGTTTACCAACATGATGGAATTTTTAAGACGCAGGTTGCGGATAAAGAACAGAGAGTTTCTCGACCGCATAGTGCGGGCCGGCACTGGTGGGATTATCGTGACCGGGCATTATGGTGCTGTGGAGTATTTGCCCCTTGCAATGGCCATGAACGGTTATAAGGTGGCCATGATAGTACGCTTCAAGACAGAGGCCCTGAAAAGGGAACTCATGAAACGGGCAGCCCTGACAGACGTGATACTCATTGATGCAGATGAACCAAAGGTTGCATTCAGGGCACTTGAGGTTATAAAATCCGGACGATTTCTAATTACTGAGTGTGATGAATTTTCTGAATGGCGGCCTCACAAGGACCAGAAGGTATCTGTCTTCGGCAACTGGGTAGGTAGGGACAAGACCCTCGATTTTTTCTACAGAAGGACAAAGGTTCCTGCAGTTCTCTGCCTCATGAAGAGAGAAGGTGACGGATTCGAACTTTCCGTTGAACATCTCGCTGACGGGCATGAGCAGGTTTCCATTGCTGAGAAGGCCTGGAACTGCCTTGAGAAACACATACTTGAAGCCCCGGAGCAGTGGTATCAGTGGAAGGATGCGGCTTCAGTGTTAGAAGGCTTTATGGAGAGTGAAAAGAAAGGTAAAAATGCTGATAAAAAACTTCCGCATATACCAGTTGCAGATCCCGTTCTCTCTGCCGGTTAGTCACAATCTGGCAGATCGAGGACAGAGCGAGGCCCTGCTGGTAATAGCCAGCTCCGAGGATGGTATTTCAGGTTATGGTGAAGGGACACCAAGGGCTTATGTGACAGGTGAAGATATTGATTCATGCATTCAGGCCGCATCAGGGTTATGCGGCCTGATGAAGAATCTCAATGCCGCTTCCTTTACAGAGGTGGTTGATGCCCTTGATGCCGCCTGGAATGAGCCATCCGCAACTCTTCACCCCTCAGCCTTCTGTGCAGTAGAGCTTTCAGTGCTTGATCTCTGCGCCCGCTTGTGCAACAGGCCTCTATGGAACCTGTTTGCCACCGTTCCTGTCAGAGATGAGTTTGTATACTCTGCCGTTGTTCCCATGTTAGATGAACCCAGGCTCCATGCTCTCCTGGAATATATCCATACGCAGCAGATCAACTTTGTCAAGGTAAAGGTGTCGGATTTGGAAGATGGCAAGAGGTATACAGCAAGGATACGCCAGCGGCTTGGCCATGACAGGAATATAAGGGTGGATGCCAATGGTGCCTTTTCATGGGAACAGGCCCTTGAGTTCTTGGACGTGGCACAGGGAGAAAACATGGGGATCAGCGCGTTTGAACAGCCAGTGCCGGCTGATGATATCAACGCCATGCAGGTGGTCACAAGCAGAGGTGGTGTCCCGGTGTTTGCAGACGAATCGTTCCGTAGTGAAGAGGACATGCGGGAACTCATGGGGAGCAAGGCCTGTACAGGTTTTAATATCAGGTTGTCAAAATGTGGCGGGTTCAGGAATTCTCTGAAACTCTACAATCTTGCTGTGCAAAATGGCTTTTGCTGCCAGCTTGGGTGCCATGTTGGCGAAACCGCGGTGCTCGCTGCTGCTGGCAGGCATCTTGCCGCCCTGTGCAGAGATGTGGTCTTCTTCGAGGGTTCGTATTCCATGCATGTGCTGAAGGAAGACATCTCAGTGGAGGATGTGACATTTGGGCGTGGGGGCAGGGCATGTCTGATGCCAGGGCCTGGTACCGGCATTACCGTTGATACAGAGGCCCTTGAAAGGTGGGGAGAACTGGTGCATGAGGTCAGGGTCTGAGTCCTGCCCTGAACCCTGCCCTGAACCCTGCTATGATAGTTTCTCCAGGGGGAGATTAACGGGTCTCCTGGCTTCCGCATAATCAATTTCGTGAATCAAGTTAACAATATCCCTCTCTATCTTATCGGCGTGCTGCTGACAGGTGCAGTGGCAGGCTTGTGGTATTTCTCTTCGGTCTCCACCAATCAGAAAGGGCCTGACCTGCTTCCTGACGATGTCCGGTTGAGGCTACAGAACGTGAAGTATACCAGCACAGAAAATGGTGTGCCAAAATGGACCTTGACTGCTGCATGGGCACAGCGTCAGGGGACAGATGGCCTCATTAGGGCAGGTGACGTGAGGGTCGTCCTTTATGGCAGGGAAGGCCAGGTAGTGCTTACTGCAGACAGGGGTGAGATACTGTCTGATCACATCAGGATCAGGGTGATGGGCAATGTGAAGATCAGGCGGAGTGACGGTGCCCTTCTTCTGACCGACCATCTTGAATACAGTGAAGACGATAATGCCATAACCACTGATGCCATTGTACATTTCAGTGTTGGAGAATTCAGGGTCACAGGCAGGGGGATGTATCTCGATGTCAAGAGACAACAGGTGCGTATCCTGTCAGATGTGGAGGCAGTTATGGGGAGCATGTCCTGTCTATATCATCAGAGATTGCACCTGCCTCTCAGAAATTCTGCAATGGCCCTGGCCCCTCTCTCTGCCGCAGTACTGCCTGGCTCAGTGTAGAATGTATAGTCGAATGCCCCTTTCTGAATGGGCAGAAAGTCCTTATGTGTGCTGAATGCCTGGTGCAGGGCAGGGGCAAGTTCAGTCTCTACATTATTGACTACCTGTCCAAAATTCCAGTGGTAGTAAAACGGATTTTCCTTCCAGTCCACATTGTGGCCGTTGAGGAATATGCACGGTCGCGGTTTCAGCAGGAATTCATAGACCTGGCTGCTTACGTCCCCGAGATATATGTCTGATGCAAGCATATACGTCATGTCAGCAGACGAGCTGCTTCCAAGGTCTATGAAGATGTTGGGAATGCCGTAGAATCGTTTGGGAAGGTGGGCCTTGTGACGCTTGCGCCTCTTGAACAGTACCACGTGGGGGGCAAAGATCAGGTTCCATTCCGTATGTCTTGCAAAAAAGTCAAGCACCTCCACTCCCATGGGCAGCCAGGACGATACCCGCTGATCAAAGTGCGGGTTGTACACCACCACTGGTTTGTTGTCAGTAAAGATACGTGGGCGCTGTTTTTTCAGACCCTGGATAACCTCGAATTTGGGCCACCCTACAACGGCATATTTCCCCTCCTTGAGCAGTCCAAGCTCTATAAGCCTGTCAACATACTTCTGACCAGGGAGCAGGGTCAGGTCAAATGCGCCTGAACGGTCATCAAAACCACCTTCACGGTCTCCTGCGCCATGACGGGTATGAATCATGACAAGGTCTTTGAGCCCGAAACGTGTGCGCAACTTCATGCAGTGTCTTTCAGGGGCTACAAGCGCATGAAGCCCTCTGAAAAAATCAAGATTGTGCCTAAGTACTACGGTTTTTCGTTTGAAAGATATTTTGGAGACGACAGGGTCAATAATGTTGTAATACCACGGCACACTGAGCTGTATGAAACGGCATCTATGCCCAGGATAGAGTGTGGCAATCCTTTTTACAAACTCCATCTCCTGCCTGCTTGAGCAGGCAATGGTGACTTCCATGTCTGGATAGTTTCGGGACAGTTCAAATGCATATGGAGCTGCGTGCGGCACCTGGTGGGTAAAGTAATGGTTGAAAAGGAATCCGGTCTTGATCACGGTGGACTGGTCTTGATTGTAGGTTATAAGTGTTTTTGTTCCAAAATTCTTTTGAATAAATTCAGGTATTCCTCAGTGGCCCTGTCTACAGAAAAGGTAGCGGCCCGTCGTTTAAGTTCTTCACTATTCCATTTCATGTCAAGTGTCTTCAGCATGGCATCAGATAATACCTGTTCATCTTCTCCAGGGACCAGCAGTCCGTATTTACCATTGTCGAGTATCTCGTTTGCGCCACCTGGGCTTTTTGTGCTTACTACCGGACATCCAGTGGCCATGGCCTCAATCAGTACCCCTGGTAACCCCTCAAACCTTGAGGATAGGCAGAAGATATCAGCTCGTGCCATATAGGCAAGCGGATTTTCTACAAAACCAGGCAGATCCACCCTGGCCTTGACTCCAAGGGCACTGACCAGTGCCTCCAGTTTGGGTCTCTCTTTTCCCTCACCAAGGATTACAAGTCGCATGTCCCTGTATCTGAGTGCCTTGTGGAACGCCCTTATGAGCAGGTCAAAGTTTTTTTGTGGCACCAGTCTTCCGGCCCCGAGAATCACAGGTGGGTCATTTGGCCTTCTCCTTAGCCACGGGTGTTGGACTGTTTCCTTGGCACGTGAGAGCAGATCAGGGGTGAAGGTAGGATTGTAGATTACATTTATTTTCTTAGGTGGGATGTTCAGTGCCTCAGAGGTATCCTTTGCGATATTTTTGGAAACCGCTATGAATCCATCTGCATGGGGATAGAGACGGCAGACCTTTTTGAAACGTTTTTCTTTTTTTCTGCTTTTTTGCTTCTGAAGTGATGCAGAGAGGTGATTGCTGATTCGCAGAACCACAGGGATCGTGGTTGCAGAGAGGAGCTTTGCTGAGATTGAGGTAAGATTTACGTGATTTGCTGCGGAGAGTAATATGTCTATCTGGTCTTGGTACCTTGCCTCCTTTAAAAAATTTGCAAGGGCCGTGTCGCATAATTCTATTTTGCGTTTTTTGGAGACGAATGGAAAGAGTAGTCTTTTGGGACCGGGTTTGAGTTCAACTACTTCGATACCTGGGATTGTTCCGGATAGCTGACCGTTCCCTTCCACCACAATAAATTTTACATAATGCCCCCTTTTTTGGAATGCTTCTGACAGGGTTATAATACGTCTGGTGGCACCTCCCCAGGTAAGGGCAAAGATAAAGATTCCTATGCGCATGGTTAAGGTATTTTTCTGTTTTTGCCTTTGCGGTACATGGTAGAGAGTGAAATGTTCGGTGTCACAGACGACAGGTCATTGAATAGATTTGCTTTTTCTGCCCAGCAGGTAGTCTGCATTATAGTGATGTTAAGCATAGCCCGGCTATTCCATCCCCTTTTTTTCTAAAACAGTACCATTTTCAAGTCTATAGGTCCTTTCTGCAGTATCAATTAATGCATCATGATGGGATATGGCAATTATGGTGAGGTCTCCCCTGAGTTTTAGCAGGGTCTTGCAGATCTCCTGTTCACTTTCAGGGTCAAGGGCGCTGGTTGCCTCATCCAATATCAGCAGTGCAGGCCTGTGGACAAGGGCGCGGGCAATTGTAATGCGCTGTCTCTGTCCCCCGGACAGTCTGCTTCCCCGTTCTCCTGTCATGGTATGCATTCCCTGGGGAAGTCCGCAGACAAAATCCCATGCACCTGCCTTCTTCAGAGCCAGTTCCACATCTTTTTCATGGAATGCCGGATCTCCCAGTGTTATGTTCATGAAGATGGAATCGTGCAAAAGGAGGGTTTCTTGCGGGACATATCCTATCATTCTGCGCCATGCCCTGATGTCGATCTTTTGGAGTTCCGTGTGGTCTATGAATATCTGTCCCTTGTCTGGCCACAGCAGGCCTGAGACGAGATCGACCACAGTGGTCTTTCCGGTACCTGATGGTCCTGCCACTGCAGTAAAGGTGCCTTTGGGGAATCTCATTGATATATTGTGCAGTATTTCCCTGTCACCATAGGAGAAGCTTACATTTGCAAGTTTGATCTCATGCTGAAACAGTGGCTTGATGCTGCCCCGTGACAGCTCTCGCTGTGTTTCAGCCTCCTTTATCCTGTGACACATGGACCAGTAGGCACTCTCTGCGATGACCATGGACTGCTGTTCCCTCTGTGCCCGCTGAAGGGTCTTCAGTATCTTTGCCAGCATGTAAACCATTACAAGCACACTGGCCATGGGGAGATGGAGCCAGATAAGGGCTATGTACAGACCAAAGGCAAAAAAAATGGTGGTCAGTGGCTCCTGAAGGGCTTTCAACGCCTCTTTACTGAATACCTGAAGCCGCAATGCCTGGTTCAGGTTAAGTGTCTCTTTTTCCAGCATGCGTTTGGTCATGTCCTCTCGCGACATGGCCTTCAGGGGTTTTATGGACTGGAGGGTGTCTGTCATCAGGGAGAGCAGGGCCTTTAGCTGGTTGGTCTGGTCTCTTCCTGCCTGTTTTGCGCGTTTCACCAGTTGCTTCAATATGTAGAGTATGAACACTCCGGCAGTTAGAGCGATAATAGTTGCCTTCCACGCCACCATCAGGGCAACGGTGATATATACCAGGGCATTTAGGACCAGCGCCATTATCCTCATGGCAAACAGGTAGGCACTTGCGGATCTGCTGGCCTCAGTGGCAAATGCGTTGGTAAACGCCCCTGCTGGCTGATGGACAAAATATTCCCATCGACTTGCAAAGATGGCCCTAAGCAGGGCAAGGCGCAGGTCAGTGGCCACCTGGGCCACCATGTAGCCTACCTGCCGGTTGGCAATGAGTACCAGTATGGCCTTTAATATTATACTCATGACGAATAGCATCAGGAGCATGGGAATAGTAGGCTGAACCCCGATAAATGCAAAAAAGTTACTGACCATCTGTTCCAGTGAGGAGTGATGGTGCACTGCCGCAGCTCCTGTGTTGCCATGTTCGAGGGACATGCCAAGCAGGGGCAGCAACATGGACATTCCCAATCCCTCGGCAATGCCCGCTGAAAGCATGGCAATCAGGGTGATTACACTCTTTCCTGGATAACGTTTGAGAAAATCTAAGATTAGCTGCATCTATCTGTGGTAACTGTTCTCAGGATTTTTTGAGAGGATTATCATACAACAGTATGAGTTCCACAACTGGTCTGTAATTATGATAGGGCGCTGGCCATATGGCAGGTCCAGTCTGGCAGGATTCATATGAAGGGTTAAGCGATATGTTGCAGGATCAGGCCTGAATTGATATCAATTCAGATCAGAATATGTCTTCAGTCTCTACTGCCCGCAAGACTTGCAAATGCATCGCCTATCTGCCTGACCTGTTCAGGGGTATGGGCAGCGCTCATGCTGCACCTGAGGAATGCACTTCCATCAGGCGTGGCCGGCGGCAGTACCATGTTTACATAAATACCCTTTTCCAACAGGCCATTCCACATCTCCAATGCCTTGTGCGGGTCATTGTATCGGACAGGTATGATAGGGGTTGGTTCAGGTCCAAGGTGGAGTCCCAGACCGGAGAGTCGTGAATAAAGTGCATGTGTATTTTCCCACAATCTCTCTCTGAGTTCAGGGCGGGTCCTGATGATCTCCAGTGCCTTTCTTGCAGATGCGATGTTGGAGGGGGAGGGGGAAGCAGTAAATACATAGGGTCTGCTGGCATACCGTAGTATTTCGAGTTCCTTGTGGTTGCTGGAACAGAAACCACCTACAGCACCAAGGCTTTTGCTGAATGTACCGGTGATGAAATCCACTCCATCAAGTACATCTGCCTCTTCAACAAGTCCCCTGCCATTTTTGCCCAGCACGCCCAGGGAGTGTGCCTCGTCTACCAGGAGGTATGCACCATATTTTTCTTTTAGGCTCACAATGTCCCATAGCCTTGCCCTGTCTCCCAACATGCTGTACAGACCTTCCACAGCAATGAGTATGTTGGTGTCCCTTTTCTGAAGACGGCGAAGCCGTTTTTCAAGGTCTTCCATGTTGTTGTGCCTGAAACGGAATACCTCAGCCCCACCCATCCTGCAGCCGTCATATATGCTTGCATGGCAGTCAGCATCAAGTAGCACTATGTCGCCAGGACCGGCAAGAGAAGAAAGCACCGCGAGATTGGCCCCATAACCTGTGGTGAATACGATGGTATGGGCACATCCCCAGAAATCCGACAGTTCTCTTTCAAGGCAGACATGACCGGAAAAGGTGCCGTTGGCCATGCGGGAGCCAGTTGTACCTGTACCCTCCTTTTCTGTGGCGAGACAGGCGGCCCTGATGCATTCAGGGGACATGGAGAGCCCGAGGTAGTTGTTGGTACCGGCAAGAATTACCCTCTGACCATTGATGATGGCCTCAGTGCTGGAGATGATGTCCTCCATGACTATGTTGAAAAAGGCACCGAATTCCTTTTCAAGTGCCTTTCCCGACTCCACCAGCTTGCGAAATTTTTCAAAGATTTTCATTGGGGTATGGGATGTTCAGAGGAGTTTTTCAATCTGTAATGCCAGATCTTCCACGGTTCTCACTTCAGAGAGTACATTGATGGGTATTGAGATGTCGAAGGTGTCTTCAAGCTGGGCCAGAATTTCCATGGATTTCAGTGAATCAATGGCAAGATCAGCCCCCATGTCCGTTTCCGGCTTGATCTCTGTCGCAGAAGGCACCATGGGTGTCAGGATTTCAATGATCTTTTCCAGCACTTCCTGGTCTGCTTTCATGGATACTACTTTTGCCTCTCTCCCCTACATAATACAGGCCCGATTTGGACATGTTGGCCTGGCTGATCAATCTGTTTTGCAGGCAGGTCCGGTCACTGATAAGGTCTGTCGGTGTTCAGTTTATAGATACAGCACCGCGGGCCTGGTTGTCTGACAACAGATACATGAGACCTGGTACAGGGCCCTTTGGATAATGTAGTCAGGGCTTGAACACAGGTTGATCACCTTAAAATACCTGAGAAATAGGGCTGATAAAGAGTCACGCCTATGTGAAGACAGCCCAATTCAGAGTCCAATGCCTGAGAGTAGATCCCGGATGCCACGTTCAAGAGTGACAGTTGGAATCCAACCTGTATCTTTTGTAATTTGAGTGTTGTCTGCTGTCCAGTCCGGATATAAAAGTTCTCGCACCTTGCCTGGTGTCAGCATCGGAGCCCTTCCAACCATTTTTGAAGCCCCAATATTAACCAATCCAAGTATCTTTACAATAGTATTGGGAATTTTTATGCATATAATCCTTTGCCCCGTGATCTTCTGTACTGTTTCTGCAATCTCTTCCCATGTATATCCACGGGGCTGCCCATCGTGCAGTTCGTATATCTTGTTACGAGTATCGGATTTTTTCAGGATATCTATCACTGCATTGGACAGGTCGTGTACATGAAGCAGCGATATCCTCTGGGTTTTGCTATTATATGGAACAGGACATATCCCTTTGGCCATGGCCCTGAACAGTGGAAGTAGTTCTTTGTCACCGGGGCCATAGACAGCAGTGGGGCGGAGTATGGTCCAGGAGATATCGAGGCCGGACCCTGTAATTACTGTCTCTGCCTTCTGTTTGCTTGCAGCGTAATAGGACAGGTGCGGGGCCCGTGCAGCAAGGGACGAGATGTGCAGGAACCTGGGGGGGGAGGGGCAACGGTTACATATGTCAAAAAGTCTTGTTGTGCCTTCCACATTTACCAGGTCAAAGTCGTACTGGGATGCCCCTCTGACCACACCGGCACAGTGGATGACCGCCTGGACCCCGCGAATCAGGGTTTCCAGACAGTTTTCATCTCCAAGGTCTCCCTCAATCTTGGTTATACGGCCTGTATCAGGAATCCTGTGTGATGAACCAGGCCGTGTCAGGGCCTTGACATTCCACCCGGCCTGTATCAGTGCGTCAAGTATATGCCTGCCTATGAAACCCGTGGCCCCGGTGAGGGCAACCTCTTGTCCGTGGTGACTCATTGATTTGTGTTTAGGGATCAGCGGTTGCCTTTCATGGGTGTATGGAGCGTATTTATGCCGCAATTTGAAGTTGCGTGGTCATGTTTAGGTATACCTTGCGGGTAGCGCTTCTTGAGGGCTTGCCAGATGTGGTGCGGACCAGCGTGTTTTTGGGTACTATTTCCACCTTGCACTCTATGCCAAGTTCCTGCTGCACAAGGCGTTTCAACTGTTCAATTATTCGGTTTTTCTCAGCAGGATCTGTAATGCGGCTCTGAACCATTAGTACGGCGTGTTCGTGCCCCTGGCAGTCATGACATGAAAAGGCACAGGCATCCCCTGTCCTTATGCCTTCGAGTGTCTCTGCTATATATTCAAGGTCCTGGGGCCATATGTTCCTGCCATTTATGATTATCAGGTCCTTTGATCGGCCGGTGATGACTATATCCCTGCCAGACCAGTACGCCATGTCCCCGGTGTTCAGCCAGCCGTCTGCATCAAGCACCTCACTGGTAGATTCAGGATCCCCGAAATAACCGGACATGATACTGGGGCCTCTGAGAAAGAGTGTTCCGCTTCTGCCTTCACCCACAGGGCGTCCGTCACTGTCCCTTATTTCTACCTCAAAGTTTGGTAAGGGTGCGCCGCATCGTACAAAGGTGCTGATTCTGGAACCATTTCCGTTATTGCTGTTTACGTGTACCACTTCATTCGTTTCGGCAAGGTGTTCTGCATCAATGGTGTCTACCTGTACCCCGTTGTTCATGCTGGCAAATGTGACTGCCAGGGAACACTCGGCCATTCCATAGCAGGGTATAAACGCTTTTGGATCAAAGCCGGCTGGTTCTAAGCGGTTGGCGAACTTGTCAAGGGAGTCCTTGCGTATCATCTCTGCGCCTATTCCGGCGATACGCCAGTTACTGAGGTCCAGGTCTCCTATCTCACCGGGCTTGAGCCTCATGGCAGCAAGTTCATATGAGAAAGGCGGACCAAATGATATGGTGGCGCGGTTTTCTGAAATGAGTTTCAGCCATAGCCTGGGACGCATTACAAAATCAATGGTGCTAAAGAAATCTACAGATATCTGACACGACATACTGGCCAGCATCAGCCCCACAAGGCCCATGTCATGGTAAAAGGGCAGCCAGGAAACGGCCCGGTCTCCTGGTCTTACCTTTATGCCAGGCCCTGTTATGGCTGCAAGATTGTCCATTACCGCTGACTGGGTTATCATAACCCCCTTTGGGAAACGGGTACTGCCTGAAGTGAACTGCAGGTAGGCCAGCTCGTGAGGTTCAAGGGGGTGGAGTTTACCGCCTGATTCCCTGAGGCTGTCGTATTCCTCAGGGCCTGCAGTCATAATGAGGCCCTGTCCCTCGGTGGCAGTTTTCAAAAAGGGTAGAAAATCTGCTGTAGAAACTGCGATCCTGGCCCCGCATATCCTTATAAGTCTCCTGATCTGCTTGGTATACGCCTCTGCCCCGTTGAGGTGTGTGCCTGCCGGAAGGGGGACAGGGATCAGCCCGGCATATTGACATGCGAAGAAAAAACGGACAAAGTCCGGGTGAGTTACGGCCACTATGGCTACTCGAGAGCCACGTTCCAGATTGAGACTCAGCAGGCGTCGGGCAAGTTTTCGGGCATTGGTACGGATTTGGGAATAGGGTAGGGCAGAGTACGGTTCTCCCCTTCTGGAATAGAAGTTGAACCCGGTTTCTCCCTGGGCTGCGTAATCAAGTGCTTGTACTAATGTGTCAAAATCCCCGGGCTTCAGGGGGACAGTGTTTAATGTAGGGGTTACGTCCATAAGAGTTCATTTTCTGAAGGTATATTCTTGCTGTGAAAATACATGCCGTCACAGTAGCTTTTCATGTTTCGGGTGTGCCAGCTGCCAATCGGGATAGCATCAAAATCTGGGGCTGGCATGGCCTTATGCGGACATACCTATACCTCTCCTGCAGCAACAGGCAGGCAAGCATAACATTGACATCGCCATTAAGCAACTATCCATGGCATAGCCCGATTTTTTTGCAAGGAAACAGACGGGAATTCTTGCTGTATTACCTGTATGGTACCTTTACATAATGCCCAAAGCATGCAGCTATCAAGTTTGCTGAAGATGCAAGGCGAAGGGCTAACAGACCTACTCCCTGTACTTCAAGTGCCCGACAGGTAAGCGAAGACCCTGACGCAGTAAATGTGGTATCCTGTGAGCAGATACTTGGAGTTTATAATTTGAGTAATGTTTGTTGTGCAATAGTGCTGGTCTTCTCCTTGCTAATGACCTGTGACATCAGTGCCCATGCGGTTTGCTGGCAGAGATTGGTCTATGAGGACACCAGGCTTGTGAGTTGCCTTGTCACTGAGGTAGATCTGGTGACATCAGTTGCCATTCTTCCAGGCCATTTTAAGGCATTTCAGTCTGTTGTAATGGATGGTCCATGCCTGTGCAGACATGATTTGCAGTCAGTGTATGTGAAAACCACTGTTGCCGGCCTGTGGGTGCCTGATCTCCAGTACGAACGTCTGGTATGGTTTGATCCGAAGGACCTTGCTGCAGTGTGTCGTTTGAGATGGAGCAGTACGAGGTCACAGGTGATAAAGTATTATCTGTGGGAACAGGGAGGTGTGCGCCGGCTGAAATACCAGTATCAGGCGCAGGAGGACAGTGTCAGGCTATCTAAAACTTCAGTGTACGTCTTTCCGCATGAGTCAGGGGCGCAGTGCAGTATAATATCTGAGCCTACTCTCATTTTGTACCTTGTCTCCTCGCCCAAGTTTATGGGATCGGAACAGGTAAAGACCTTGTGTGTATTTGGGAAGAAACGGCTTCACAGGATAACCATCACCAGGAACACGATCCCGAACAGGGGGAAAGATGTGTCCCATATAGATAATCAGTGCCGGGTTGTTGTTGCAGATGGTGGTAGTGCGTGCCCTGCTGCAGATACCCTGTACCATATAGGGACAGACGATGACTATGATACAGGTGAAGAGCGGTTCTCTCTACTGGGCTTGGAGGATCACATAAGTATATACGTAGACAGTGCCAGCGGTATCCCTGTAATGATAAGTGGCTGTAGCAGGAAGGCAGGCAAGGTGGAGTTGCGGCTCAAAAGCGCCCTTCTCACCAGGCAGTAACCTGCATTTGGGTATTGGTTTGCAGGATATCTATGGGCTGTGGTCAGGTTTCTGTTTTTTCCTGCGGCCTGTTGCAATGGCTGATACCATCTCTAAGTCTGCCGGTGTATCTACATCGACTGCTGATTCCGGATAGGGCATGATTACCGCACATGCCCTGCATCCAATACACCTTGAGATGCGATCCATCCCCTCTGAAAGTGTCAGCATGCCTGCAAGGTATTTCAGGGCTGCGATCAATCCAAAGGTTTTTATTACCTTCAGTGGATTTTTGCGTTTTTCCTCCACCTGTTTCCAGTACAGGGCGGCATTCCTTGATCCTGGGGTTAGGAACGAGAACAGGTTGCATGAGCAAAAAGAGCCATCTTTCAGGCCGTATGCTGTGCGTTTGGTCTCTGGAAATGCATC
Source organism: uncultured Desulfobacterales bacterium (assembly GCA_964638145.1). Taxonomy (GTDB): domain Bacteria; phylum Desulfobacterota; class Dissulfuribacteria; order Dissulfuribacterales; family QOAL01; genus S144-17. Next base: position 68,408 of record CAZXAK010000040.1, on the reverse strand, counting down.
TTTTACGCGTTCTGTGGGACAGAGGGCCGCGGTTACATCGCATCGGGATTCCATGGAGGATTGACAAAAAAAGTCAACCATTTCAGGAGAAAGAAGGGCATGGTCTCCTGTGGTGAGCAGGACGGCCCTGTCCTTGGGGATGGATTGCATGGCGTTCCAGGCACTGGTACTTGGAGTTGTGCTTGCCTCAAGCCATCTGATCCTGCTGGATTTGACCAGTGCCTGAAACAGTGCAGATTTTTCATAGGTGCTGCGATCAGGCCCGCAAACTACGATATCTGTGACACTGACTGACCTCTCCAGTGTCTCCACCACCCTTAGTATCATGGGGATGGAGTCAACGGGGGCAAGTACCTTGCAATCTACGCCTGCCGCCTTGGCAACAGGATTGTGCCCCTGTCTGTCTCCGGCAAGGACAACTGCACTGAAAGGTGGAAAGGGGGTAGACATGTTTGTATCTCCTGCCAATCTGTCACCTGAATTGAGCGATTCCCAAGAGATAAAACAAGATTTCACATGATTTGAAACGCTCAATTCAGGTGTCAGTAAGGGGTTATCAAATCCTGTTCTATGTGCAGCACTTGAGAGTCATGTATCTCCAATCTTCCTCCCATAGATCCGGTAGGTCTTGTATACCTTGCCGCCAAGGGCCTCTATAATGCGCCTCATTATCATATTGTCTTCCAATATCCATGAAAGTTCCAGCCTCTTCATGCCCAGTTCGCGCACTGCCTGTTGTATGTCACTGAATAGACCGTAGGTAATAGCTGCTCCGGCAAGGGTATCCCTGTATTTTTTGATTACTCCCATCAACAGGACGCGGCCTGTTTCCGGACGCTTGACCTTCATGCGCCATATTATCTTCAACCAGCCAAAGGGCAGGAGCCTGCCATTGAGGTCCTTTATGGCCTCGTTCAGGTTGGGAAGCACCACGATGAAACCTGCAGGTTCATCATCTATCTCCGCAATGCGGATCAGTCTGCTGTCTGCTATGTATCTCATGGTGTTGCCTATTTCCTGATACTCATCCCTCTCAAAGGGAATAAATCCCCAGTTGTTGGACCAGGCATTGTTAAATATGCCAAATATCGTATCCATCTCCTGCTCAAGCCTTGATTTGTCAATGCCTCTGGTGCGCATCCCCCTGGAGTTTTTTTCAAGAAGGCGCCTTATTGCTAAAGGTTGACCCTGATCCCTGTCAATTGTATATGCGAGGAGGTCCTTTGCCTTGGTGTAGCCGCATGCCTCTATGTGTGTCTTGTACCAGGGCCGTGCGTGTCCCATCATCATGGATGGTGGAGTGTTGAAACCATCCACGAGCAGACCGCACTCCTGGTTTATGGATAGGTTGAATGGGCCCAGTGCCTGTTTAATGCCATGTGCCCTGAGCCATTGTTCTGCTTTATGGAGCAGGGCTTCAACGGTATCTTTCCGGTTTTCGGCCTCAAGCATACCCCAAAAACCAGTACTGTCTTGATAGCGGTCAATATGTAGGCTGTCTATCTGGGCGCTTATCCTGCCTACAGGAATTCCCTGTCGGTAGGCTATCCAGAAACGGCATTTTGCGTGTTTGAAGTAGGGATTGGAGGCGGACAGGTGCATCCTTCGTTCTATGTGCAAGGGAGGGACCCAGGCGGCATCGTCCTTATATATGGACCACGGAACAGATAGGAACTCTTTGCATGTCCTTCTGTCCTCCAGATTGGGAAAGCCTTTTATTTCAATGTAATCCTGGTGTTTCAATGAGTTTTTGTCCATCATCATATCCATGGTTCCATGTCACCCTGGACAGTGTCTGTCCTTGTACTTAAAGTAGACATAACCGGAAAAACAAATTATACCTAAACCCCGCCAGGCCCAAGGGTGGATATTGTCCGTAGCGTCAAGCCCTGAGTGCAGGTACAGAGGTGGCAGTCTACTGCCTGATAGGTCCATTGGAAATAGAAAATGATTCATATCATTGATAGATGTCAGCAGTAACCAAGGTGGACCTATACTGATTGATGGCAAGGGCCGGCAATACTACAAATGGAGCATATTTAAGTGAAGGCTATAATATTGAGTGCAGGTCAGGGCAAGCGTCTCCTTCCCCTTACCGCCTCTGTCCCCAAGTGTCTGCTGGATGTGGCAGGCAGGACCATACTGGAATGGCAGTTGGATACACTTCATCAGGCAGGAGTTGATGATATAGTAGTTGTCACAGGGTATGGGGCCTCCAAGGTAGACAACTTGATTGCAGGGCATTATGCAGACAGGGGTGTGAGAACCCTGTACAATTCCCAGTATTCGGTCTCGGATAACCTGGTGAGCTGTTACTGGGCACGCAATGAGATGGACCAGGACTTTTTGCTGCTCAATGGAGATACTCTGTTTGAGACTGAAGTGGTGAGACAGCTTCTCGATTCACCTGTAACCCCTATTACCGTAACCATAAACTCCAAAGAGAGCTATGATGAAGATGACATGAAGGTGATCCTTGATCAAAGGCGTCTTGTGCGCATTGGCAAGGATCTGCCTGTTGGCAGGGTCCATGGCGAGTCCATTGGCTTGATCCGTTTTCTCGGTGAGGGGCCTGGCATCTTCAGCAAGGCCCTTGAAGATGCGGTCCAGGACCCTGAAAGTAGCGGCAGATGGTATCTGTCCGTGATAGACAGCCTTGCCCGGCATATGGCAGTGATGACCTGTTCCATCACGGGCCTGTCATGGTGCGAGATTGACTATCAAAACGATCTGTACAATGCAGGCAGTGTAATGGCTGCATCTGCTGCCCTTTTTCGTGTTGAAGAGACCATGCATACCGGTGGTATGCATGGAACCGTTCAGGAACACAGATAAGGGCAATGGCGATCTGTATCTTGGCCTGCGCATGCCTTGATTGCTGAGCGCTACATAATCCGGGAGATAGTCAGACCAGCAGTAATTACGTGTTTGTTGTTGGTCTTTATCTTTGGGACATATATTGCCACCAGGTACTGGGCAGATGCTGCTCAGGGGCAGTTACCTGCAACTACGGTGATGTTGTTAATTCTGCTTCGCATCACCATCTCCCTTGAAGTCCTAATTCCCACCACCCTGTATCTCTCCGTGGTAACAGCCATCAATCGTCTCTACAGGAACGCTGAGATTACTGCCATGGCAGCATGCGGCATAGGCACAGGGCGCATCGTCAGGGCAGTTTTCATGCTCTCTGTTGTTGCTGCACTGCTGGTATCCAGTTTCTCCCTGTACATCCGGCCCTGGGCCTGGGAACAGTTTTTTCGTCTCAAAAGTGAGGCAAAGGCCAGTTTTGACCTTACCCGCATGAAAGGTGGCACCTTTTACGAGTTGTGGCATGGGAAGAGGGTAATCTTTGCCGTAGAGGTGGACAGGGGGAAAAATATTGCCCGTAATCTGTTCATCTATACTTATCGTGATGATTCCATCCAAGTCATTGCCGCGCAAGAGGCCAGACAGTTTTATGACAAAAAGATTGGCCGGCCTGTGCTTGTCCTGTTCAACGGTAATCAGTATGAGTACTCGCCAGATGGTCCCAGGGAGTTCATGGTGCAGTTTGAACGTTCCCAGATGGTGATTGAACCCGCGGGTATTGTAAGGCAGGAGAGGGTGAAGGCGTTACCCACATCTGAGCTTGTCCACCCCCGTGACCTTGAGGAGCGTGCAGAATTTCAGTGGAGGCTGGTTACGCCAGTATCAACTGTCCTTCTTGCGCTGCTCGGCGTGCCTCTGGGCAGATCGGGTACCCGTCAGGGGCGGTCTGCAGCGGCTCCAGTGGCTATCGTGATCTTTGCGGTCTATTATATCCTTGCTGCCCTGCTGAAAAAGTGGGTGGCTCAGGGCGTAATTTTGCCTCTTCCCGGTATATGGTGGAGTCAGATAGCAATAGCCGTGCTGATATTGCTGTTCATGCGATATCCGGGTCTTCTATCATGGCCATCATGAAGATTCTCGATCTCTATATCGCAAGGTATTTTTTCAAGTTTTTTTTTATTGTCCTTGCTATTCCAGGTATCCTGTTCAGTTTTTTTGAGTTGGTTTCCCAGCTCGAGAGTGTGGGGAAAGGTACGTACAGTGTTGAAGATGCACTTGCATTTGTCCTGTTGACACTGCCGGGCAGGTTGCAGGACCTCTTGCCCATGACCGTTCTGCTCGGTGGGATTATCTCGCTGGGTGTCCTTAGTGACAGGAGTGAGCTCCTTGCCATGCAGGCGTCAGGTATATCCATCCGGAGGATAAGCGCACCTGTAATGGCTTCCTGTATGGTGATCATGTTTTTTTCCTTGGTGGCAGGTGAGACGGTTGTCCCCGGACTTGAACAGAAGGCGCGAAATTTGAGGTTTCAGGCCTTTGCAGGTAACGCTGTGAAACCTGTGAGGCATGGTTTCTGGGCCAGATTCCACGATTCGTTCATCCATGTGGAGAACGTGGGGGATAACGGGACCGTCTCCGGAGTTGACATATTTGAGTACGATGAGATGGACAGACTCAGGAAGGTGGTGCATGCCAACAGTGCCAGGATATTCAAAGACAGATGGATCCTTGAAGATGTGATAGTAAAGCACATGGAGGGGGACAAGATCAGGGCCGAGGCCATGCATTCACTTGTCCTGAACGGTTTTCTGAATCCTGAACAGGTAAGCGCCCTGGAGTTGCCTCCTACTGCCCTTTCCACCCTGGAGCTCCTCCAGTATATCAGTGCCCTTGAAAAGAGTGGCCAGAGTGCCAGACACTACGCCCTTGCCCTGTGGAAAAAGTTTAGTTTGCCATTTACCACAGCGGCAATGGCCCTGCTGTCCCTTACCTTTGTATTCGGACCTGTACGGGAGATGGGAGCAGGGCTCAGAATGACAGCAGGTTCATTTGTGGGGATCGCACTCTACTTTGGACAACAATTGGTAACCGACATTGGAACCTTTTTTGATTTGCCCCCGTTTGTGATTGCTTTCACGCCTACAGTGGTGGTGGCGACCATGGCCATTTTGAGACTCAGAAGGGTGTTGTGAGCAACATAACATTCACCTATAATGTGAAATATTATGTGTAATATATGGTTTTTTCGTACTTTTGTGTGCTCCAGTTAAAGACCCTTTCAGTAGTGCTGAACACACGTTTGCGGCTACGCAGAACAAAACCTTTGCAACGGGGGCAATGCGTGCTTATCTCGTGAAGAAACCAGCCCGCACGTTTTTCCAGACTGTCCCCTGTTGATGTGGCAGAGGGAGATCCGAAAACTGGTGCAATGCCGCCAGGGGTCTTTACCGAGCTCAAGACGCATCTGTGGGCATGGCCATGCAGGACCATTTCGCATCCGTACTGTGCTATAATGTCTCTAAGATCAGGGGCATCTGTCAGGCATTTTCTCTGTCCCACAATGCCTGGGACAGGGGGGTGATGCAGAAATATTATCCGGAAAATGCGTTGACCCTGGAGCTGTTTCAGGATAGCCTCAAGCCTTGAGAGCTGTTCAGTACCAATGTAACCTGTGGCAAGATGGGGAGCAGTCGGTACTGCTGATGAAAGGCCTATAAGGGCTATACTGCCTGTAATCTCCAGGGTTGGAAACACGTCTGTCAGACTTCTATGCGGCTTTTTCCCTGTCTGCGGGGCAGGATGGAAAAACTCTGTCCAGTTTTCAAAGGACCTGCTCCAGGGTTCTTTTACGTAGATGTCGTGGTTCCCAGGCACTATTGAAATCCTACTGCAAGAGTTTAGTCTCCTGAGCCATTTTTTCACATGAATGAATTCTCTTGGGAGTCCGAGATGGGTGATATCTCCGGTGATAACTGTATGGTCAGCCCGCAGGTCCTTAATGTCCTTGACCATCAGATCTGCTATGGTTGAGTCCTGACGGGACTGTCTGCCAAGTTTCCAGCGTATATATCCAAGAATGCGCTTGTTCATTATCTGATGCAGGTACACATTGTGTGTGTAGGCAAGATGTGGATCGGAAAGGTGGGCCAGCCGGAATGGGCGGGTTTGGGCATTGTTGGATATAGTCTCGGACATGCGCAGGTCGGGTCGTTAAAATTTTGTCAAGGATTAAGGAACACAGGAAAGATAAAGTATGAAGTTATATCTATATATAATAGATAGGAGCAGTGTCAAAGTCTGGGGCCTTACCCCAGGCGAGAGAACAGGTAGAATCCTCGGTGACATGGTCCAGCCTGTCACTCGCATGGAGGACATACCGGAAGATGCCAGCGTTATCGTAGTCAGGGGTGACTATCTGATAGATGACAGGTTGTTGAAATATCTTTCCGTTACCCCTGACCTCATTGTGCTGAAGCAGGATGGGGGGCAGGCAGTACCGTTTGCGGCACATGTACCTGTCTCCATCTTGGCCCAAACTGTAAAGTACATGAAAGATCCCTGTTTCGCAAAGCCTCCTGCCGGCCCTGTCCTGAGAGGTACAGACGAGCTGCCTGTCTCGTTCAACCAACGGCTCAGGAAGTTTGAACCCCCGTTTGTGATTCAGGTCAGGCCTGGCCAGGAGGACATGCTTGAGAAGAGGATCTTCGACTGGTCATACAAGGGGGTGACTGATCTGGTAACCAAGTGGTTCTGGCCGGCTCCTGCAAGAAGGGTGGTAAAGAGATGTGTTCAGCTTGGGCTTAGACCCAACCATGTCACTGCCTTCGGTTTTCTGCTTGTGCTGGCAGCAGGCTGGTTCTTTTATACAGGTCATTTCTACGCTGGTCTATTGGCAGGCTGGCTCATGACCTTCCTTGATACGGTTGATGGCAAACTTGCAAGGGTTACTGTTACTTCAAGCAAGTTTGGTCACTATTTTGACCATGTTATAGATCTGGTGCATCCGCCGTTCTGGTATCTGCTGTGGGGGATGGGGCTTCAGCAGGCTGGTAGATATGATGTTGATACCCCTCTGTCCACTGTCATGTGGTGGATTTTTCTTGCATATATCGTGGGTCGCCTTGTGGAGGGGACATTCAAGTGGACACTGGGCAGTTTTGGAATATTTTGCTGGAGGCCGGTTGATTCTTTCTTCAGACTGGTTACTGCCCGCCGCAACCCATGTATGATTATTCTCACTGTATCGCTTTTGCTGGGAAGGCCAGACGTTGGCCTGGTTGCAGTGGCATGGTGGACGGTTTTGACCACCATCTTTCTGTTGATCAGGCTGGCAATTGCGGTTTGGCTACGGTTCATCAGGGGGCAGGAGCTTGAATCATGGTTTGGCACTATTGACTCCATGCCCCAGGATTCACTTGCGGTCCGGTGGTTTTCCAGAAAAGATGGCAGGTAATCCATGCGGCATGCTGCCGTACATGAAATGTCTGCCAGCAGAGTTGCGTCCTGGAGTGTTGTTGAATCCCTTGAGCCGGGGGAATTGTAAAATAGGGGTGAATGCCAGCGAGATTGCTGCGCGTTTTGCCATACCTGTGATGGAGGTGACCACGCCAACAGATGTTGAAGTGGCCCTGCGCGATCTAAGTGATTCAGGGGTCAATCTCCTTGTTATAAGTGGGGGAGACGGCACGGTACAGGCCGTGATGACTGCCCTTTTTAGAAAAAGACCTTTTCCGGTCTTACCCCTCCTACTGTTGGTTGCCGGGGGGACAACTAACATGACTGCTGCAGATGTGGGGGTGAGAGGAACCCTTCCTTCTGTGCTTGAGAGGATTGGCACTGTGACCGGAAGGGACAAATACAGGATCATAAACAGGTATGTCCTGCAGGTTTCAGTCCCTGGTGCAGGGGTCTATTACGGCATGTTTGTGGCCACCGCAGGTATATGTGATGCCATGGCCTTCTATCGTGAGAAATTTCATGGTAAGGGACTTTGGGGAGTTCCTGGCATTGTCCTTACATTTTTAAGATATGTCGCACTGTCTGTTACTGGAAAGAGGGGCAGGGGGGCAGGGGCAAGGACTGTCACTGTCACTTTAGACGACTCCGCACCTGTTAATGACGACTTCCTCGTCATCATGGTCACCACGCTTGGCAGATTGCTCTTTGGGCTCCGTCCGTTTGCAAGGGGGCAGGGCAGGGGGCCCCTTCGTTTTGCCGCCCTGTCAAGTGGCTCTCATGGTCTGTGGTTCAGGCTCCCGCTGCTGTTTGCCGGAAGGTCTGTCAGTAAAGGCAGGCAGTATGGTTACTGGTTGACCAGTGCGGAAAGCATAGAGTTGCAGTTTGATGGCCAGGTATCGGTTGATGGCGAACTGTACGATGTAACGTCTGATTCAGGTCCGGTGATCATTGACTGTGGCGGCATACAGACCTTTCTTGTGGTGTAAAGGAGATACCAGAGAGCAGTTGATGAATATATCTGTAATCATACCGTGTTATAATGCTGAAAAGTTTATCGGGGAGTGTATTGATTCCGTAGCTGCACAGAGTAGGCCCCCGTATGAGGTTATTGTGGTTGACGATGGCTCCACTGATTCCAGTATGGATGTGGTGCGCCAGTCAGGCATGAATGTCAGGGTAATTGAAACCAACAGAAGGGGCGGCGCTGGAGCCCGCAACGCAGGGATACAGGCCGCATCAGGCGATTGGATTGCATTTCTCGATGCGGATGATATCTGGTTTCCCAATCATTTGAAACGCGCGGTTGAGGTTATAAACCGAACAGGTGTCATAGGATATATAAATCATTACGATCACATACGCAGTGACGGATTGCATGTCCGCAAGAGCAAGGTCAAGTCAGAGGTTATAGGCACAGGTCTTGACGATTACATTGAGCTGTTCAGTCGCTATGGCCATTTTGTCGGTATGTCCGCCTGTATGGTTCATGTCCAGCGTGTCCGGGAGGTGGGAGGATTTCTTGAAAGTCAGCTTCGCAGGCACGATATTGAATTCTGGCTGCGCGTAGTACAGGACAGGCCCTGGGTATTTGATCCAGAGGCCACATCGGCCTACAGAAAGTTCAGTCCCGGTGGGCTGTCTGCCCATGGTGCCTCTGCAGCGTTCTATGGTTTTACCGCCTTTCTCCGCCATCGTAACAAGGTGAGTGACCTTGCTGCCTATGATGCCATTCTCAGGGAGAGGGCCAGGTCAGCAATTGCCCGCAGTTTTGGCAACAATAATGACAATGATGTCTTGGAACGTGCCTATTCCATTGCCTATGAGTATCTTGGCCCAATGCACAGGATTATATTTGGATTTTTGCGCCAGTATCCCAGCCTGTTCCCCATATGCAGGCGGATAGGCATTGTCTGATCTCATGTCCCGTTCAAAGGGTCCAACCGTATCCGATTATCCTTCTTGTAATGGCAATTCCACCACAACTGTTCAGCCAAATAAAGAAATGCATGATCCGTCCGGTCTCTCCTGAGCTTGATTTTTTGGCAGAGGTCCTGGTTGAGAAGTACAGGGGTGCGGTACGGGCAGTACTGTTTTATGGCTCGTGTCTTCAGCGGGATAATCCCTTTGATGGCCTGGTGGACCTGTATGTGCTCGTTGACAGCTATGGGCATGCCCATGGCATGAACCTTTCGGCTCTGGCAAATTGTCTGTTACCCCCAAATGTTTATTATTATGAGGGTATGTATAGAGACAGGACGATTAGGGTAAAGTATGCGGTGATCTCTTTGAGCCAGTTCAGAAAGGCGTGTTCCATGAGATGGTTTCATTCATACTTCTGGGGGCGTTTCTGTCAGCCTTCTGCCATTATCTATGTTAAGGACAGATCAGATGCAGATGATGTGGTGGAGGCGTGTGCCAGTGCTGTTATCACCTTTCTCACAAGGACCATACCCTGTATTACCCCCGAGTTTACGGTAAGCCAGGTCTGGCAGTATGGTCTCGGGCTTGCGTACGGTGCTGAACTGCGTCCGGAACGGCCCGACAGGGTTGAGGCGTTGTTCAGTGCAGGTTCACACTGGTTTATGGCTGTTACAGGTCCTGCACTTGAAGCCGTACCGTTTGGCCTGAGATTCATGCACGGTGTTGAGCCCTGCTGGCGAGCCAGTATTGATGGACGTACTCGCAACATGTGCCGACTGGGGTGGTTTGTCAGAAGTGTGCAGGGCAAGATACTCTCTGTTCTGAGGCTTATGAAGGCGGCCTTTACCTTCAGGGGAGGGGTTGATTATGCTGTTTACAAGATTGAGCGTCATTCTGGTGTGGCACTTGAGGTAAGCCCGTTTCTGCGGCGTCATCCACTGCTATCAATGTTGGTCTTTGCCATACGTATATTCCGAAGAGGGGGAGTCCGTTAGGAGGGCCGTCCCTGTACCTATAAAACTATGCCCACATACTACAGGACCCTGCGTACCGTCTATCAGGTGCCATACTCTGCAGAGAGATAATCCTCGATCATCCCTTTTTCTTTACTGTTCAGACTGGCACCATGTCTCACCATCCTGTCAACAATTTCATCCCACGCCTCTCCGCTGCGTTTCTTTTTGAATATCCTCTTTGTGCTGTGACACGAAGAGCACCTGGTGGCAATGAGTTTTCTTGCTGGCATGTCACCTGTACCTCCCGGGATGCATCCACCAAGGGCAAAGGTCAGAAGGATAGTGGCAAATACGGTATGAGACAACTTGGAGGTCACTTGCATTTTCCTCTTTCAGGTATGGCAGTATGGAGGTCCTGTGCGCACTGTTTCATGTAGCTATGGACATTATCTCATTTCGAACTTATTTTGTCCAAGGTAAGCTGAAGGCGTACGATCCATACATCTTTATGTATGTGGAGAATATTGCATAAGTGGAGGTATCATCATGCCTGTATATGAATTTTACTGTCCAGACTGTCATATGATATTTAATTTTTTCTCAAGGCGGATCAATACGGAAAAACAGCCGGACTGCCCCAAATGTAACCGTAAGGGGCTTGAAAGACAGGTGTCAATATTTGCGATATCCAAGAATCGCAAGGAAGAGGATGATATCATGCCTGATATTGATGAGAGTAAGTTGGAGCAGGCCATGATGTCCATGGCATCTGAGATAGAGAATATTGATGAGGATGATCCAAGGCAGGCTGCTGCCATGATGAGGAAGCTCATGTCCGCAACCGGTCTTGATATAGGCGGGCCGATGGAAGAGGCCATCAGCCGTATGGAGGCCGGAGAAGATCCGGATAAGATCGAGGAAGAGATGGGGGATGTGCTTGAGAGCGATGACCTTTTCAAGAGCCTTGGTAAAGGAAAGGTGCTCAGGGGATTCAGAAAGAGGTACATGCGTCCTGCCGTTGATGATACCTTATATGAGTTGTAGTGGCCTTACCTGTGGGGCATTTATAAAGACAGGGAGTATGCCTGCGTATCCACCGCCTTGCATCTGCTGTAGCACCCTGTAAGCAGATACATTTGGAACATGAAAAGTTGCTGGAAAACTGTATCTATTTTCACGGGAGAGTTAACCACCTTGAAACAGGGACCTGTTTAACATATATTCCCCTTTATCAGGATGGGAGAGGTGTGGTGGCACATATGCAATAGGGGAGAATAGGGGTGTGTTTGTTAAAAATACAGGGAGAGTCAGACAATGAAAGTCAAGAACTGGATGGTCACTGATCTTATAACAATTGGACCGGGAGCTTCTGTGAGAGAGGCCGTGGAGCTTATGCACAAGCACTCGATCAGGCATATTCCTGTGGTGGAAGGAGATGTCATGGAGGGACTTGTGACAGAGAGCAATCTCCGTCAGTATTTTTTCCCGGCCATGGTTGATGATCTGACCATGTCTGACGTGATGATTGTCAATCCTATCACAGTGGATCCCAATGCCAGCATTGATTCTGCAGCAAGATTGATCCACAAGTACAAGATTGGCGGTCTTCCTGTAATGGAGAAGAGGAAACTGGTGGGTATTCTCACCATCACTGATATCCTTGGGGCATTTATCGAGTTTCTTGGTCTTCTTGAAGATAGTTCCAGGCTTGATGTTGTTATTGATGAAAAAAAGGGTAATATCGACGATGTCATAAGGGCCATAAGGGAACTTGGTGGCAGGATAGTCAGTGTTGGGGTGGATGCCCAGACTTCGAGAAAAAAGGTTCATTATATCAGATTGGAAAAATGTGATATAAAGCCCATGATCCAGGCTGTAGAGGATATGGGGCACAGGATTGTCTCCATTCTTGACTGAGTGCCTCTAATAAATATCAGGATAAATATCAATGCCTAACTTTCAGGTCAACAAGACTTTTCAGGAAATAAACGAAAAAATTCGTTCCGGCAGGGCAGTAGTGGTAACTGCCGAAGAGATGATAGGGGTAGTACGCAACAAGGGTGCGGTGGAAGCCGCACGTACAGTGGATGTAGTAACTACTGGAACGTTTTCCCCCATGTGTTCTTCCGGGGCCTTCATAAACTTCGGGCACAGTATTCCAGGGATCAAGGCAGCAAGGGTATGGCTGAACGGTGTGCCATGCTACGCAGGTCTTGCTGCGGTTGATCTGTATATCGGGGCTACGGAACCTGTGGAGGGTGATCCTCTCAACGTGATCTATCCTGGAGAGTTTTTGTACGGTGGAGGGCATGTTATTCAGGACCTGGTTGCCGGAAAGCCGGTGAGGCTCAAGGCAGAGGCATACGGTACCCACTGTTATCCACGGAAGTTGTATGAAAAGACGCTTAAACTCAGTGATTTACCCTATGCCCGGCTTTGTAATCCAAGAAACGCCTATCAAAATTACAACTGCGCTGTAAATCTTACAAAAAAGACCGTCTATACCTATATGGGTACGTTGAGACCCAATGCAGGCAATGCCAACTACTGTACTGCTGGTCAGTTGAGTCCCCTGTTCAATGATCCCCTCTATCAGACCATTGGCACGGGGACCCGTATATTCCTGGGCGGGACACAGGGGTATGTGATATGTGAAGGTACGCAGCACAACCCTGATGTGGACAGGACGGATTACGGAATCCCGAGACGTCCTGCAGGTACCCTCATGGTAACAGGTGATATGAAACAGATGAGCCCCAGATTTCTTGCAGGTGTTAGCCTGCTTGGATACGGCTGTTCACTTGCAGTGGGGCTTGGCGTGCCCATTCCTGTGCTCAATGAGGAGATAGCCATGAGGACCGGGATATCCGATGAGGAGATTGTTACCCAGGTAGTTGATTATGGAGAGGCCTATCCCAAGGGTAAGGGGGAGAGTCTTGCAGAGGTGACATATGCCCAGCTCAGAAGTGGTACCATCACCCTCAATGGAAAAAAGGTCAAGACTGCCCCGCTGTCAAGCTACGTCCGTTCAAGAGAGATTGCCGAGATACTTAAAGATTGGATATCAAGCGGCAGTTTCCTGCTTGGTGAACCCCAGGAACTCCTGCCTGGTCCCTCAGTGCCAGCTCCATCAGGGAACGAATAGAAGTTGTGGTCCCACCACGGGCAGGATAAAAGTGGAAGATAGGACGCCCCTGTTTATAACCCTGTTGTGCAAAAATATAACAAACTGAAAGATTTTTTGCATGGGTTGCAGGGTAGTGTGGCTGTAGCCTGGTCCGGCGGGATAGACAGCAGCTTCCTTCTCCATGCGTCTGTCACCTGCTGCAGATATCCGGTCTACGCGCTTACGGCAGATTCCCTGTTTGTACATCCCGATGACCGTAACGCCATTTCCGTGATGGCTGATGTCATAGCCGCACGGTTTGTCACTGTTGATTGGGACCCGCTTTTTTACCCCGAGATTGTCCGTAACGATGCCCTTCGTTGTTACTATTGCAAATATTATATGTACAAGAAAATGCTCGGGGTGTGTGACAGACTTGGCATATCCTATCTGATGGATGGCACCCAGAAGGATGATCTGGCTGCTCACAGGCCCGGCCTTGCGGCAATAGAGGAGCTGGGGATAATTACCCCGCTTAGCCGATTTGGTCTTGACAAGCGGGATATAAGACATTTAAGCTTATTGAAATCACTGGAATCATGGGGGCTCAGAAGCCAGTCATGCCTTGCTACAAGGATTGAGACAGGCAAGCCTCTGGAGGCTCAGACCCTGCTGTTTGTAGGAAAGATAGAGTCCATGCTTTCAGACTGGGGGGTAGAAGGGAGCAGGTTCAGGATCTGTTGTGGGAAGGCAGTCCTTACTGTTCCTGAGACTGGAAATGTTGAGCGTGAGGCACTGTTGAATAAAGTAAAAACTGTTGTTGCAGGGTTAGGTATAGGCTCCATGGAAATAACAGTTGAGTGCTTATGACAATTTTGCTTATGCAATAATTACGGAGGGTTTAAATGAACAAGGGACAACTTGTAGATCACATGGCCAAAGCAGCAGGAATTTCAAAGAGTGCAGCCGAGAAGGCCCTGAATGGTTTCATAGAGGCGGTTGAAGAGGCAATGGGAAATGGTGAAAAGGTTACTCTTGTAGGTTTTGGTTCGTTCTACGTTTCGGAAAGAAAGGCACGAACAGGACGCCATCCAAAGACGGGGGAGGCCATTGAGATTCCTGCAAGGAAGGTTGTAAAGTTCAAGCCCGGGAGCAGGCTGACAGAGAGTGCTTCATGAAATAGACTGCCCTTGGCCCTTGAAGTGAGAGGGTTGTTTGAAATAGTCGCAGGTGAGGCCCGTCAAAGTGCGGGCTTTTTTTATGGTCTGAACATGGAGCAGAAGAAGACCGAGGCTATGAATCCGGCCAGGTCAGCAGCAAGGGCCGCAGTTACTGCATATCGTGTCTTTCTGATGCCAGCAGCACCGAAGTAGACGGCAAGGACATAAAAGGTGGTCTCTGTGGAACCCTGTATCGTTCCGGCAAGGAATGCCGCATAGCTGTCAGGCGCGTTTGCGGTAATCTCACTCATGAGACCAAAGGCGCCTGATCCTGACAGGGGGCGCAGGAGGGCCATGGGAATTACCTCTGCGGGGATGCCGAAGAGTGATGTAACAGGCTCCAGCACATGAGCCAGTATCCTGAAGGCACCTGATTCCCTGAAGAGTCCCACTGCAACCAGGATCATTACCAGAAAAGGTATCAGTCGTATGGCCACCTTGAAGCCATCTTTTGCCCCTTCCACACCCTGTTCGTATACCGGAACCCCTTTCATGTACCCAAAACCTACCAGCCCGAATATCAGGACAGGGACAATCCAACCGGTTATGCCTGATATATCGATACGCCCTGTATAGATCTGCCATGTGATTGCCCCTATCAGGCAGATACCCAGTCCTGCAAATACGATCTGTTTTGCGGGGTGTGTCGCAGGGATGGGAGCAGGCTTTACTGTTTCGTCCTGTTCCTCTTGCCGGTCATCTATGTCTGAAAAGGGCAGGGGAGATACCGGTTCGTTATGGGGCAGTGGATACAGTTTCTTTAGAGATTTGGCAGCGGCTATTGCAACCATGGTGGAACATGATGTGGCAAGTATTGATGGCAGGAGTATTGCGGCAGGTTGGGAAGCCCCTGCGGCTGCCCTGACTGCAATTGTTCCAAGAGGAAGGATGGTGACATTGGATGTATTTATGGCAAGAAACAGACACATTGCATCTGTGGCTGTGCCTGGAAAGGGGTTCAACCTGTTCAGGGCCATCATTGCCTTTATGCCCAACGGGGTAGCCGCATTGCCAAGCCCAAGCGCGTTTGCTGCCATGTTGAGGACCATGGCTGACATGGCAGGGTGTTCAGGCGGCACGTCTGGAAAGAGGCGGGTCATTACAGGCCTGATTATCCGGGCAAGTATGGTCATGAGGCCGCCTGATTCGGCGATTTTCATCAGTCCCAGCCACAGGGCCATGGCCCCTGTGAGTCCTATGGCAAGGTTTACTGCATTTTGGGCAGCCTTGAAAGATACATCAGTGAGTTTCTGAGGATCTCCTATCCAGGCTGCTGTGAGTATCGAAGACATTATCAGGAAGAACCATATGGAATTCATGAGAGCTGGGCGTGAGCCAGTCACTTGTGTGGATTTCCTGCTTTTCTCTAATTTTTGACGTTTCTGCATGGAGGTTCCGATCCATTTGAAAAAAGGGGAAAAAATCTTAAAATTTCATTGTGAAAATTTAAGTTTATTTTTGGGCGCACCGATAATATGAATAAGATATAGGAAAAAACGGTGTGAATAAATGAATATTTCGTCTCATCACATACAGAATGTAATCAGGGCCTATGGCCAGAGGGTGGAAAGGCGTAGTCTTGCGCGGCTCAAAGCTGCCTCACAGCCTGTTCCACGCGGTCCTGATTCCATATCCATATCTTCAGAGGCGAGGCAAAAACAGATAACCCAGAAGATCACCTCTGATATACTTTCTCGAGCCGGAAAGGATGTAAGCGCCAAGGTGAGTGAGCAGGTAGTTGAACGCCTTGGAAATGAGTTTGGCGGCACTATTGATATAATTTCAAGTAGGGAAAAGGGAAAAAATTTTAAATTTCGTGTCATAAATGACGAAAAAGGGGAAGTTGTTAAGGAGTTAAGCCCTGAGGACATTACAAAGGTTGTTGAACGGTTGTATGATATGGTAGATAATGATGAGGTAATGTCCACCCCAAAAGACACATAGGAGATATAAAGATGAAAATTGATTACAGCAGCCAAAAAGTACAGATGGATGCGTATATAAAGAATACAGCTCAGGCACAGAGTCAGCAGAATCAGGATAATAGCCGGGATGTGGCTGCGAGAGGTAGCCAGCCGGCCCGGGGTGACCGTGTGGAGCTGTCAGCCGGCTCCCGTATGCTTCAGAAGGTTAACAGTGCCATGCGTACAGAGGAACCGGGGCGTGCCGAAAAGGTAGACATGCTCAAGGAACAGGTACAAAATGGCACCTATGAGATAAAACCAGAGAAGATCGCAGAGAGTATGCTCAACGACATGATAAAGAATTTGGGTTAGGCTTGGCAGCCTTTAAGATATTCTCTTTGGAATAAGCACTTCATAGTACTCCTCCTCTCCTCCCCATAAAGAGGGATTTACCAGCATCTGTGGGTAAATCCCTCTTTTTTTATCAAAGCTGAATTGAGCGCTTCAAATCATGTGAAATCTTGTTTTATCTTTAATTACAGTAAATTAATGCTGTTTTTTTTGTAAAATTACCCGTCACTCAACGGGTTTGATGTAACTGTCCCGGAGTCTTCGCTTACCTGTCGGATAATTGAAGTATAACAGTACGTCTGCGTATCCTCTGCCTTGCATCTCATGCAAACTTGGGAATTGTTCAATTCAGGTCAGAATATGTCTGTTGTATTTACGCTGGTCCCAACAAGATCGTTTATCAATAGGGCTTGTGGCCACGTATTCAAAATGTCGCATAATATACATTATGTAAAATACAATAAGTTAAAAATATGGGGAGCTATGATAGATAATGATTTGAAATTAGAAGAAAAATTTAAAAAGACAGGCTTTGCACTCAGGCGTAGTTGAACCTGGTCGTGTGCAAAGGAGATGAATGGTTAATCTGTCTGCTGGTTGGTGTCGTATTTGGCAAGCCGTCCTATTTTTTTGTTGATGTCTGCAGCAAGAAGCGCCTGATCCCGCATGGTCTTGATATCATCAACGGTCTCCTTGTCTTCCGTATCATCCATGTTGAGCATAAGCAGTTCAAGACGGCCAAGGATTATCTGAAGTGGCTGGTTGAGCTGATGTGTAGCCGAACTTATGGAGCTTAGAATGCCCTTGAAATGCCCTGTTTCCTCACAGCCTTTTTTGAGTGCCCTTACCTGAAAGCCCTGTCTTATTACAGGCCATAATATTTCAGGCAGTGTCTTTTCAGGAAGTAGCAGATCACATGAGACAGAAGATTCCACTTGATCCAACTCTATCCCATTTTGAAGCCAAATGATATATGTGTCATTTAATGCTCTGTTAAAACGTATTTTTTGTGTAATTTCCTCCTTGTCTTTAAATTCGGTGTGCGGTCCAAGGATAACTACAGGACGTTCTTCCATGTGAGACAGTATATTCAATATGGTATCTGAATCCACACCTGTTCCCTTGAATTTGTCCCCTGAGAGGTTTTCAATCTCATTGATAAAATCGGCGTCAGTGCCAGTGAAGAGCATCTGTCCGCAAGGCATGGATCCTCTGTTGGCCTTTTTCAGATCAACTGACTGACATCTCTTGTCCCTCTGTAAATCCTTTACCAGGTCTTTTACCACGTCATCAACGTCCTGGGATACCCCGGAGTCAAGGCTGATGACACCGATGGAAAGGGCAATGGATGCACCATGTTTCTTGTTCATTGCAGTGCATATGAGCCGTTTTATCCGCAGTGCCGCTGCCTCTCCCCCTGCCTCGTGGGTGTTTGGCAGTATCACAGTAAACTGATTCTCTTCAAATTTGAATGCACCGTCACTTGTGCGTAACTGATTCAGGAGTTCATTTTCAAATTCCTTCAACAGTGCCCCTTCAAGTTTTTCCTGTGGCTCAATGAGGAGCAGTGTTATGCGGTGTCCGTAGCGTCTTATCCTTGCAATTTCTCTGGACAGTTCATCAAAGAAGGCTTCCCTGCTCTTTATTTCAGCGTTGTTCTTTTTATAAGGCATCATCCACTGTAATCTCCTGTGCAGACTTTCATGTGTACACTATCTATCCTGAACTGTCATGTGACCTTTTTGTTGTTTCCTGCAGGCAACCTTCGTTGACTTTGGGGATGGAAAAGGCAAAGGTAGTACCTTCACCTACCCTGCTTTTCACCCATACCTTGCCGTTATGGGCCTCTACGATACTTTTGACCACTGCCAGGCCTATTCCTGTCCCATCGCTGGTCTCTCCTGACGTTACAGGAGATGAGGCCCGGTAGAACGGATCAAAGATGTATGGAAGGTCCTCTTCAGGTATTCCTGGTCCCTGGTCAATGACTCTGCAAACCACAAATCTGCCGTGGTCTTCCACAACTATCTTAACGGTAGTATGGGCCGGCGAGTACTTTATTGCGTTGTCAACGAGGTTTACCAGCACCCGCTGTATCTGTTCCTTGTCCACCATGAGAAGGACATTCTGTTCTGGGGTATTTACAGTGAGTTCTATGTTTTTGGATGCTGCCCTGTCTTCAAACTCCTTTACTATGTCATAGATGATCTTCTCTATGCTGCATTTTTCCAGAGAGAGTTTGATCTCTCCTGCCTCCATGCGCAAGATGTCCAGGAAGGAGTGGATGTGATTATCCAACTTCTTGAGTTCGTTCTCGATCACCACGAGATAGTTACGCTGTTTCTCATTGAGCTCCCCTGCCTTGCCCATGAGTAGTCTGGATATAAAGCCACCGGCTATTGCCACAGGGGCCTTCAGGTCGTGGGCAAACATGGATATGAGGATCTTGTGTTTTTTCCGTACCCTCTTTTCGGCAGATATGTTCCTGAACATCTTGACCAGTCCACAGATATGGTCGTTGGGTTCCTTGAGGGCGGCATCAAAGTACAGGACCGGTACCCTCTCACCGTCCTTTCTCACAAGCACTGCCTCGCGTACAGAGGCATCAATGGTGTCGCTGCCTGAATACGCATTGTCTTCCGAAGGTGCTATGATGTCAAATATGACATCCATCTCGTCCAGACGTTTGCCTACAAGTTCATCCCTGCTGTAGCCGGACAGTTCTTCAGCAGCAGGGTTTACCTCTATTATACGGCCTGTCTGATCAAAGACTATCAGTCCTACAGGAAGACTGTCCAAGACGAGTTTGAATATTCCGCAACCGTCTCTCTTATCTATGTTGCTTGCATTTTCCATTTTCTGCCGCCTGATATTTTACTCCATAGGCCGTGCTGCGCTGAAAGCAGCCCCTCTATGGTCCAAAGGAGCTGCCGGCACAGGTATCCTCTACACTCAGTCCTTCTGCTGTAATGCAGCGAGAAAATTGTCAGTTATCTCTTCAAAGGCCCTGGCCGCATCGCTGTTGTCATCAAGGGCCACAGGTCGTCCCTTGTCACCCCCCTCTCTTATGGCAGGGTCAAGGGGAATTTTGCCGAGCAGAGGCAGTTTGAATGCCTTGGCTATCTTCTCCCCTCCCCCACTGCCAAATACCTCCATGACTTCGTTGTCACTTCCTGGAAGTTTAAGATAAGACATGTTTTCCACTATGCCAGTAACAGGCACGTCATGTGTCTTGAACAGCGCGATTGAGCGCCTTACGTCCTCCAAGGCAACCCGCTGCGGAGTAGTTACCACCACCACACCTGAGATGGGTATTGTTGATGCAACGGTAAGAGGCGCATCCCCAGTGCCTGGTGGCAGATCTACCACAAGAAAGTCGAGTTCTCCCCACTCCACATGTCCAAGAAATTCCTTGATGGCCTTGTTGACAAGAGGTCCACGCCAGATCACAGGGGTCCCTTCGCCTGCAAGGGTAGCTGTTGACATGAGCTTGACCCCGTATTTTTCAAGCGGCATGAGCATTCCTCTTGACCCAACCGGCCTTTCCTTGGTTCCCATCATCACCGGTATGTCCGGACCATGCATGTCGGCATCAAGTATGCCTGTCTTGTACCCCTTTTTGGACAGTGTTAACGCAAGGTTCACAGACACTGTGCTCTTGCCAACTCCCCCTTTTCCACTTGCTACAGCCACTACGTTCTTGACATCTTTCATGCCCTCCATCTCGGAAGGTGCATTGCCAAACACCTTGGCACGTTGTTCAGATGTCATGGTGGTTATGATGACCCTGGCCTCCTCAATGCCTGGAATGGATAGTAATGCAGACCTTACCTCCTCCTTGATCTGGTCCTTGAAGGGGCATCCTGCCATGGTAAGTGCTACAGTTACACGGACTGCAGACCCGGCAATCTCTACGTTCTGTATCATTCCAAGTTCAACGATACCCCTGTTCAGTTCAGGGTCCTTGATATCTTTCAGTGCTTCAAGCACGGTTTCTTTTGTAATGCTCACTTTCCTCCCTCTCTATCGTGCATATAATATTGTGAAAATATTTCTTGAAAAAGATTGTAATGTAATACATACATTGACCATTGCAATTATACATGGATGTGGTATTCCGCTGCTGGTGAATATCAGTCACGGTTGTGGAGGACAATGGTAAACGTACAGATAAAAAAATAAGTTCCTGCTATTTTTCAAGATATGATATTAAATCAACTTTATCACATTTTTCATTAATATGGCAAAGAAATTATGTCGGCTCGACCTCCTTATGGTGGAAAAGTCCCTTGTATCTTCAAGGACCAGGGCCCAGGCACTGATCGGGGCAGGCCGCGTACTGGTAAACGGAAAGCTTGAAGACAAGGCGGGACATCGCTATCCTCCTGAATGTTCCATTGAGATTACAGGTGATGACAATCCGTTTGTGAGTCGTGGCGGTCTGAAGCTTGCCCATGCCCTCAAGACCTTTAAAATAGATGTAAATGGTCGGGTGTGTATGGATACAGGGGCCTCTACCGGTGGGTTTACCGATTGCATGTTGCAAAATGGGGCCAAAAGGGTGTATGCCATTGATGTAGGATATGGGCAGCTTGACTGGAAGCTGCGGAATGATAAAAGAGTAATTAATATAGAAAGGACCAACATACGGTACATGAGCAGGGACCATATCCCTGAGCCTGTTGACTTTGGTACTGTGGATACCTCTTTCATATCATTGCGTTTGGTAATCCCGGCTGTGCAGAAATTTTTTCGTTCCAATGCACAGGTTGTGGCCCTTGTCAAACCCCAGTTCGAAGTTGGCAGGCAGAATGTGGGAAAGAACGGCGTGGTTCGGGACCCGGCTTTGCACCGCCAGGTGATCAGGGACCTGAAAGGGTTCTTCAGGGAGATAGGGATAAATACTGCAGGTGTGATCCGGTCTCCAATCCGGGGCGCCAAGGGAAATGTTGAATTTCTCGCCCTGCTTGAGCTACCATAGGTGCTGTGTCATGGGTATTAATAACAGCTAAATCAACAGAGAGAGTGAAGTACGGTTTGCAAAATGCCGCATCAACCTTACGATATTCCGGAAATAGATACCTGGACAAGAGATGGGATTGATGAGCCGCCTCTTTACAAGGTTCTGCTTCACAATGATGATTACACCACTATGGATTTTGTGGTAATGGTACTTGAGAAGGTGTTTCACAAGAATCCTTCCGAGGCAACCCGCATCATGCTTAACGTACACAGGAACGGTATCGGTGTATGTGGTATTTATCCTGCCGAGATAGCAGAGACCAAGATTGATGCGGTTCATTCCCTTGCTGTTGAGGCAGGCTTTCCCCTTAAGGCAAGTATGGAAAAGGAATAATCAGGCCAAACAGGCCATAATCAGTGACAGGTGGTATCCTGGCCGCTGATATCTGAGGACTTGACAGAAAAAATGATTAGCAAAGATGTTGAACTCATGCTGGGGGCCGCTGCCCGTGAAGCTCATGTGAGGCAGCACGAATATCTCTCCCTGGAACATCTGCTTTACGCCCTGCTCCATCACAGTGAGGGTGAGGAAATAATCAGGGCGTGCGGTGGCAGTCCTTCTGATCTGAAGCAAAAACTTGAGCTGTTTTTTGATACTCATCTTGAAAGACTGGAGGAGGCCCTGCCAGAGACACCGCAACCTACCAATGCCCTTCAGAGGGTGCTCCAGCGGACCATCCTCCATGTACAGTCTTCTGGCAAGTCAGAGGCTGACATAGGTGATCTCTTGAGTTCCATAATGACGGAAACCGATTCGTATGCGGCTTTCTTTCTGAAACAGGCCGGCATCACAAGGCTTGATATCCTGAATTACATTGCGCACGGGATCAGGAAGGTCCCTGAGGGGGCGGTCTTTGAAGATGGTGCCATGGATCCGCATGATCAGCACTCTTCGGAGCAGGCTGGCCAGACAGGTTGTGCCTGCGGTGATGCAGTTGCTTCCCCTGCCATTCTGGAACAGTTTACTGTGAATCTCGTAAGGCGGGCTTCAGAAGGAGGTATTGATCCTCTTGTAGGACGTGAAGCAGAGCTGCAGCGTACCATGCAGGTCCTTTGCAGGAGACGGAAAAACAATCCTGTTTTCGTGGGTGAGCCTGGGGTTGGCAAGACGGCCCTTGCAGAGGGGCTTGCCCTGAAGATTTATCAGGGAGAGGTCCCTGCCCCGCTCCGGGATACTGATATATTCGCCCTTGACCTGGGTGCCCTGCTTGCCGGTACCAAGTACCGTGGTGAGTTTGAGGCCAGGCTCAAGAAGGTAATAGGTGAGTTGAGCGGGCGTGAACGTGCCATTCTTTTCATTGACGAGATCCATACCCTGGTGGGTGCTGGTGCCACGAGTGGAGGTGCCATGGATGCCTCCAATATCCTGAAGCCTGCCCTTGCCGCAGGCAGGTTGCGCTGTATCGGGGCCACCACCTATGAAGAGTACAAGAATTTTTTTGAGAAGGACCGTGCCCTTGCCCGCCGTTTTCAGAAGATAGAGATACCTGAGCCATCGGTCAGCGAGACAGTGTCCATACTCAAGGGGCTAAAGAGCTATTATCAGGAGCACCACAACGTAAGATATGCAGAAACAGCACTAAAGGCCGCTGTGGAACTTTCAGACCGTTATATCACTGACCGGTATCTGCCAGACAAGGCCATAGATGTGATAGACGAGGCCGCTGCCCTGCTGAGGCTGTCCGGCAAGGCACGTAACAGTAGCAGCCGCCCCCCTGTTATAACAGTGCGCCACATAGAGAATGTGATTGCCGGTATGGCAAATATCCCGGCCCGCAATGTGAGCCGATCTGACCTTGCCAGGCTGGAACACTTTGAAAAGGACCTGCGTGCCGTGGTATTTGGTCAGGACAGGGCCGTCAGCCTCCTCGCCTCTTCCATCAAGAGGGCCAGGGCCGGCCTGTCCCATCCTGACAGGCCCATTGGCTCATTCCTGTTTACCGGTCCTACAGGTGTTGGCAAGACAGAACTTGCCCGCCAGGCTGCTGCAATTCTTGATGTACATTTCCAGCGTTTTGACATGAGCGAATATATGGAAAAGCACTCGGTGGCGCGGCTGATAGGCGCGCCTCCTGGCTACGTTGGGTTTGATCAGGGAGGCCTTCTTACCGATGCTGTACGCAAACATCCGTGGTGTGTGTTACTGCTTGACGAGATTGAAAAGGCCCATCCGGATGTGTTCAACATCCTGCTTCAGATAATGGATTACGCCACACTTACCGATAACAATGGCAGGAAGGCAGACTTCCGGCACGTGATCCTGGTTATGACTTCCAATGCAGGGGCCCGCGAGATAGAGGCCAACACCATTGGATTCACCAGCGCCAGAGGAGAAAAGTCAAGACGCGGCAAGGACGCAGTGAACAAGATGTTCTCACCCGAGTTCCGAAACCGGCTTGATGCAATTATCCCCTTCGACCGCCTGAACCAGTCCGTCATGGAGAGGATAGTGGAGAAGATGATGGATGAGATAAGGCACCAGTTGGCGTCAAAGGGGATATCTGTCGAACTTACCACTGAGGCCCGTGCCTGGTTTGCCAGAAGAGGATATGATCCAGCTTTTGGGGCCCGTCCGCTTGGAAGGCTTCTTCAGGAAAAGGTAAAGGATCCCCTCTCTGATGCCATACTCTTTAAGGGACTCAGAAAGGGAAAGAGTGCCACTGTTTCTGTAAGGGATGATGAGATACTTATAGATTTTGAATAGGCGTAATCCTTTTTATCCTTCCTGAGCCATACGCAGTGTATCATACAGTCCTGAGGTGCCCCTGTTGTGCGCCAATGTCCATTGTGATCTCTATGTGCGGGAGTGTTGCCTCTTTGTTCATATTGTCAAATCAATCCAGGCATCGTACAATCCCTCTTCCGTCTGCCCTTCCAATAAAATTCATGATTTCAGGAGACTGAAAATATGCCCAATATCCAGACAGTAACAATAGTGCCCAACCTTCCGGAAAAGCTTGAACCCCTCATGACCATAGCAAAGAATCTGTGGTGGAGCTGGACACCGGATGCCATTTACCTGTTTCAGGACATGGACAGGGATATCTGGGAAAAGACCGGACACAATCCGGTTGCCATGCTCGGTACCATTGAGCAGCCGAGGCTTGAAGAGCTGGAGCGCGACGAGGTCTTTCTGGCAAGGATGGAGAAGGTTTACCGTGAGCTGGAGCGCTATCTCAATGCAAGCACCTGGTATCAGAAGGCAAATATAGAGGAAAATGAGGGTTGTATAGCCTATTTTTCCGCTGAGTTCGGCCTTCACGAGAGCCTTCCTCTCTACTCCGGTGGCCTCGGCATCCTTGCAGGCGACCACATGAAGTCGGCAAGTGATCTTGGCCTGCCACTCGTGGGGGTGGGACTTCTGTATAAACACGGCTACTTCAAACAGTACCTCAACCCTGATGGTTGGCAGATGGAGACCTATCCGTCAAACGATGTTTACAACATGTCCCTTACCCTGCTCAAGGGTGAAGACGGGCAGCCGGTAACCATCCAGGTCCCGCTCTGTGACAGGGAGATCGCTGCCAGGATATGGAGCATCTCGGTGGGCAGGATAAAGATATATATGCTGGATACGGATGTGCCTTCTAATTCACCGCACGACAGGCAGATTACCTCACACCTCTATGGTGGAAGCATCGAGACGCGGCTCCAGCAGGAGATCGTGCTTGGCATGGGTGGTATCCGTATGCTGAAAAAACTCGGGAAACCTCCTACTGTGTGTCACATGAATGAGGGGCATTCTGCGTTCATGGCGGTTGAACGGCTCCTTGACCTGGTACAGGAAGAGAACATGAATTTTGATGAGGCATTGGAGGCGGTCCGGGCCACCAGTATATTCACCACACATACCCCAGTGCCCGCTGGCATTGACCGGTTTCCGGAGGACCTGATGCGGCGTTACTTTACTGGTATTGCCGACAGGCTGGGCATTGGTATAGACCGATTCCTTGACCTTGGCAGGATACAGGCAGGAAACCATGCCGAAGAGTTCTGCATGGCCGTGCTCGCAATCAAGATGGCGTCTCAGACAAACGGGGTCAGCAAGCTCCATGGGGAGGTCTCCAGAAAGATGTGGGGAGATATCTGGCCCCAGATCCCAAGGCATGAGGTGCCCATTACCCATGTCACCAACGGAATTCACACCCTGGGCTGGTTATCCGGTGAGATGTCCAGGTTGTATGAGCGTTATCTTGGGTCAAGATGGCGGGACGAGCCAACAAATCACGCAATATGGAAGAGGATCGAGCATGTGCCGGCGTTTGAGCTTTGGCGTAGCAGGGAGCGACTCAGGGAGCGCCTCATAGCCTTTGCAAGGGAGAGGCTCCGCAGGCAGCTCACCCTGAAGGGGGCTGCCAAGTACAAGCTCAAGCAGGCAGAGGAGGTGCTTGACCCTGAGGCCCTGACCATTGGCTTTGCGAGACGATTTGCCACCTATAAACGGGCCACCCTGCTGTTCAGTGACCTTGATCGCCTCACGAAACTTCTGACTAATGAAGAGAGGCCGGTACAGCTCATCTTCAGCGGCAAGGCACACCCCAAGGACAAGTTTGGCAAGGAACTTATACACAAGATTGTACAAATGGCCAATCTTCCTGAGCTCAGAATGCATATAGTGTTCATTGAGAACTATGATATCGAGGTCGCCAGATACCTCACCCAGGGTGTTGACGTATGGCTCAATACACCGAGACGTCCCATGGAGGCAAGCGGCACCAGCGGCATGAAGGTACCGGCAAACGGCGGAATCAACCTGAGCATACTGGACGGCTGGTGGTGTGAGGGCTACAACGGTGAAAATGGCTGGGCCATTGGCGCAGGCGAGGACTATACTGATCCGGACTATCAGGATGAGGTGGAGAGCAGACTCCTGTACGAGCTTTTGGAAAATACAGTGGTGCCCCTGTTCTATGAGAGGTCAAAGCATGATATCCCGCTTGGATGGGTTGAGATCATGAAGAATTCCATCCAGACAGTGTGTCCATACTTCAACACCAACCGTATGGTGGAGGAGTACAGCACACGGTTCTATCTGCCCAATATCGCCAAGTGGGACGTGCTGAGCAGAAATGACTGGGAGGAGGTACGCAAGCTTACCGCATGGAAAAAACGTGTGCTCCAGGATTGGCACAAGGTGGATATCCGCAGGGTGGAGCTTCCCATCAAGGAGTCTCCCAAGGTTGGTGACAGGGTGCCCATCAAGGCATGGATCGACCTCAACGGCATGAGTCCTGACGAGGTTCGCGTGGATGCCTACATAGGTTATCTTGATGACAGCGGCGAGATACCAGAGGGCCATCCGCTGCCACTGCTTCCCACAGGAGAGCAGCAGGATGGGTTGTTCCTGTTTCAGGGTACCCTGCTCTGCCTCTCAAGTGGTATGATCGGTTTTTCCGTAAGGTGTTATCCTTTCAGAAAGGAGCTTGGCCACAAGTTTGAACTGGGCCTGCTAACCTGGTGGGAGTAAAAAAAAGGGGCCTTCAGGCCCCTTTAATGTTTGCTGCGTAATAGAAGGATGAACTATCTGTTTTCCAGCTTGAACATGAACTGCTTAGATGCACCGAACCTGGCTGCAGCCCACTGGCGGAGCACCCACTCCATGCCCTGGTTCATGGATGCAAAACCGTCTTTTTCACGTTGCGCATCCTTTGCCAGCTTGATGCCAGGTGCTACCTGGGCCTTGATCCCCTTGTCTGTCCTGATCACCTCTCCCACTGTGACCAGTTTCTTTTCCTTGCCACTCTCTTGCCTGACCTTGATCACATAGCGAAAGGCATCTCCCTCAAGTACATAGCTTACAGTAATGGGGTTTCCCCCACCGGCCTGTTTCATCTTTCTCTTGGCTATCTCTATGCGCACTGCCGGTATGTCAAGCATATGTTCCCGTTTCTCCGGTGGCATATCCTTGCAGGCTTTTTCTGTCTCAGTCTGTGCCTTCTTGTACCATTTCAGGGCCTCTTTGTGGTTTACAGGTGTACCCTTGCCATAGAGATACAGGTCGCCCAGTTTCAGACAGAGTTTCTGGTTGGGTTTTTTCTCTGCGGCCATTGAGTACCACTTGAGTGCCTCGGCAGCATTGCCCTTTGCATCTGCATCAGCGGCAAGTTTCAGCATGGCATCCACAACACCGCCCTTTGCTGCAACACCGAGCAGCCTTTTTGCAACCTCAGCGGCCTTGTAGGACGAGACGTCATCATGCTTGGAAAAGGGTGGAGACATGTACATCACTGCAAGTTGATATGCAAGAGCTGGCTCCACCTTCTCTGAATCTCCTGCCATGGCATGGTAGAGTTCTGCAGCCTGGTCAAGATATTTGCGCGCTGTTGCCCCGTCAGGTTTTACATCGCCTGCAAGGCACTTCAATACCTTGGAATCCGGACTATCTGCAGGCGGGATACCCTTTGGCTGGCCTTTGGCATAAAGTTCTGATAGCAGCAGGGCAGCAGGGGCATACCCCTCAGATGCCGCTTTTTCAATGAATGACAGCCCCTTTTGTCTCTTGGTACTGTCTTCACTGCAGGCCAACTCGATTCCCCGTTCATAGAACTCCTCGCTGCTACAGAACCAGCACTCATCATGATGTACGGCCTTCATGATGAATGCCGCCCCTGCCATACCTGCCAGGCAGACCAGGAATATTATCAGTCCCTTGACATTGTTTTGCATCTTCTGATCCCTCCTGTTGGTACCGGACCGGCCCCTGTCTCAGCCCACCCTATTTCTTGGTCTTTTTCATGTTGAGGTCGTGGGGGTTGCCGTGGCACTTGCTGCAGTCCCCGAACTTTTCAATCATCTTTTTTGCATGTGGAATAGAGTGACAGAGCTGGCATTTTGGTATGTTTCCATGCTTTTGGGCGTGACAGAACACACACTTCAGCTGGCCGTGGGCAGAGGTAGTTGATTTCATCCTCTCCACCGGACCCTTGTGGCATCCGGCACATATGGTGTTGGGGACATCAGGGCCATAGGTTATGTTCTTGGGCATGTGTGGCTTGTGACAGGCCATACACCCTGCATTGTCCTTGTAGGCGGTATGGGGTTTTTCATGACACTCGGTACATGCCGGCCTGAAACCGTGGGTATCATGGTGGCAGACAGCGCAGTTGACTGCAGAGTGACCGCTTGGATAGTCCTTAAGTTCCTTGGCCTGTTTGGCATGACAGGTGGAGCACATGGGCTCTATGACCTTCATCTTGATGCTGGCAAGCGGCGCATGTGCATTGGTGTGACACTTGAGGCACTGTCTCATGCCATTGGAATCTCCATGAGGGAGCTTGTGGCAGTTTACGCAGTGAGGTACACGCTGGTCCCACGTTAGTCCGCGCTGGAAGTTGTGATAGGTCTTGTGGCAGAATGTACAGGCCTTCTTGTGTGCACCCTTACCCTGTTTTATTGCAAGATATACCGTGTAGTGACACCTGGCGCACTCCCTTGAGGTCAGAGGCTTGATATCCTCACTGTAGATATCCTCCCCCCCGGCTTTCTTTGCAGGTGGAGTCTTTTCCTTGACGACCTTTTTGCTGCCCTCTTTCCCCGTTGCCTTGGTGACAGTTTCTTCCTGTTGCCGGGTTGCCTTTTCTTTTGTCTCAGTGGCACTCTTCTCAGAGGCATACACCCCATGAGACATAAGAAAAATGAAAGAGATAAGACAGCAACATGCTAAGAGGCTGAACTGTTTTCTCCGGTTGTCTTTTTTCATCTTACCCTGCTCTCCTCCCCCTGCTTATTGCCATGCTCTGAAAGCGTGATTGTGAAAAAGTGGATTAATAGAGTGTTTCAGGGCATGTGGTATTGCAAAGGTACATTTTCTGCACGATGGTACGACAAAACAAAGGTCTCTACCATGATATACAAATTGCAGGCCCCTTCATGGTGTTGATAGAAGGGCCTGCAGAACCAATTGTCAATCCCTGTTTTTTCAATCTCCACTCCGAAAAAGGCGTATCAGGGATTATTTCTGAAGCGCATGAGGACTGCCATGACAGGTGTGGCAGTCAGTATACTGCTTGTGCACGGATTTTCTGTGTGGCTCTCCGTGACACTCCACACACGTCAGAATAGACTTGTGTCTTCTCCTGTGACAGAACGCGCAGTTCAACTCATGATGCTTGGTGGTATTTGTCTCAAGTTCTGCAGCCTCCTGCTGGTGACATGCACCGCACAGGGCTGGCTTGATACTGGAACCATACTCCAGGAGTGTCGGGGCGTGCGGCTGGTGGCACTTGAGGCAGTCCTCATACTTCATGTCAGGGCTGTGCGGATCATGACACTCCGTACACTTGAGGAACTGGCCGTGAACCCTGTGGCATGCATTGCAATCAAGTTTGGCATGGGCACTCGGATGGAGTTTCATCTCCTTGACCGGCCCTTCGTGACAGGTGGCACATGCGGGTTTTACGTCCTTGACCTTTGACAGGTCGAATTCCATAGGTGCATGCGGATCGTGGCATTTCGTACAGTCAGCCGCTGTAAAGTGTCTGTTCTCATCAGGGTTGTGGCATGACTGGCACTTGGGAATAACCCCCTCCTTGTGAGGTGGATGTTTCTCATGGCACTCTATGCACTGGAGGTTTTCAAGGTGAGCACCACCGCTTTTCTTAAAGGTTTTGACTATATCTTTATGGCACGCAGCGCATCTGTCAGCCGTGGCCTGCTTTGTCCAGATGTAAACAGCCGGTTTGTGCGGGCTGTGACATGCTAGGCAGTCCTTGATTGTAAGGTTGTCAGCGTGCTTCTTGTGGCAGTCAGTACAGGTGTGGTACCTGCCCTTTTTCAGTCCATGGCCTGTATGACAGTTGTTGCAGTCCTGTTTGGAGTGGGCACTTGGAAATTTCTTCAGGTCTTCACCAGGCTGCGGATGACAGGTAATGCAGCCTGGTGCGACATTTTTGAGTTTGGCAAAGTCTGTAATAATTGGTGCATGAGGATTGTGGCATCTCTTGCAGTCTTTGAGGGTGAAGTGTTTCTTGTCCGCAGGGTCATGGCACATACTGCACTTAGGAATGATTACCTTGCCTGCAGGCGGGTGTCCCTTGTGACAGTCAAGGCACCCGATCTTGTCCCTGTGGGCTGACTTCTGCCCTTTTACCATTGAGACAATATCATCATGACACTTTATGCAGTCATTGTCTGACAGTACCGGCTCTTTGACCTCGGCCCTTACACCAGAGGCACAGAGCAGGAAGATCAGAGACCACAACCAGCCGTAACTGAAAAGAGCTTTCATCCTCACCACCTTTTCCCTTTTTATGAGGCCCGCTCTATAGAGCGGGCCAAACAGGATCACTTCGCAAGGTTATGCGGATCCCTGTGACAGTCAAGGCATTTGGGGAACTTGTTGTGTATGTACTCATCATGAGGCTGATCGTGGCACTCTTCACACTGCATTATGTTCTTGTGGTGTTCGGGGTGACACTCAACACAGGCCAGGTCATGGTGAGCTGTCTTGGATGCTGCAAGGAGTCCTGCTTCCGTATCGTGACATGCTGCGCACAGCTTGGGGGCTACGTCGTCTCCATAAGTTACATCTGTGGGGCTGTGAGGCTTGTGACACTTGAGGCAGTCAGAAACTGTCATGTCGTCTGAATGGCCTTCGTGACAGTCAACACATGTGTTGTACTGGCCCTCACCAAGCCCATGAGAGTAGTGACAGTTGTTGCAATCCTGTTCTGAGTGTGCGCTGGGATGGAGTTTCATCTCGGCATCCTGCTCGGCATGACAGGCTATACAGGCAGGCTTTGCAGGATTTGCCTTTGTGAAATCGATCTTGAGTGGATGGTGTGGATAGTGGCATACCACACATCCCTGCACCTTGAAGTGCTCGTTGTCTTCAGGCATGTGACACATTGAGCACTGAGGAATGCAGTTCTTCCCTGCTGGCGGATGCTCAAGGTGGCACTCTGTACAGCCTACGTCCTTGTGGGATGCTCCGTTTTCATCAACATCCATCACTTCCTTGCGGTGACACTTGACACAGTCGGCATCGGTTAACGCGATACCTGCATTCTCCTGGTCGGAGGCTGCCTGTGCCTCACTTTTTTGCTCATCACCCTTCTTGGCCTCGGGTTGAGCCGCCTGCTTGGTCTCTGTCTTTGCCGGTTTTTCTGCTGCTGGTGCTGCCTTTTCCTCTCCCACTGCGGAAAAGACGGTTAAAAAGAAGAAACAGCAGATGGTTAGCAGGATTAAAGAAACTCTTTTCATTTTTCCCTCCTCAAACTTTCATGTTACGCTGTTTTTGCATGCAGCCACTCCCTGTGTGAAAGAGGTGTGCCCGTTCAGCATGCATTACTTACGGTAAGTAGGTCGTACATACCCTGTTATTCCAATACCACAGGGTATAGTGAACTGAGGTGCGCAAGTAAGCTGCATCAGTCATTCCATTATTGGAATTGTGGCGGATGGATGAACTGACATTAGGTGTACGGTTGCTGTATACCAGGATCATTAGCCGCCTCACTTGTGAATGGTTAACTGATTTTCCCTCTCCCGTGATCACTGATGGGACATTATCCTTGCCTGATGCTCATGCCTGACCCTACAAAATACAAAATTCAGGGCCGCTGTCAATCATGACGCTGAATATCCATTCACTTTTTTCCCTGTTTTTTTCTGGTCTCAATATAATGAAGGGCCTTGCTCACTGACAGCTTCATGTTTGATGGCCCTGAGCGGACCCAGAATGCCTCCTCCTTTCCCACAGTGAGAAATACCGGTCTGTCAGAGCTTCGCACCCGTACTGCCACTACCTTTTTGCCATCTATCTCACAGATGGCAAAATCTATGAAGGGGAAGAACTCTGCCCCTACATGCTGATTTATGAGGTTCTTGAAGTGAAGGCCGCATCTGTCGTCGTTTTCAAATTCATCGTCTTCAATGCCAATCACATTGCCCTTGTCGTCAACCCCGATGAGAAGTATGCCCCCTTTGGAGTTCATGAAGGATACCACGGCCTTGAGCCAGGCCAGCTCTATCTCCTTTCCAAACTTGCCGGTATGGAGGTTTTTCCTCATGGTGGACTTGAATTCTACCTGGTCCCCTTCTCCCTGCCTTATGACCCTGATGATATCATCTGGAGTGATGCTACTGCCTGAGTCCTGCCCATGTCTTGTCCCTGACAGCGCGCTGCCATGTTTCCACATGAGCCAGGCAATCAGGCCTGCACCGGCAAGGAGCACGACGAGATAGAACGCCACGGGGGTACTGGCCGATGAGCTTACCACCTCTCTCATGTCTCTTTCCGGAATAAGGGTACCTACCCACATCCTGCGATCCGATCCCTTAGTCTCCTTCCCAAGCGGCGATATGGCTATCCACCACTTGCGGCCCATCCAGCTAAAGCTGAACGGCCCGTGCGGGATGTCTCCCTTCTGTTTCCATTCTGCCACCACATGCTTCAGCACGTCGAGGGAGTCTATCTTCTGTTCCTGTCCTTCCGGGGTATGGCAGCCGGAAAATTCCTGATGTTTCACAAGCACATGCCAGTCGTCTGTCTCCAGCAGAAATGGTATGCCCACCGAGGTGGTCCTGCCTGCCTGGACAGTGCCGAATATATCGTCGAGGTTTACTATGATGCTGACCAGGCCGTGTTCTTTCGGATCTCTCTTGTGCTGGTAATGGAGGGTTGCGCCAACGGCAGGACCCTGTTCAACGTCGGTGAGCACAGGGGCCGACCACTGAATCTCATTCATGTCAGACGAGTCGTAGCCTTCGGTGATGATCTTCTGCCTGATTATGGCCGCTGCGGCTGCAGTGGTGTCATCGCTCTTCTGGCATCTGTCAGGGGCTGTACACTCCTGTACATATACGACGCGGCCCTGCTTGCCGGATGTCTTGATAAAAAAGGTCCTGAACCCTCTCTGCTCCCGGAATATCATGTATTCTGTCCCCCTGCTGTCTGCGATTACAAGGGCCTGTATCAGGGGATGCTGTTTGAATATGGGAAAGAGTTTGGCATTTAGGTTGCCTGGGGCGCTTATATCAATGAGGCCTGATTCTCCCCAGTCACGAAAGACCTTGAGGGTTCCCTCGATTTCGTCAATGAGTCCTTCCAGTTTCTTCTTTTCGATTCCTGCAACACTCTTTACGACGAACGCCGAGAACTGTTTCTTGTTGTGTCTGGTCTGATAGAACTGGACAGATACCAGTATCACAGCAATGATTATCACCACGCCGAGAACCGACATGATCAACCGGAATCTCAAGACCTTCTTTTGGTCAGTCTCAACAAGTTTGGTCAGCATAAGACAAGTACCCCGTAAACCACTACACTTTTACTGTTACTGCCCGTGACAGGGTCAGGACGCAAACACTGGATGCCCCTGCCCTAACAAGCTCACAGGCAGCGTTTTCCATGGTGGCACCAGTAGTGAGTATATCATCAAACAGGATGATGTTTGCCCCTTTTACCACTCCCTGCCTGTTATGCCTGAGCCTGAATGCACCCCGCAGGTTGTCATGCCTCTGTCTTTCCGATAGCTGCATCTGTGGCCTGGTATCCCTTGTCCTCTGTAGTATGTCCACATACACCTTATCTTTTGGAAAGAGACTTGCTGCCATTGTTGCAGCCTGGTTGAATCCCCGCCTCCGCAGGCGGGCGATGTGAAGCGGGATTGGTACAACCATGACCCCTGCGCCTCTGATGATATTTGTTATGGACATTTCCTGCAGAATGGAGGCCCTGATAACCTCTGCTGACAGGCTGCAGAGTGCTCTTGAGGCATATGCATCCCCATTGAACTTTATCCTGTGAATAAGTTTTCGTACTGGACCCTTATAGATAAAGCAGGAAACAGCCTGTTTGAAGCTTGGCCGCCTCTTCATGCATTTACCGCAGATGTGATCAGGACCGGAGCGTGATTCAAAAGGTAGGCCGCATATGCTGCATTTTGGGGATTCTAACTGTTTCACCCCTGATAGGCACTCTGCGCACAGGAATTTCCCCATGGTGGGAAGAGGGAGCCTGCAAGCTGCGCATACAGGTGGAAAGAGCAGGCCGAGAAGATTTTCCAAGAGGCGTTTCATGTTTTTTTGCCAGGGGGATCCCCCCCCTGGCAACCGCGTCCCTCTTACAAGGTGACACGCGCGAGCATGTCTCATACCCGAATGGAGGGTCACATACAGTTTATTATCTCATTGGCAAACTCTGAACATTTGACCTTGGTTGCCCCGTCAATCTGTCTTGCAAGGTCGTATGTCACAACCTTTTTGGCAATTGCCCCCTCAATGGCAGAGTGTACCAGTTTCATGGCCTCCTTCCAGCCGAGATACTCCAGCATCATGGCCCCTGAGAGGATCAGTGAGCCTGGGTTAACCTTGTCCATGCCTGTGTACTTTGGAGCGGTGCCATGGGTTGCCTCAAACAGGGCCACGCCATCTCCGATGTTAGCCCCAGGGGCCATGCCAAGGCCTCCAACCTGGGCTGCAAGCGCATCAGACATGTAGTCACCGTTCAGATTGGGCATTGCAAGGACACTGTACTCCCTGGGCCTGAGAAGTATCTGCTGGAACATGGCATCGGCAATCCTGTCCTTTATGACAATCTTTCCCTCAGGTACGTTGCCATCGTACTTGTCCCACAGTTCTGCTTCACTTATTGTCTCTTGGGCAAACTCCTTGGCGGCAAGTTCGTAACCCCACGTCCTGAAGGCACCTTCCGTAAACTTCATGATGTTGCCCTTGTGCACCAAGGTCACAGAATCACGGTTGTTTTCAATGGCATGCACTATTGCCTTTCTCACAAGCCTGTAGGTGCCAAAACGGCTTATGGGTTTTATCCCAATTCCAGAGTCTTCCCTGACGTCTGCTCCCATTTCGTTCTTGAGGAAGGATATGATCTTTGCAGCCTCGTCACTGCCTTCAGGCCACTCTATGCCTGCATATACATCCTCAGTGTTTTCACGGAATATGACCATGTCCACGTTTTCAGGGTGCTTCACAGGGCTTGGAACCCCGCTGAAGTACTTTACGGGACGCACACAGGCATATAGATCAAGCTCCTGTCTCAGTGTAACATTGAGACTGCGTATACCCTCGCCAACCGGTGTGGTCAACGGCCCCTTTATGGCCACCACATATTCACGGATTGCATCGAGTGTTGCCTGGGGCAGCCATTCACCTGTCTTTTCCACTGCCTTCTCTCCTGCGAGTATCTCCTTCCACTCTATCTTTTTGGAGCCCCCGTATGCCTTTTCAACAGCGGCATCCAGTACCCGGTACGTGGCATTCCAGATGTCAGGCCCAATGCCGTCACCTTCGATAAAGGGAATAATTGGACAGTCCGGTACGTTTATGCCGCCTTTGTCATTGATAGTTATCTTCTGTGGTGAGAGTGCCATCTTTCCTCCTACGGATCTGAAATGAAAATTTCTGCATGGACCAACGGGTCACATGGCAGATTTTACTTTAAAAAGTGTGCCGCCCATAATAAACTGAACACTCGGTTTGGTCACGTACTTTCATATCTTCACCCCTAATATCCCCGGTTGCAAAGTTATGGACCAGGGGCATACTACTGGACACCTGAAATGCAGAAGCAACTGGCAAGGCCGATGGTGCTTTTTGCACGGTTTTGACCGCGGGCAAACATATCATCAACAGATCATTGTAACTTGATGAGCTTTAAAAACAGAAAAAAACACCATCGGCCGTATATGTGTCCGGTAGTATGGATCAGGAGAGAGGTCGTTTTATGGCAGATATACTCATTGTAAACGGTTCTCCGCGTAAGGATGGGAATACGGATATCCTAACAGACACCCTCCTTGAATCAGCCCTGGAACACGGGGCCTCTGCAGAAAAGGTCCGGCTGGTGAAGCTTGAGCTGAAACCCTGTCTTGAATGTGGCGGATGCGATGAGACCGGCAGATGCATATTGAAGGATGATGGCAATGAGCTCTTTGACAAGATAGCAGATGCTCACGTGCTGGTGGTTGCCTCACCTATCTTCTTTTACAATATCACGTCCATAACTCAGGCAATGGTGGAGAGGTCTCAGGCGTGCTGGGTACGGAAGTATCTGCTCAAACAGGGGCCATGGGGCGGAAGGCGCAGAAAGGGTATCTTCATCTCTGTGGGCGCCACCAAGGGCAAGATGTTATTCGATGGTGTGGTCAGGGTGATGAGATATTTCTTTGATGCTGTTGATGCAGACTATGAAGGTGCGCTTCTTTATAGGAATACAGAGGCAAAGGGTGCCATAAAACGAAATGTTCAAGCCATGGACCACATGAAAGAACTTGGTGAAAGGCTGGCAAAGGGCACTGACCTGTCCGGTTTCACGGCACTGGAGAGATAGGGCGGGTTACAGATAAAACAAAATTCCACCTGAATTGAGCGTTTCAAATCATGTGAAATATTATTTTGCCTTTAATTACAATAAATTAATGCTGCTAAAATTATCCGTCACCCAACGGGTTTGCTGTAACTGTTTTGCTTTCTACATAATTTGAAACCGCTACGGGATTCCCAATTTCGCATGATCTGCTGCCTCGGAGTCTTCGCTTACCTGTGGGATACTTGAAGTACAACAGTACGTCTGCGTATCCTCCGCCTTGGATCTCATGCAAACCTGGGAATCGCTCAATTCATGTCTGTATTTCAGGTGTTCCGCAGTATGTGTCTTGACACAGTAATCCTTTTCTATTTTCTTCATGACCATGCAGATAGAAAGCGCGCACAGACTTCTTGGAAGATCTCTTGATGATACGGTTTCAGCATTAAGGCTCAGCGTGGAGCAGTGCGGCAACGCCATTTCAATGCTTGCAGGAGAGGTGGTGAGGTCGCTTGGACAGGGAGGCAAGGTCCTGCTCTTTGGAAACGGCGGCAGCGCTGCAGATGCACAGCACATAGCGGCAGAGTTCGTAAACCGTTTCCGTATTGACAGAGAACCTCTTGCTGCAATAGCTCTCACTACTGATACCTCTGTGCTCACATCCATATCCAATGACTTCTCATATGACCAGGTATTTTCCAAGCAGGTCCTGGCCCTTGCCTCAACCGGTGATGTGGTCATAGGTATCAGCACCAGCGGGAATTCCCCCAACGTGGTCAAGGGGCTTGAGGCTGCACGCGATAGGGGGGCGATAACAGTCGGATTCACCGGCAACAACCCCGGAGCCATGGGACCTCTGTGCGATATAGTGGTTAATGTGGCGTGTTCGGACACGCCAAGGATTCAGGAATCGCACATATTCCTTGCGCATTGCCTGTGCGATCTGGTGGAAAGAGAACTGTTCAGAACCTGATGGATTATCCTGTTCCCATAGACCTCTCCCGCCTCAACACCTATTCTCTCTTTGAAAGGCCGAGCAAGGTGACTGTGGCTGACTTTGCCCATCCGATTTCCCCGGGCCTGTCCTTGGCACGATTTTTCAAATATCTGCCCCGCCAGCTTGCGGCAGAGGACCTCAGGCGTGTGGCTTTATCAGTGGCAGGGGCCGTGCAGGACAAAAGGCTGGTGATCGTGGCTATGGGTGCCCATGTGATCAAGGTTGGACTGAGTCCGGTGCTAATCGACCTCATGGAAAGGGGCATCATCTCTGCCATTGCAATGAATGGTGCCTGCATAATACATGACACAGAGATCGCAATGGCCGGAAAGACCTCAGAGGAGGTTGGCGCAGTGCTTGGGGATGGCCGTTTTGGAGCGGCCCGCGAGACCGGAGAGTTCCTCAATGCGGCCATAATACAGGCAGCAGATACTGGGATGGGGCTTGGAGAGAGCGTCGGGCGCATGCTTCTAAAAGAGTCCTTTGCCTATAACAGTGTAAGCATTCTTGCCCAGGCGGCCCGTCTCCGAATACCTGTTACCGTGCATGTGGCAGTTGGTACTGACATAATTCATATACATCCTTCAGCAGATGGTGCTGCCATAGGAAAGGCAAGTCATCATGACTTCAGGCTGTTCGCCTCCCTGGTAAGGGAGCTGGACAAGGGGGTGTTCCTGAATATTGGGTCAGCGGTGATAATGCCAGAGGTCTTTCTAAAGGCCCTCACACTGGTGCGAAACCTTGGGCATGCGGTAACCAGCATTACAACTGCAAATTTTGATTTCATACGTCAGTACCGTCCCATGACCAATGTTGTTGCAAGGCCTACCATGGAGGGAGGAGCAGGTTTCAACATAACTGGTCATCATGAGATAATGATACCACTTCTTGCAGCAGCCATCCTTGAAGCCCTTGAGGAATAGGGGTAATATCTCCTCTTGCCGTTTCAGCTTTCATAATATCATGGCCAATTGACTGGGGGACAGATAGTCTCTTCTCTGTGTGTGAGGGGCCTTGTTGCTTCTTTCATGTACATTGGAGCCATACTACACGACACCTATACGACGGATGGTGCTTTTTATCATGCTTTTAAAGCTCATCAGTTGCAATGACTTGGTGATGATATATTGGCTCGCGGTCAAAACCATGAGAAAAAGCACCATCCGCCGCCTTTGCCAATTGCTTCTGCATTTCAGGGGTCGTGTAGTATGCATTGGAGCATGCCATGGGCCTGTGCGGGCCTGTGTGGCATGGTCTTCAGGCATGCCTGTTGGACATGCCGTTTTTTATACCAGGTCTGGGGCCTGTTTTTTTTACATCATTAATATTATTAAGGAGTTGAGAAATGCCTATATACGAATTTGAATGCGGACAGTGTGGCGAGGATTTTGAGCAGCTCATCCTTGGGTCTGGCGTAGTGGTCCAGTGTCCCAAGTGCGGATCCAAGGATACCAAGAAGAAGATGTCTGCATGCGCGTTCAAGACAGGAAGCAGCTTCAAGGCTACGGGGTCCAAGTCGTCAAGTGCATGTAGTGGATGCACCAGCACCAACTGCAGTTCGTGTGGTAGCTGAACTCCTTGCAGATGGCCTGCAGATGCGGCAGTTGTACAGGGTGTGGACCAACAGGTAATACCCCTGAAATATGCGCAGTTGATAGTGTTTTTATGGAGGCCATGTCATTTTGGCGGGATTAACCATGTATTGCCTGAGCCTGTCACAGGTTTAAACAGGGAAAGGATTTGTTGGCACTATGCCTGAAAAATTCGTGCTGGCCACACGCAAGAGCCTGTTGGCCCTTACCCAGTCTGAGTGGGTAAAATCTGAAATCGAAAAGAGGTGGCCTGGTGTTGAGATAGAACTCCTCAAGGTAGTTACAAGGGGGGACAAGATACTTGACGTTCCGCTTGCAAAGGTGGGTGGAAAGGGCCTGTTTGTAAAGGAGATAGAGGATTCGCTGCTGAGGGGAGACGCTGATCTCGCTGTACACAGCCTGAAGGACTGTCCTACCGAGCTGCCTGAAGGCCTGGAGGTATCGGTCTTTCCTGTAAGGGAAGATCCGCGGGATGCCTTTATATCCCGTGATGGCAAAGGGCTGGATCAGCTTCCCGGTGGCGCAAAGGTGGGAACCAGCAGTCTGAGAAGGCTATCACAGCTCAGAAAGATCAGACCTGACCTCGTGATTGAATCCCTTCGCGGCAATCTGGATACCCGGCTCAGAAAGCTTGATGAGGGGCTTTATGACGCCATCATCCTTGCCTCTGCCGGTCTGAACAGGCTTGGGCTTGGGCACAGGATAACCCAGCATCTCGATACAGAGACGATGCTGCCTGCCATAGGTCAGGGGTGTCTTGGTATCGAGTTCAGGAGTGATGACGTCCGCATGAGGGAGATACTTGCCTCTATTCATCATGAGGAGACCGCTATTTGTGTCAGGGCGGAACGCGCCTTTCTTCTGCGTCTCGAGGGTGGATGCCAGGTGCCCATCGGTGCCCATGCAGTGCTTTCAGGCGATCATCTCACCATCCAAGGGCTTGTTGCAGACGAGGAGGGACAGCAGGTGATCCGAAGGCAGAGGTCAGGTCCTTCTGATCAGCCGGAGCAGCTCGGTACGGCCCTTGCCGATGAGATACTTGGGGCCGGGGGGAGAGAGATACTTGAGAAGGTTTACAATGAAAGGGAGAACGCAGGATAACCGTGGAGACTAACAAGAACGGAAAGGTATATCTGGTAGGAGCAGGGCCTGGAGATCCAGGCCTTTTGACGCTCAGGGGCAGGCGGCTCATAGAGCAGGCCGATGTGATAATCTACGACAGGCTGGCAAGTCCAAGGCTTCTTGCATTTGCCTCGCCTGACGTGGAGTTTATCTATGTTGGAAAGCGTGTGGGCAGACACGTTGCAAATCAGGACGAGATCAATGACTACATCGTCAAGAAGGCCAGGGAAGGCAAGACTGTGGTGCGCCTCAAGGGAGGAGACCCCTTCATATTTGGTCGCGGGGGCGAGGAGGCCCAGGTCATGGCCAGGGCAGGAATTGATTTTGAAATCGTTCCGGGGGTAACCTCAGCCATAGCAGTGCCTGCATATGCCGGTATCCCCTTGACCCACAGGGAACACACCGCGTCAGTGGCCTTTATCACAGGTCACAGGCGGTTCGACTCCAAAGAGGCCCCTGTCCAGTGGGATGGGCTTGCCAAGGGGGTGGGGACCCTGGTGTTCCTCATGGGAATGACCAACCTTGCCCATATATGCGAGAAACTCATTGAACATGGCCGTGACCCTGAAACCCCTGTGGCAGTGATCAGGTGGGGTACTACCCCATTTCACAAGTCCATTAC
This sequence comes from uncultured Desulfobacterales bacterium, assembly GCA_964638145.1. Taxonomy (GTDB): domain Bacteria; phylum Desulfobacterota; class Dissulfuribacteria; order Dissulfuribacterales; family QOAL01; genus S144-17. Next base: position 27,062 of record CAZXAK010000040.1, on the reverse strand, counting down.
AGGCAAGCTGTCCAACATTGCTGACATAGTAAAGGAAAAGGGATTCAAGCCGCCTGCTATCATTGTTATAGGCACGGTGGTGGCTCTACGGGAACAGCTCAACTGGTTTGAAAGGCTGCCCCTTCTTGGCAGACGCATACTGGTTACCAGGACCAGGGCCCAGTCCAGCGAGCTGGTGCGGCTGCTCGAAAGACGCGGGGCAGGATGTGTGGAGTGTCCTGCAATAGAGGTGAGGCGTCCGGATGACCTAAGGCCGCTCGATAACGCAATTGATAACCTGAAAGATTTTGACTGGATCATCTTCAGTAGCCCCAATGCCGTGAAATATTTTCTTGATCGTGTGTTCCATCTGGGACACGACATAAGGGTCCTTGGTAATGCCAGGATCGCCTGTGTGGGCTCGAGTACAGCAGACTGTATCCAGGAGTATCACCTGAATGTTGATCTTGTGCCTGCAAACTTCCGTGCCGAAGGCCTTGTAGAGGAGTTCGGAAAGCTGGATATGAAGGGTAAACACGTACTTATCCCGCGTGCCAAGAAGGCAAGAGAGGTCCTGCCAAAGGGGCTTGAGGCAATGGGTGCCAAGGTTACGGTTGCAACCGCCTATGAAACAGTGACACCAGAGCTGCGGCGTGACGTGGTTGAGATACTCCAGGACGAGGATGTGGATGTGCTGACGTTTACCAGTTCATCTACAGTGAAGAATTTTTTTCGAATGGTTCCGGAAAAGCTCAGGGACCGTATCCTGTCCAGGGCAAAGATAGCGTGTATTGGGCCTGTGACAGCAAAAACTGCGCGGAAACAGGGCCTGTCTATTGACATTCAACCAAAAAAATCTACCATAAAAGATATGGTTGATGCAATTGAGGCGTATTTCAGGGAGAAAATCGCTTAAAGTTGCTCCTGTCTGTCCATCGTAGGTTTGCCTGTTGTTTGTGGGAGCGAGGCGCTGATGTCTATATACTGTCCCAAATCTCCACCCGAGTTTACAGCAGTTCTTTCGAGGATTCGTCAAAAAAAGGAAGATTACGAAAGGTACGGTTTTAATCAAAATCAGGGCAGGACACTCAGGGCCTTCTTTGACCTTGCTCAGGAGCTTGAGACCCTTGAGAACTTCTACAGGATATGTGTTTTTGTGCCAAAGGAGTTCATGGGTTTTGACTCCTGTCTGTATCTGCTTGACGAGGACAGTCAGGAGCTGACAGTCGCCTGTGACTCGCTGAGCGGGCTGTCCATATGTGGCGTGAAACCGCCTGAGGGGATACATCTCTCTCCAGAGCCCTACACCATGGGGGATTCCCGTGTCTATCCCATACGGGGAAACAGGCGCCTGTTCCACAGGCACGCCCTCGGGACCCAGGACGAGATCATTGGCGTGTTCGAGGTGTTTCCCCGGTCCCACTTCGAGGATAATGACGACCTCTTTTTTGAGAAATATGCCAACCGCATAGGCTACAATCTCCATTACAAACTCATCTATATCCAGAATGTCGAGCATATAAAATTTATCAACAACCTTGCCGCCGATATTGAGCACAATGTCATTGTGCCCAACATGAAATACAAGGTCTTCCTTAATGGCATCAAGAAGAAACTCAGCAAGCTTGAGGAGCTTTCAAAGGCCTATGAACCCCATATCCAGAACTGTCTTGAAAACGGATGTGGTGGTTCTGAGGAGATCGCAAGACTTCATCATGAGGTCGAGACCTTTATACGTGATCTCGAGGTGATCTACGCAGACCTGGAGAAGCATTTTGAGAATACCAGTCTCTTTCTCGAGAGCCTCATGAGGCGTGAGCACTTTGAAAAGGGTGAACTGGTTATCAGAAAGCGCATGTGCAGGTTTGTCAAGGAGATCATCGAGCCCCAGCTTGAACGATACATACAGAGGTTTCACAGGGCGGGCATACGTATAGACAACCGTCTCGGAGGTGTAAAAGACGAAAACATTCCGCTTGCCGTGGACGTGGGGCTCATCTCCCAGGTGTATGCGAATCTCTTCTCGAATGTGGAAAAATACTGTAGTGCCGTCCCTGATGACTCGGGTAACATGGTAAAGTTCGTGGCGTTTGGCGAGGAGATCCTGCCCAACTACTTCCCTGATGGTTCTGACGGTATAAAGTTCAACGTGTTCTCAACAGGCAGGCACATCCCACCTGAAGAGGTGGATCTCATATTTGAGGAGGGCTTCCGTTCCAGCGAGACTGCGGGGTCCAGCCCTGGCACAGGACACGGGCTTCACTTCGTGCGCAAGGTAATAGAGGTGCACGGCGGTGTTGTGGGGTATGAGCCTGTGAAGATGGGTAACAACTTCTACTTCATCCTGCCTCTGCAGAGGGAACTTGAGAAAAAGGAGTGGCAGGATTCTGTTTGAGGTACCTGTCTAATTATGGCAGAGACTTCTGTTTGGATAGAAATCAGTAATGCAATTTAAACCTGAATTGAGCGATTTCCAAATTTTACATGATTTGAAATGCTCAATTCAGGTTAAAGATATTGTCAGAGCTAAACTGCCGCCAAAAAAGCGCCAGCAGATGGCGGCCAACTGAAGCAGGACATTTGGGGGAGGACTCCATTAATCAGTTACTTTTTCTGGTTTCCAAAAAAATTGTCAAGCAATCTGTCTATTGCCTGTTTCAGCTCTACCATTCCCGTACCCCTGAGGGCAGATATCTCCATACTCTTTACTACGCCTCTAACCGCAGGGATTGCGTTGCTGACCAGGTCTGCCTTGTTGAAGAGCAGTATTCGTGGTACGTGGGCCAGATCCATATCTTCAAGTATTTCTTCCACTGCCCTTATTTCCTCCCGCCGGTAGTCACTGGCCGCATCCACTACATGAAGGAACAGCCATGCATCTTCCAATTCTTCAAGGGTGCTCCTGAAGGCTGTCTTTATGTCTGAAGGCATGTTTCTGATGAAACCTACTGTGTCTGCAAGCAGCACTTTTCTGCCGCTGTCAAGCCGTATCTTTCGGGTAGTGGGGTCAAGAGTGGCAAACAACCGGTTCTCTGCTGTGACATCACTGCCAGTGAGTCTGTTTAGCAGAGTGGATTTGCCAGCGTTTGTATACCCTATGATGGATATTATAGGGATCCCTGCCCTGCCCCGTTTCTTGCGCCGCTGCCTGCGTCCCTTCCGCAGGCCTTTAAGTTCACGTTCAAGTGAAGAGATACGCTGTTTTACCCTGCGCCTGTCCACCTCGAGTTTGGTCTCTCCCGGTCCTCTGCCGCCTATTCCACCCATGAGCCTTGACATGGCAGTGCCCCGTCCCACGAGCCTTGGCAGGAGATATCGCAACTGGGCTAGTTCCACCTGGAGTTTTCCGCCCCTGCTCCTTGCCCGTCTTGCAAAGATGTCCAGTATGAGCTGGGTCCTGTCAATGACTTTCAGGTCCACCATTCGGGCAATGTTGTTTACCTGAACCGGAGAGAGTTCCTGGTCGAATATAATCATGGTGGCCCCGAGGTACAGGCCCTGCATGAGGATGTCCCTGAGTTTGCCCTTGCCCATGAGATGGCCAGGGTTGTAACGCATGACACGTTGCCTCATGACCTCCACCACTTCGACACCAGCAGATCGGGCAAGTTCTTTCAGTTCTGCCAGACAGCGTTCCGCCTCTTCCACCGGTTCCGGGCCTGCATGCACAAGCATGGCGCGTTCCCTGGCATGTCCTGTGCTGCGCTCCCTGCTTTTCTGTTCAATTTCCTGTTCCAGGTCAAGGATGAAGTCTTCAAACGGGATATCTATCCGGGAGGCATGGCGGTATGATTCAATATGCCACCTCTTGCCTGAAGGATTCGGGGGCAGCAGATGGGCAAGATGTATCCTGCCTGGCAGACTGTCAGTCACTTCAATGGCAACCATGGCATCAAGGCGCAGAAGTGCCATATCAGTGAGGTCTTCTGTTGAGAGGCCCTGATCAGCTCCCAGGTGGGTGTGAATGCATCTCAACCCTTTGAGCCTGCCATCTCCCCTTCTGAACCGGCTGATGTCAGGTATGGTTATGGAGTGGAAGTCCCCTGCTATTACATGGGTGAGGGTGCCCTTTCTGTCAATCAGGACTGCAATTTGACGATTAATCCGGTCTGATTTTGCAGCAAGTTCCCGCGCCAGCTCACTGGTGAGCAGGCTCTGCCTGTGGAGCCTGCGCCTGTAGAGCCGTTCCAGGTCCTTGCGCTGGGCTGGTGAAAGACCTTTGATGCTTCCGTATATTTTTGCTATTTTTAAAAACCTCTCTTGTAATGAAATGAATTATTCTATACCCTGAGACCTGCGAGTCAGGGAAGGGCGGAGCAAGTAAATACAATCTAATATTCTCTTCAGTTACGAGGCAAGCAACTGTAGCAAATGACGGCCCGAACAAAAATAATATGCATAGCAAATCAGAAGGGTGGTGTGGGCAAGACCACCACTGCTGTTAACCTTGCGGCTGCCCTCTCCATGCAGGGGAAACGGGTCCTGCTGGTGGACTGTGATGCCCAGGGCAATGCATCCAGCGGAACAGGCATTGCCACACAGGAACTTGGGGTCCATCTCTACCACGCACTCCTTGGCGAAATAAACCCTGCAGAGGCTGTATGTATTACGCCGTTCAACAGCCTGTCAGTGCTTCCTTCCAACCGTGACCTGGTTGGTATAGAGATGGAACTTGCTGGCGTTGAAGATAGAGAGAGCGTACTGAAAAATACGCTCAAACAGATAGAAGGCTATCAGTACTGCATCCTGGACTGTCCCCCCTCTCTTGGCCTAATGACCATAAACGCCTTTACTGCTGCTGATTCAGTGATAATTCCCCTGCAATGTGAATACTATGCCCTTGAAGGACTCAGTCAGCTTGTCCAGACAATAAGGCTTGTAAAGCACAACTTCAACCCTCAGTTACATATCGAGGGGTTGCTGCTCACCATGTACGACAGCCGCATGAGGCTTACCTTCCAGGTGGCAAGAGAGGTGCGGACACATTTCCGTGATATAGTCTATCGCACAACAATTCCGAGAAATGTACGGTTGAGTGAAAGCCCCAGTCATGGCAAACCCATCTTTGCCTATGATCCAAGGTCAAAGGGAGCTGAGGCATATATGGCCCTGGCCAGGGAGTTTCTCAGTCGTCAGAGGAAGAGTTAGCAATCCTGCATCCTGACCAACTTTTTATATTGTGCCCTACCTTATCAGGGCAAGAACCTTGATTATGAATGTGTTGTGGTCGAAGTTCTGGCTTTCATGGTAAACTTGGGACGTTAATTGAGAAGAGACAGGGTGTTTACAACCTGCAGGTCAGGGGTAAAAATGGAAGGATGTAAAACTGCGGTATTATGATTTTTGGAAAAGGAAACAGGATTATCTAAGGAGAGTTCCGGCATGATGAAGGGAGGTCTGGGAAAGGGGCTTGGGGCCCTGCTCTCATCAGAGGAGATATATGAGGCAGGAAGTCCGGGTTTTTTCCTGTGTCCCATTGAAAAGATCAGAGCAAATCCTCAACAACCAAGAAAGAGAGTTGATCCTGACTCTCTTGCCAAACTGGCAGACTCAATAAGGGACAAGGGAGTTTTGCAGCCCCTTGTGGTCCGTCCTGTGGAGGATGGTTACGAGCTTGTGGCCGGAGAACGCAGGTGGCGGGCCTCACAGAAGGCGGGGCTCAGGACAGTTCCTGTGGTAATAAAAGACGTTAGCCCGGATGAGCTGCTGGAGCTGGCACTCATTGAGAATATCCAGCGACAGGATCTGAATCCCATAGAAGAGGCCATGGCATATCAGCGTCTCATTGAGGACCTTGGCCTCACCCAGGCAGAGGTATCCAAACGTGTGGGGCGTGACAGGGCCACTGTCGCAAATTTCTTGCGCCTGCTGCAGCTTCCTGACTATGCCAGGGAGGATCTCCTTGAGGAGAGATTTACCATGGGCCATGCCAAGGCCATACTCATGGTGAGTGCTCCGGAGCTTCAACGCCAGCTCAGGGATACTATAATCAGCAAGAAACTGTCAGTGCGAAAGGCAGAGGCCCTGGCAAGAAAACTGGAGAATGAGGGGGATAAACCACCAAGACAGCCTCAGCAGGAAGATCCAAACATACAGAGGCTGTGCGAGGAACTTACGCATGCGATCGGATCCCCTGTGAGGATAAGCCAGGGTAAACGGGGAGGACGGCTGGAGATACGTTACGACACACCAGAAGAGCTTGAGAGGATCATATCACTGCTTCGGCAGTAGAAAATAGGGAAAGAAAATGGGCGTTTGCGTGTCTGGCACCTGCGATATGGCTGTTGTCAGGAATCCAGTTCTTTCCACCGTACAGGAAAGAGAAGGATTACTTCTGTACCCGGGCCGTGGTCCTTGCCGCTTCTTATCTCAATACTTCCTTTGTGTTCGTCCATTATCTGCTTTACGGTTATGAGTCCCATGCCGGTTCCTGTTGCCTTGGTTGTAACTGATGTCCTGAAGAGCTTGTCCATGACCTCACCGTCTATGCCAGGGCCAAAGTCCCTTACCGAGATGAACGGCTGGCCATCCCTCCGCCAGACACTGACCTCTATGATCCCGCTTCGTGCAGATGCCTCTATGGCGTTTCTGAGGATGTGAAGCAGTGCCACCTTTATGGTCTGGGGGTTGATAAGGGCTATTACAGGGTCGTCTGTCATCTTGATGCGGGTCGTTATGCCCTTCTGTTCGAAACTTGGTGCCAGGGTATCTATCACGCTGTTTACAATGTCTCTGAGGTCTGTCTTTTCAAAGGCCCTGCCCTTTACGTTTGCAAGGGAATCAAAGTCCTGGACTATCTTTTCAAGTCGTTTGGCCTCATGAAAAATGGCTTCAAGTTTTTTTCGTATTCCAGCGTTTTTTGGTGTTTTTTTCAAGAGTACCCGGGCCAGGCCGCCAATTGCAGTGGCAGGATTCCTGATCCTGTCTGCCACCTTCAGTGCGATCTCTGACATTGTCCTTTCGTGAGTCAGGGTCTCGAGATCATTGCTTAGCTGCATCAGTTCGTTGTTTGCCTTGTCCAGTTCCCTGTTTTTCCTGGATAGCTCCTCCAGCAGTTTCAGGACCTCCTCATGTTTTGCTCTGAGGTTGGCAACAAAGGACTCCTCGGCGTTACGGAACAACCTCTTTTTGAGGAACTCATTTGACTTGGCCAGTTCTTTCCAGGTCTTGTGAATTCCCCATTTGATCATCTCCACGTTCAGAGGGGTCCTTATCCCTCTGCTGACAATGGTAACACTGTCCATGGCCCTGTTTATGCCTGCAAATGGCATCCTCGTGTCAATAGGGGGGGATGTGTAGATGGTGGGGACCCCATGACCGTTACAATCCTTGATGTCGGTCTGTTTGGACACATGCCTCCCCTTGAATTCGAGCATGATTCCTGCACACTCTTTATCAGTGTTGCAATCGGTATTGCAGCACACCAGAAGGAATGACGCGGTGCCCCCGCCAGAGTGCTCAAGCATATAGCGCGACATCTCGGATGCGGAAACCGCAAGCCTTACCCTGTCAACACGGTCCATACCGCACAGCTCTCCAAGGTGTTTGGCCTTGGAGCGGACAAGTGGGATGTCTCTGCGATTTTTTATTACCAGCGTAAGAATATGGAGCCGGTTTCTTATTTTTTCTGCCATTTCCACACGATAATTGCAGCGTCATCCTGCCCGGATAACGCATTGACAAAGGTAAGATAGCTTGAAAACAGTGGAGGTATGTCGTTGGGGCAACCTGTCATTAATGCCGATTCATCCAGGCCGTCTGACAACATGACACATGAGACCTCTTTGCTGAAACAGAATTCCTGCACCATAAGCCTGCGACAGTTGAAGTTCTGCCCAATGACTCCGGACAGGGAGGTGACAGGAAATTCCCTGTGGCCATCGTTGAAACAGCCGTAAATGTTGCCTATGCCACATGTCTCCACCCTGCCTGTTTTTTCGTGAAGCTTGATGAACAGGGCTGCCATGCCCCGATGGTGTGTAAGTGCCCGATCGAGCTGGGGCACCACCATGTCTAAGGCCTCATCGGCAGGACACAGGTCAAGTACCTGCTGGGCCGCTATAATGGATTCTGCAGCAGCACTTCCATGACCCAGCGCATCCATAAGGACGATTCTCGTGATGTGGTCGTTGGCTATGACGTGTACGCCGTCACCGCAGAATCTCTCACCTGGCATGGGAGAGACAATGGCGGAGAGTCTTATGTTGTCAGGCGGGATGCAGGGTTCCATAGGCCACCAGAACGAGGCACCTATCATTGTACCTGGAATCCGGGTGGCATAGTGGAGGTCTGTAAAGCTGCAAGGTGCGTTTCCGTCCCTGTCCGAGCATATGGCAAAATCGTCGGCAAGTCGCCGCACCGTACCAAGGCCGTTTCCAAAGCTATTGCCTGTGGTAACCCCGTCCATCAAGGCCTTTTTTACATCCTCTATGCCAGGGCCATTATCAACTGAGAACAGGGTAAGCAGGGCCGACTGTCCGCAATGCACGCCTCCCATGGTGATGTTTCCATCTGATGTGCGGCAGTTCACGTGATTCTGGGCAAGTTCACTCGCAACGAGTACAGCCTCTGCCCGTCTCTGTGGAGAAAAGTCAAGACTGTTTGCCAGTTGGTCAACTGCGTATCGTACAAGCAGCACATCGGCTGGTGAAGAGACAGGAAACTGTCTCCAGACTGGCTGTCTGTTCAGTTTAGCCATTTCCAGACCTCGATCTGGGTCCCCCCCTGGATCCTGCTCGATATCCTGACATCGTCAGATAGGTTCCTTATTGCGTTGAGGCCAAGGCCCAACCCATGATCTTCAGACCCGCCTGGCTCAAGTGCCTTTTTAAGGTCCTTGATCCCTGGGCCTGAGTCAATTGCCCTGATCAGGAAGCCTGAATGCCCTTTCACTGACAGCGGGAACAGGCATATCTCCCCATTGCCGCCGTGTCTGATGATGTTGGTGGCAAGCTCGTTTATCAGTACGAGCATCTCGGATCTGTCAACCGCACGTATGCCAAGCCGCCTGAAGTGGGAGATGGCCATGGACCGGACAGGTGCAAGCCCGGTATCTGCGTTTACAGGAGCACAGTATCGTGATCTGTCAACTGTCATGGGATAGGCCCTGTTCAGACCTGGGGGTCCCGGTGGGGACCGGGAGAGATCTCCTCCTCGTTGCTGTCCTCAGAGGAAGGGGGCAGGTCTTCTTCAAAGGGTTGTGGCCCACCTATCCTTGATAACGCCTGCTCGACATCCAAAGCAAATTCCACGCCCTGGAACTTTATGCCAAAATCCAGCAGGGTCAGCACCACAGGTACAGACAGGCCAACCACAATGGTGGAGGCCCGCAGGAAGTAGAGCATTGCGGCAAGCTTCTCTATTTCTCCTGCAAGAAAGGTGTCTACTGCCTCCACGTCGTGGAGATCAATGATGACGTATCGTACATGGCTGGACTTCACCCGGTTACTGAGTTCCTTTACCAGCCTTGAGACGTGCCGGTCATCAATCTCCTCCTGGATGGAGACCATGATCACATCCCGCATGGGAAAGATGGAGAAGGGGATCATGAGTCGTATTGCCTCAGTTTTTCACAGCGTCCCGGAGAATCAGTTCTGTCAAAGGGGTGTCCTGCTTGCGCCTGTGCAGTTCCCTTATGGCCAGATGGAGCGCATCTGCCATACGGCTCCTCACCTTTATGGTACCAAGCTCCACCCCGAGATGGGCCATCGTAAGGGCAATGTGGGTGGAGACCCCGGTAAGTATGGCCTCGCTTCCCATGAGACGGACTGCATCAACAGTCTGTAGCAGATGGTTTGCCACCTCTGTGTCAACAGTGGGGACACCTGTAATATCAATGATGACAAACGGGGAGCGGGTCTTCTCAATGGCATCGAGCAGTAGTTCCATGGCGCTTCGTGCGCGGTGGCTGTCAAGGGTGCCTATGAGTGGCAGGGCAAGCACGCCTTCCCATACCTCCACTACAGGTGTGGAGAGTTCCAGAATCTCTTCCTGCAGGTGCCTTATGTCCTCCTCGCGTTTGCGGAGCAGCTCCTCCTGCTGCTGCAGCATCAGTTCCTCCTGGGCCACACGTTCGGATATGTCGATGAAGTGCTCCACGCAGCCAATGATCTTGCCCTCATGGTTTTTCAGGGGACGGCTGGCGTACTCAATGGCGATTTCACCCTTTTCCGTGTGAAGGGTGGTCTGGCCCTGGTTTACACGGTTCTGCTCCATTGCCACATGACAGGTGCACTGGTTGGTGCCACACATGGGGGTGTTGAATATCTCATGGCACTTCCTGTCAAAACACTGCCCTGGCCTGAGGCCCACCATTTCAGATGCGGCCTTGTTTATGATAAGGATGTTGTGCTCCAGGTCTGTGACAAAGATACCGGAGGGCACCGCATTTACTATTTCAAACAGGAAACCCTCATCGTTCTGATAATCCTTTAGTTCGTTCATGCGGTGTATCCTCCTATGATCTGTATTCACCTGAATTGAGCGTTTCAAATCATGTGAAATTTTATTTCATCTGTAATTGCATGCAATTGATGGGAATCGCTCAATTCAGGTATTCGGCAGGTCTGGATCAGATCAGTTCATACACTGCCTGTACCGCCTGCTCTATCTTTTCTGGCCGGCTGCCACCTGCCTGGGCCATGTCCGGGCGTCCGCCGCCCCCACCCCCTACAATGGCAGCGACCTTTTTGATTATGTTGCCTGCGTGGCACCTCTTTCCCGCTATGTCCTTTGTTACAACGCAGAGGAGCAGGGCCTTGCTGCCGTTGCTGGCTCCAAGCACCACCACACCGCTCCTGAGCCTGTCCCTGAGCCTGTCTCCGAGCTCTCTAAGTGCCTTTGCGTCAGGCACATCCACCACGGAGGCCACCACCTTTATGCCGTTTATCTCCCTTGCCCCTTCAACCATCTGATCAATACCTTCGGCAGCCCTGCTGGAGAGAGCTGCCTGCAGTTCCTTTTCAAGCTGCTTTACCCTGCCTGACAGGGCATCTACCTTGTCCCTGACCGCAGTGACAGGGCATTTGAGACAGGCGGCAATCTCGCGTATGGTCTGTTCCATCTCGTGGACAAGGGCAATGGCCCTGCGACCGGTACAGGCCTCGATCCTTCTCAGCCCTGCTGATACACTGGATTCAGAGGTTATCTTGAAAAGTCCTGCCTGACCGGTGCGTTCAAGGTGTGTACCGCCACAGAGTTCCATGCTGAAGTCAGGGATGTTTACCACCCGGACCTCATCCCCATATTTTTCCCCAAACAGCGCGGTGGCCCCCCTTTCAAGGGCCTGCTCTATTGACAGGACCTCTGTGACCACTGGCAGGTCTGCCCTGATCTTCTCGTTGACCACGTCCTCCACCTGCTGAAGTTCTGTTTGGGACAGGCTGGAGAAGTGGGTAAAGTCAAAGCGGAGGTGGTCAGGGGCCACAAGGGAGCCTGACTGTTTGACATGATCGCCAAGGACCTGCCTGAGGGCTGCGTGAAGCAGGTGTGTAACAGTGTGGTTGCGGGCAATGTCCATGCGCCTGCCTTCCCTCACTCTGAAGCTGGCCCTGTCATGCTGGTTCAGATGGCCATCAGTGACCTTTATGAGGTGGACTATCAGATCACCTCTCTTGATTGTGTCAGTCACTTCCGCACTGCCGGACTCTGTTGTTATTACGCCTGTATCCCCCTTCTGGCCCCCGGATTCAGCATAGAAAGGGGTACGCTCGGCCACAAGTTCGCCTTCCCAGCCCTTCTGAACCGATTCAAACGCCTCGTTATCCTTTACCAGTGCCAGTATGGCGGATTCAGCCTCTATGGTTTCATAGCCACAGAATGCTGTGCCCTCCCCTCTTGACAGAAGTTGCCTGTAAATATCAGGGAGTTTTTCAGTGACAGTGGTCCTGTGCGCGCTTTTGGACCGTTTCCGCTGTTCTTCCCTGGCCCGTCTGTACCCCTCTTTGTCCAGGTCAGCACCCTGTTCCTTTACTACATCCTGGACGATATCAATTGGAAGGCCATAGGTGTCATAGAGCTTGAAGACAAAGTCACCAGGAAGCTGCTTCTCGTCTTTCTCCTTTAGTTCACGTATGCGTTCATCCAGTATTTTAAGGCCTGTTTCAAGGGTCTCGGCAAAGCGTGTCTCCTCGTTATGCAGCACCTGTTCCATGAACTGCCTGGAACCCTCAAGCTCCGGATATACGTCCCCCATCTCGTCACATACAACAGAGGCGACTGATGCCATGAACGGGTCTGTAAGGCCCAGTACCCTCCCATAGCGTACTGCCCGCCTGATTATGCGCCTTAGCACGTAACCACGCCCTTCGTTTGAGGGTATGACACCGTCTGCTATCAGGAAGGCAGAGGCCCTTGAGTGGTCAGCAATCACGCGCATGGCAATGTCAACGCCAGGGGATGAGCCGTACTCCTTGCCGGAAATCTGTTCCTGGTGGCGCATGATGGCAGCAAACAGGTCGGTATCAAAGTTGTTGATCTTGCCCTGACACACTGCCGCAATACGTTCGAGCCCCATGCCCGTATCAATGCATGGGTCAGGAAGTGGCGTCATGTTCCCACTCTCGTCCCTGAAAAATTGCATGAACACCAAGTTCCAAATCTCAAGGAATCGGTCACAATCACACCCAACCTTGCAGTCGGGCCTTCCGCATCCGATCTCCTCACCCTGGTCAATGAGTATCTCTGAGCACGGCCCGCACGGCCCGGTATCACCCATAGCCCAGAAGTTGTCCTCCTCTCCAAGCCTTACCACCCTGTCAGGGGAGATGCCGGTTATCTCTGGCCACATGACTGCGGCCTCATCGTCATCCTCAAACACCGTTACCCAGAGTTTTTCCTTTGGAAGTTCCAGATGTTCTGTCAGGAACTCCCAGGCAAAGGCAATGGCCTCCTTTTTGAAGTAGTCACCAAAGGAGAAGTTTCCAAGCATCTCGAAGAAGGTGTGATGTCTTGCAGTGTATCCCACGTTTTCAAGGTCGTTGTGCTTTCCTCCTGCCCTTACGCATTTCTGGCTGGTGGTGGCGCGTTTGTACGGGCGGGTCTCTTCTCCGAGAAATACCTTCTTGAACTGGACCATGCCTGCGTTGGTAAAGAGAAGAGAAGGGTCATCTGCAGGGACCAGGGAGGAGCTCTTCACAACCTGGTGACCATGTTTTTCAAAATATTCAAGAAATAGTCGGCGTATTTCAGAGCCTTTTAAGTTTTTCATATAAGTTCCGAATAAAATGTATTTTAACGATAAAATCTATCTCTGTCGTGATTGGTTTGAAAAAGGAGAATGGCCGCGGCGTTATGCCTCTGCGGCTTCGCCCTTTGTTCCCTGGCCCCCAGTCTCTTCGGGGCTACCGGGCAGGGGCGGAAGCCCGTAGGCCTCTCTCACCCTCTGCTCTATCTCTGCGGTAATTTCAGGATTCTCCTTCATGAAGTTTCGTACATTCTCCCTGCCCTGTCCCATGCGTTCTCCATTGTAGGAGTACCAGGCACCACTCTTCTCTATGATGTCCACTGCCACGCCGAGATCAAGCAGGGAACTCTCCCTGGAGATGCCCTCTCCATAGTAGATATCGAATTCAGCCTGTTTGAACGGGGGGGCTATCTTGTTCTTTACCACCTTTACTTTTGTGCGGTTTCCTATGATATCCGCCCCTTCCTTCAGGGAGGCTGTGCGGCGTATGTCAAGGCGCATGGTGGAGTAGAACTTCAGGGCATTGCCGCCTGTGGTTGTCTCCGGGTTGCCGAACATGACCCCGATCTTCATCCGTATCTGGTTGATGAATATAAGGACAGTATTGGTCTTGTTGAGGTTGGCAGTGAGTTTGCGAAGCGCCTGGGACATGAGCCGGGCCTGAAGCCCTACGTGGGTATCTCCCATATCCCCTTCGATCTCGGCCTTTGGCACAAGGGCAGCCACTGAGTCAATGACTATTATGTCCAACGCACCGCTTCTGACCAGGGAGTCTGCTATCTCAAGGGCCTGTTCCCCATAATCAGGCTGTGATATGAGCAGATCTTCAGTATTGACCCCGAGCTTTGATGCGTACACGGGATCCATGGCATGTTCCGCATCTATAAAGGCAGCGATGCCACCCATCTTCTGGGCCTCCGCAATGAGGTGCAGGGCCAGGGTGGTCTTTCCAGAGGATTCAGGGCCGAATATTTCAACGATCCTGCCACGGGGAACTCCACCGACACCAGTTGCAATATCCACTGCAATGGAACCTGTGGGAATCACGGATACATCTTCCACCCCTCCCTTGTCCCCAAGTCTCATTACAGCACCCTTGCCGAACTGTTTCTGTATCTGGCTGATGGCGGCATCAACCGCGCGGGTCTTGTCCTTTATGTTTATATCTGACATTGATTCCTCCAAGTATAATTCTTCCTGAGATTTTACACCTATTTGGTGGTATAGTCGAGTTTTGCTATTGATTGGGCATCAACTTTGAGTACCTGATCCCTTGGGTGCAGTTCACGGCGTTGTTTGTGTAAATTCGCAATCTGCATCTTACATAAGGTCCTGTGCTTAGGTTGCAAGATTTAGGTCAATAATGAAATTTTCTATTGCCTATACAGACACAAACTGCTATATTTCCAAAATTCTCAAAAGGAAAGGGGGGATTCCCTTGGCGATTGTAGTCGAAGTCCAGGACAATCTGGAAAAGGCTCTCCGAGTTCTCAAGAAGAAGATGCAGCTTGACGGTCTCCAGAGGGAGCTTAAGAATCGCCGTTTTTACGAAAAACCAAGTGTAAAGCGGCGTCGCAAGATGCAGGAAGCCGAAAGAAGACGCCGTAAGGCACGCCGCAGGCGCAGAAGATAGCCTGTTTCAGAGATGCACACGGTTGAGGTGGATCTGGCCCAGCATGGATTTGGGTTGACGGAAAGCCGGATGGGAAAGCCAGGTTCAGATGAATACCGTGTGCATGGCTTATCAGTTTATCTCAGGGGGGTGTTACCTGTTTAGGGATAACTTTTAGTTTTAGGTGTCTCAAAAAGACATGGTCAGGGGGGACAGCCCATAAGGCTGGCCCCCTTTTTTTGTCCTGTCACTCCCCCCTTTTACCATGAAAATACACACCGTTACGATAGCATTTTATATTCCAAGGGCATGTATTAATCGGGATGGCATGAAAGTTCCGGGCACTTGATATGTAAGATATGTATACACATCAGGGCGCAATGCGTGCGGTGAGCAGCCTGTCCTTTCCTGACAGGTCCTTTCTTATCTCAACCCTGTCAAAATACCTGCGGGCCAGTTTTTTGGCTATTTCTCCCTGCATAAATCCGATTTCACACAGGAACCATCCCCCTGGTTTGAGTACAGATGGCACTGTGCATATCAATTTTCTGATTGCCTCAAGCCCATCCTTTCCTGCAAACAGGGCCTGGTCTGGTTCATAGTGGGCTACCTGTGGTGACAGGGGCTCGGATTCACCTATGTAGGGAGGATTGGATACCACGATATGAAAAAGCTGGCCGGTCCTGAAACAGCTGAGCCAGTTTGCGTTGACCAGGGATATCTGTGCCGTGGCACTGTCTTTGCCACACAGGTGGTGGGCACGTATGTTTTTCTGCGCAGTTTCTAACGCTGGCATGGAGATGTCGGTAGCCACCACAGAGCAGCCTGGAATTTCAAGGGCAAGGGTTATGGCAATTATGCCGCATCCGGTACCAGCATCCAGTATGAACAGGGAAGAGTCCTTGTCACCCATGTCCTGATCCCTTTCATGGATGGCCCTGCATGATGAAGGGTGTGGGGGCAACGAGTTGAATTTTCCTGCTGATACAAGTTCCAGAGCAGTTTCCACAAGCAGTTCGGTTTCCGGACGAGGTATCAGAGTGTGGTTTGTAACCAGAAATTTCCTGGACCAGAACTCCTTGCTGCCCAGGATGTATGCACTGGGTTCCCCTGCAACACGCCTGTCAGCAAACTCAAGGAGTTTTTCGTACTGAAGGCCGTCAAGCAGACAGTCCTGGCGGATGCGGATTTGCCATCGTTCCATGCCAAGCACATGGGCCAACAGTAGCTCGGCCTCCAAGATTGGATCAAGAATATCAGAACATCTATCTGCCCTTTTCAGTCGGTTGACAATAACTGAAAGCGCGTGGCCAACAGTGACCTGTGACTCTTCGGCAGGTGTTTGCATGTCTGCATCTTGGGCAGGAGACATTTTGGGGATTTATGGGAGTGGTTTGTGAACAGGGTTTGTGGCCCTGTACCCTGCGTGGGCAGATTATTGACCTTCACTTCCTGCAGCAAGTGCCTGCGCCTGGAAGTAGGTCCCGATGGCCTCAAGGAGTTCGTCCAGGTCCCCCTGCATGATTGCCTCCAAGCGGTAGAGAGTCAGGCCGATTCTGTGATCAGTAACTCTGCCCTGGGGAAAGTTGTAGGTCCTGATGCGTTCACTCCTGTCTCCAGAGCCCACCATCTGTTTCCTCTCTGCGCTGAGCTGGTCGTGCTGTTCCCGTTTTTTGAGGTCAAGAAGCCTTGCTGCAAGTACCTTCATTGCCTTGGCCCTGTTCTTGTGCTGGGAGCGTTCGTCCTGACACTGAACGACCAGGCCTGTGGGTATGTGGGTGATACGTACTGCCGACTCTGTCTTGTTGACGTGCTGTCCACCAGCTCCTGACGCACGGTACACGTCTATACGCAACTCTGAGGGATCAATCTGGACATCCACCTCATCTGCCTCTGGCAGCACGGCAACTGTCACTGCAGAGGTGTGTATCCTGCCCTGGGTCTCTGTATCAGGGACACGCTGAACCCTGTGGGTCCCGCTTTCATATTTGAGGTGGCTGTAAACACGATCACCGGAGATCATTGCAATAACCTCCTTGTACCCCCCTATGCCTGTGGGATGTTCACTTAGTATCTCCACCTTCCAGTCCTTCTCTTCCGCGTATCTGCAGTACATGCGGAACAGGTCAGCGGCAAAGAGTGCTGCCTCATCCCCGCCTGTCCCTGCCCTTATTTCAAGCAGTACGTTCTTGTCGTCAAGCGGGTCCTTGGGCAGTAGCAGTTTTTTAAGTTCGGCCTCGAGCTTTCCGGATCGTGCCTCAAGCTCCTCAAGCTCACCCTGCGCCAGCTCTCTCATGTCAGGATCCGGATCATTGAGCAACTCCCTATTTTCGGATATTTCCTGATTGACGTCAAGAAATTCCCTGTAGACCCGTACCACAGAGCCCAGATCGGAGTGTTCCTTGGCAAGGGCCTGGTATTTTTTCTGGTCCTTGAACACGTCAGGGTTGCTCAGCTCTTTTTCAAGCTGATTGTAGCGTTCCTCAAGCTCTGTCAGCTTTGCTGTAAGATCCATACTCCTCCAAATTTAAAAACCTTCGGGTCATGCGCATGCCACGGGACGAAGCTGAATGACAGGGGTGTGTGGTGCCTTTTTTCACGGTTTTAACCGCTGGCAAAATTCATAAATAGCTGTTCGCAACTGATGCGCTCTAAAAAAACGTGATAAAGGTACCATCTGCCCTTAACGTGTCCTGTAGCATGGGACATGTGTAAAGAGGTGCGATGCTGCACGTCAAACATAATGCGAGACGAACATGAATGCCCCCTCTTTGGTGAACAGGGGTTACAATGCCCTATTGTTACAGATAGTTGTGGTACTGTATGTATATCCCTACTGAGAGGACCTTCACTCAGACATACATGCCGTGCGCCTTGCAAAAGGTGTGAAGAATAGTTGAACCACGTCTGAAATACCTGATACCAAAAGATTGAAGACCGGGAAAGGCAGCTTCCTTTATCCCGGTCAAATCATAACCTAAATTGAGCGTTTCAAATCATGTGGAATTTTGTTTTGTCTTTAATGGCAGTGGATTGTTGCTGTTGCCTTGCATCTCATGCAAACTTGGGAATCGCTCAATTTAGGCATAGGTAAGGTTGGTGTCTGTACAGGCGTTTATTTTTTTACTGCAGTATCCCCATACTTTTTGCGGAATTTTTCAATACGTCCTGCAGTGTCAACCAATTTCTGTTTGCCTGTAAAGAATGGGTGGCACTTGGCACATATTTCAACCTTGATTTCTTCTATGGTTGAGCCGACCTCAAACTCGTTGCCACATGCACAGCGTGCAGTTGCCTTGTAATATTTGGGATGTATTCCTTCCTTCATTATATTTTCTCCTGATTGTTTGTCTATTTTACTGCCTACGGGCAGCAGGCCATAAAAAACTACCATTTGAGCCTTTAGTCAACATCAGCGAGCACATAGACAGGCATATTGTATCTGCACATAGGGTCCCCCATCTACTGCCTATGGGGCTTCGTCTGCCTGTCAGGCATTTGAAGTAATAATACCTCCGCAAAAACCCCTGTGAACAGTTACTGCATATTCAGTCCTTGTGCATCAGCCCTTGTTCATGGAGTCCAAGAATTCTGCATTGCTCTTGGTACTGGCCATCTTGTCCATGAGGAATTCCATACTGTCAACGGGATTTAGGGGTGAAAGGAGCTTTCTAAGTATCCATACCCTGTTAAGTACTTCAGGTGGCAGGAGAAGGTCTTCCTTCCTGGTGCCTGAACGGTTGATATCAATGGAGGGGAATATACGTTTTTCCGTAAGTTTACGGTCAAGGACTATTTCCATGTTGCCTGTGCCCTTGAATTCTTCAAATATTACCTCATCCATACGGCTGCCCGTGTCGATCAGGGCAGTGGCAATGATGGTGAGGCTTCCTCCCTCCTCGATATTCCGGGCCGCACCAAAGAACCTCTTGGGTCGTTGCAGGGCGTTTGAGTCAACACCACCTGACAGGATCTTGCCGCTTGGAGGTACCACTGTGTTGTAGGCCCTGGCGAGTCTGGTGATGCTGTCCAGCAGGATCACTACATCTTTTTTGTGCTCAACCAACCTCTTGGCCTTTTCAATCACCATCTCCGAGACCTGTACATGGCGCTGGGCCGGCTCGTCAAAGGTGGAGCTGATCACCTCTGCATTGACCGAGCGCTGCATGTCTGTAACCTCTTCAGGTCTCTCGTCTATGAGCAGCACGATCATGATGACTTCAGGATGGTTTGCAGAGATACTGTTGGCAATACTCTTTAGGAGCATGGTCTTGCCTGTCCTTGGCGGTGCCACTATCAGCCCCCTCTGCCCCTTGCCAATAGGGGTTATGAGATCCATGATCCTGGCCCCGATATTGTCAGGCGTGGTCTCAAGCTTGAGGTGTTCCTGAGGATAGAGGGGCGTGAGATTGTCAAAAAGTATCTTGTCAAAGGCACTTTCAGGCGGATCGAAATTTAGGGACTCGACCTTTAGCAGGGCAAAGTAACGCTCCCCCTCCTTGGGCGGACGTATCTGACCGGAGACTGTATCTCCTGTGTTCAGATTAAAGCGTCTTATCTGGGATGGAGAAACGTAGATATCGTCAGGACCAGGCAAGTAATTATAGTCAGGACTTCGCAGGAAGCCAAAGCCGTCCTGAAGTATTTCAAGGACCCCCTGGGCATAGACCGTGCCACTTCTCGACATCTGGGCCTTGAGTATTGCGAAAATCAGTTCCTGCTTTCTCTTGCCCCTGGCAGATTCAATGCCCAGCTCTGAGGCAAGGTGGTAAAGTTCTGTTACCGGTTGTTTCTTGAGATCATTGAGATTCATGATCTTTACAGGATTACCGTTAACAGCCGCAGGCTCCCCTCCCTGTTCCCTGTTGTTCTTGGTTTTTCTTGCCATCTGGCACCTCAACTCCTCACATGAATGAAAATAGCGGCATTTTACCTGCGTACCTCATGGGGTACATGGCCAGGTGCCGCACCTGGCAAAAGTTTGTATTAAAGCCTAAAATGCGTACATACCATATCGCAATGTTTCCATGTCCTGGGGTATCTGTCTGTGATAGCGGAATAACATGAAAGTGATGGATGTACACGATATGACACCTAATGATACCTGTACAGGCTATGGCGCTTTTATCATGTTTTAAAGCTCATTAGTTGCAGTGACTTGTGAATGATATATTTGTCCGTGGTCAAAACCATGAGAAAAAGCACCATCTGCCTTTGCCAATTGCTTATGCATCTCAGATGTCGTGCAGCATGTCCTGTACCTAATGAAGTTCACGGATACGTCTCTGCGTGCCTTATATCTTGCATCTTTGGCAAATTTGACAATCGTAGGATTTAGATAATGGTTAAAATGTTGCCACCCTGTGGCACTGAAATAGTGGTGAAGAACAGAACCATTTATGAAATTTGATCTGTCCAGACAGGACCTGCATGCACAGTGCCTCTCCCCTCCCAAGGCGAGTCATTCCCTGTACACGTGCAGGGCACAGCCTGCCCCCGTAATGTTATAGATACATCCGAGCACAGACAGTTATGCTCATGCCGGATGTAATGGCATGCCTTACTGCGCCAGTCCTGCACCAGGGTGATGATTTTTTATTCGTCAGTCGGAGTAATAAACTTTAGATAAAATGCGTCCTCACGCGGATTCTGATCTGATATTTTGACTTGCAGAAACAGGAAATTGACCAGAACCTGGCCGTTTCTGAATAGGCATCCACAAGATACAGCCTCAGGATGTTGTCATATAGCCTTTTACTATACGAGTTGTCAACATTTTTTTGCTGGAAAAGTATATGGCCCCTTCATCAAGGTGCTGTTTTCCAGCCTGAGGCTTCAAGTATCCTTATGAGTCTGCAAAGGGTTCTGTTAACAGGCGTTTCAACTCCACATGCATCCCCTGTCCTGCATATGAAGCCGTTGATGTAATCAATTTCGGTCACACCATGTTTGAGCCTGTCCTGAAGCATGGAAGATACGTTGTTAGCGGTGCGTCTGCATACATCCCTAACATTTTTTATCATGGAGTCCAGATTGTGAGATGCCTTGCCACAGTGATGTTGCATTACAGAGAATGCCTCCTGTACGGCAGAGTCCTGCAAGTCAAGGGCATGCTGGTAATGGAGGATATCCCCGTTTTTTATGCATGTAATGGCGGTTATGGCGTTTATACCCACATTTACCATGAGTTTTTGCCAGCGTGCCGGTTCTGGATCTTCAACCTGCTCAAATTCCCATCCCGCCTTTAGAAAGGCGTTTCCAAGGAGGTCGAATATCTGCTGGCCCTTTTCATCAGGCCGGTGCGTAAAGCCCGCTATTGTCTTGCCAGTTCCTGCAAGGCGTACCGTGCCTTCCTGTATAAGTGTGGCTCCAAGCGCTGTAATACCTGTTACCAGATAACCCTTGGCAGCAATCGCCTTGAGATGGTTTTCATATCCCATACCGTTTTGCAGGGTAACCACCAGGGTGTTTGGCCCTACCATAGGTGCGGCATTTGCCGCAGCTTCTCTGGTTTGATAGGCCTTTACGGCAAATATTACTGCATCCTGAACACCTGCCCTGTTGGTATCAGCAAGACAGAGTGGCCCTGATTGTTCATGGCCCTCAGGGGTAATAACAGTGATTCCTGTGGATGAAAGACGTTGTGCCCTTCCCGGCCTGTGGTCTATCAAAGTTACATTGCCGCCACACAGGCTCAGGCCGTGTGCCAGCAGACAGCCCACTGCTCCAGGTCCTACCACGGCTATCTTTAATTCATGTATGTCCATTTGTGGTGTTTATGATGGGATCTGACCTGTTTACTACCAAGGGATATGGTTTGCTGCAGGCCGTTTCCGGTTTCTCTTGACATGAGAGAAGTGTCTTATTACATGGTTCAGAATTGAGGGTAGTTGTTACTTTAATACTGAAAGAACGATTTTGGAAGGGATCGGAAGCGGGATTTATGTCCGATCTCTCATCATATCTCCATTGGGCGGGTCATGGGGAGGCCATGGGGGATTATGGCAGCAAAGAATTATTAGTAGTAATAATTTTTTATAAGTTACCCTGTTGGTGGTTACATTTAGGTATTTCTTTGTTGAAACGAAAATAATATAATAGCTTGAGCCTGCCGCTTTGGGCAAAATCCTTTAACAACTTTTGCAGGCCCGCCGAATGAAATGATAGATATCAGTGTTGGGTGTCAGCAGCTTTTTTGATGCTGGCCATATAATTCTTTTAGGAGGACATGCATGTTAGCTAAAGAGTGGATGGCAGTAGATCCCATCGTAATAGACGAGAATACCTCGATAATGAAGGCAACCCAGCTCATGAAAGAGCATGGGATAAGACGGATACCAGTGGTGCGTGACAAACGGATTGTGGGGATAATCAGTGACAGGGATGTAAAGGAAGCTGCACCCTCCAAGGCAACGTCGCTTGATGTGCATGAACTCTACTATCTGCTTTCGGAGATCAAGGTCAAGGATATCATGACGCCTGATCCCATTACCCTGGATGAAAACGATTCAGTGGAAAAGGCTGCTGTTATAATGCTTGAGAATCGCATCTCCGGCATGCCGGTTGTTGATAAGGAAGGCAAGGTGGTTGGCCTCCTTACACAGACTGATATCTTCAAGGTGATGATCAGTATTTCCGGGGCTTACAGAAGTCCTATACAGGTTGCCTTTGATATGGAGGATAAACCTGGTTCCCTTCATGCCCTGATCAAGGCATTAAGGGACTGTGGTGCCAGGGTGGTGAGTGTATTGACCAGCGATGATCATATGCCGGCAGGGAGACGTGAGGTATATGTTAGGCTTCAGAATATGGAGGATAATGAACTTGAGGAGATGGTCGAAGATCTAAAGAAAAAGTTCAAGGTCCTTTACGTCATCAGAGAGGACCTATCCAATATACCAAGAAAGACTCCTAAGCCTTCTGAGGTTTAGTCAAGATTTTTTCATAAGTGTTTTCCATTCCGGGGTCGTATCAAACGACCCCTGTTTTTTTTCATGTCCCACTATTCAAACCTCAAAAATTCCATTAAACTTTTTTTATGCTAAATCTTGCTGTTGCCGGATTTTATGTAACCTAAATGAGCGTTTCAAATCATGTAGAATTTTGTTTTGTCTTTATTCCCAATTTTGCATGATCTGTTGCGTCCGACTCTTCGCTTGTCTGTAGGATACTTGAAATACAACATTACGTCTGCGTACCCTCTGCCCTGCACCTGAGGCAGATTTGGGAATCGCTCAACTCAGGCATGAGCAAGTTGTTCAAAGGTCAATGTAACCGGAACCGTGAAAATGAAAGTTTCATAGATGATTACCAATGTTGTTCTAAGCACGGGGCTGTTACTGTTTTTCAGTTATTGGGGAGGCAAGGCCGCCAATGCATTCAGTTTCCCCAGGGTTACCGGTTACCTGTGTGCAGGTGTACTTTTAAATCCGTCTGTTACTGGCATACTTGATCTGAAGACCGTTACAGAGGACCTGCATGTAATTACTGAAATTGCCCTTGGCATCATCGCCTTTTCCATTGGTGGCAGTTTGGAGCTGAGGCAAATCAGACATCTCGGGCGTACAATAGGATACCTGAGTGTAACTCAGGCCGCAGGCGCTGCCATTGTATCTGCGCTGCTCCTGTTCATCTCACTCCCCATACTCTCCAGGGGTGTGATATCAGGTGACATGGATAAAAATATCCTGCTGTCATCGTCGCTGGTCCTTGGGGCCATATCTGCTGCCACTGCCCCTGGGGCAGTACTTGCCATTGTGTCCGAGTTGAAAAGTTCCGGACCATTCACTTCGGTTCTTCTTGGGGTTATCGCAGTGGACGATGCCATCACCATAATCCTGTTCTCCATAGCATCTGTAGTGGCAGGGAACCTGATGAATCCCGCAGAGATAAATTGGATTATTATTATCCTTGATCCCGTCAGTGAGATTGTGCTTTCCCTGGGTGTTGGTATGGTTGGTGGAGGTCTGCTCTCGCTGGTTTCCAAGTCCGTCAAGGCCAGGGGTGATATGTTGATGGTGGTTATGGGGGCCATTTTGATGGTAACAGGTGCCGCCGAGGTGGTGCACGCCTCACGTCTCCTTGCCGCCATGACCATGGGGGTCACGGTGATTAATTGGTCCGGGACCACCACTGACTGTTTTAATGCCACAGAGGTGATTGAGAATAGTATATTTGGATTGTTTTTCGCCTTGGCAGGTGCCTATATGGATGTAACGGTGCTGAAAACTGCATGGATAACCTCAGTAGCACTTCTCGTATTCCGCATGACAGGGAAACATCTCGGTACGTGGGCGGGGGCAGTGATCTGCGGGGCTGGTGAAGAGATCAAGAGATATATGAGTATGGCTCTCTTTCCGCAGGCCGGGGTAACCATTGGATTGATACTGCTGTCTGCTGATCTGTTCCCTGCCCCTGTTTATGAGTTGATGCTTAACGCAGTCATAGGTAGTGTTATTATTAACGAATTCATGGCACCTCCGTTTGTAAAGTTTGCATTGGAAAAGGCCGAAAACATTAAAAGATAACCCCTGCTGTTTCAGATTTGCTGGTATCCAAGACAAATGACATCCGTTTGGCCATACTTGCTTGTCCGTATTGGCTTGTCTGCATGTGTAGTTTAATACCCCCGTTTATTGAGAGTACGGATTATTCAATTTTGTTTCTTTTCGATATAAAAAATATTAATTACCTCAAAAAAATGAGAAAAATAATTCCATAACAGAAATAATTTTCTTATGGTTTTAAATAAATAAGACAAAATTGTGGCTGAATCGCCTCTATTCCCATGCTTTTTGAAAAAAATGGTGGCATTATATTTGCATATTGATTGCTAACATTGAGTTTCTCGGGGGGGGACTTGTGAAAAATTACAGGGCAGCAGAGAGACGAAAGAGCTATCGTGTCCCTGCAAAAATGTCTATCAATGTCAGGGACATTAAAGATGATTCTGTCTGCAAGGCTCGGTCTGTGGATCTTACGCCCCATGGAGCCCAGATAGAAAGTGAGATGCTTATGCAACAGGAAAGGCAAGTAGAGCTTTGGCCAGAGAGAGGAGATAGAACCAACGACCAGTTAGTGAGGGGGAAGGTTAAATGGGTGAAATCTGTGAGTGGCAAATATAGAAGCGGCATAGCCTTTGAAGAAGAGATGGATTGGCAGATCGACATAGCTGATCTATCAGAGGATTCAGGGCCGGAATCCCTGGGCATGCCCCTTGTGAATGCGATACTGAAAGGCGTGGAGGACGGGATACTGATCCTTGACGAGGATATGAAAATAATGGCTGCAAATCCGTCGCAGCCATTTTGTCCCCAGAAAAAGCATGATGAACTTCCTGGCCTGTTCATGGACGATGTAAGTTCCTTCCTTGATATCTCTACCCCGGAGGGAAAGATGCGTCATATTATCAAAGATGTCTTTGAGTCCGGAGAAGACAGGAGGATATGCGCGGTCTTTGGGGTAAAATCTGACAATACGGAGAAACATTTCTGTTTCTGGATTAGGCCCACTACCCTTCCTGGTAACAGGGCCGGAGTCATTCTGAGGGCCAGGGATATAACCCCCTTTCATCAGCTACAGCAGGAGATCGAATCCAAGGAGGAGAATCTGTGGCTCCAGTATCAGTATATTACCCTTGGACAGCTTTTTGATGGACTGATTGAGGATATGGTGAATCCCATATCTGCTGCTGTTGGCCGTCTGGACCTTATGGCCATAAAGCTTGAAGGTATGGATGGGAACCTGCCAGACGAAATCCAGGACAAGATTGATGCACTTCGTACAGATGTCAGCGCTATCCAGGCGGTGCTCATGCAGGTAACAGAATTTTGCAGGGCAGCCATCAGAAGAAGGAAAGATACCTCTGGTTCGAACAAACTTTTTTCCCTCAATGCACTTGTGGATGACGAACTCAGGACCCTTGAATTACATAGTAAATTCAAAAAGATCAGTAAACAGCTTTTGCTTAATCGGGACCTGCCACCCATTGAGGGGGACTATTCAGATTGGGTAAATGCCTTTGTGGCCCTTTGCCAGGCAATCCTGAGGAGAGTGGCCCCGCTACATAAAAAGGAGATGATAATCAGGACTTATGCAGAAAATGGGTTTAATGTGTTGAGTTTTACCCACAATGGCAAGGCCCTGCCCCTTAATCTGGATGATGATCCATCCCTCAGTATTCTCAAACTGATCCAGAAAAAGTATGGCGCCCTTATTACTGCACATGGAAATACTGGCAATCAGACAATTTCCATCAAGGTGAAATCTGCTCCAGCATCGGGTATGAGAGCAAAAAACACGGATTTATCCTGGAAAAGAGCTGACAACTGACACACTTTCTAAAGATGTTTTTGGGGTTGCCCCTTTGAACAGGGGCACCGGAAGAGCATGTTTCATAAGAACTCGCCCTTTTCTTATTGATAGTCGAATACCTTTTGCAGGAAGGTGTCAGGAAGACAGATGTCTCTTTATGGACTCTTTGAGTTCATCCATATTGAAGGACTTTACAATGTAGTCGTCAGAGGCCCAGGATGCCAGATCCTGTTTATACTCAGGATATGCTGAGCTTAGAATGACAGGTACACCTGGCTTGGCCTGTTTCATCTGACGTAACACCTCTATTCCATCAATACCAGGCATATTTATGTCCAGGACCACAAGATCTGGCGTATTTTCATTAAATTCACGAAGAGCCTCCTCCCCATTCATGGCTGATGTGACCTCGTAACCCTCATCTTCCAACTCTTCCCGGTAAAGGAGCTGGATACTCTCTTCGTCGTCTACTACCAAAATTCTTTTCGGCCGTTCTGACATTATTTTTCCTCCTCTGAAACATTGATCTCAGCTCAGGTTCTCTACTGCTTCCTCTTGTGTGCTACAGGCCACCTGTACTTGTCAGGTGCTCCTGTATTTCAGGTGCCCTGTAGTATAGCCCTCTCTAATGAAGACATATTCAGTAATGGAATTTTTCATCAGTCGGGATTGATAGGTTTGGTCTTATTTTACCAAATATGCGGCCAAACTTACAAATTATTGTTTTCCATGTCCTGCCCTATCTCTTGATTGGTATTTGCACTGCACAGGAGACGTGCGCACTCCTCTGGTGGAGACGGGTTTATGTAAAACTCCGTGCCCCATTCAAAACCTGCAATGGTTGTGAGTTTGGGCATTATCTCTATGTGCCAGTGGTAATGTTCCAGGGAGTGCTGATTGATAGGTGCGGTATGGAGCATGTAATTATATGAAACTCCTGGTACCACTGCATTCAGCCGCTTCATGGTCACGGAA
>CAZXAK010000039.1:0-87988 GCA_964638145.1 uncultured Desulfobacterales bacterium | reverse complement strand
AATTGAGCGTTTCAAATCATGTGAAATATTGTTTTATCTTTAATTACAGTAAATTAATGCTGTTTTTTTGTAAAATTATCCGTCACCCAACGGGTTTGCTGTAACTGTTTTGCTTTCTACATAATTTGAAACCCCTACGGGCTTCCCAATTTCGCATGATCTGCTGCCTCGGAGTCTTCGCTTACCTGTCAGATACTTGAAGTACAACAGTACGTCTGCGTATCCTCCGCCTTGCATCTCATGCAAACTTGGGAATCGCTCAATTCAGGTTATAGTAAGCTCCATATGTTCCCATTAACCCGTAAACAAACAGCTTTCCGCTTCCTGTTTTGCAGGGTGGGAAGTTACTGATGGAAGATGCCATGAATTCTGGACAGAAAGAGATTTTTGAAAAGATAAGAGAGATAGCACAGGAAAAAAATGCAATAATCCTTGCACACAACTATCAGCGGCCTGAGGTGCAGGACGTGGCAGACCTTACAGGTGACAGCCTTGCACTCAGTATCCAGGCATCCAAGACCCATGCAGATATTATTGTATTTGCAGGAGTTCATTTTATGGCCGAGGCTGCAAGTATCGTCTGTCCTGACAAGAAGGTGCTTTTCCCTGTGCCAGACGCCGGCTGTGCCATGGCTGACATGCTTAGCCCTGAACAGCTCATCAAGAAAAAGGAGGAATTGCCTGGGGTACCGGTTGTTACATATGTCAACTCAACGGCCGAGGTTAAGGCGCTTAGCGACATATGCTGTACCTCTGCAAATGCGATTCAGGTAGTAAAGTGGACCGGTGCCAAAGAGGTGCTCATGACGCCCGACCGGAATCTTGCCAGATGGGTGGAGCGTCATACAGACCAGAAGATCCACTACTGGGACGGTTACTGTCCTGTTCATGATGATCTTTCCGTAGAGACCGTGGTGCAGGCCAGGAAAGAACATCCGAATGCACTTATAATGGCACATCCGGAGTGTCCTGTGGAGATATTGGATATGGCTGATGTTGTCAGGAGTACAAGTGGCATGCTTGCCTATGCCTCAAAATCCCAGGCTGCCGAATTTATTGTTGCCACAGAAAATGGCCTTCTGCACCAGCTTAGAAAACAGAATCCGGACAAGAAATTTTTTCACGCCTCTCCTGACATGATATGTCATGATATGAAAAAGACCACCCTTCAGGACGTGCTGGATGCATTGGAAAAGGAAGGGCCGGTGGTAAGGGTGCCTGAAGATATCAGGGTAAAGGCGCTCAGAGCAGTAGAGCGGATGATGGATGTGCCACGGGATGCGGGTTGAGCAGGAGGCCGGATCAAGGCAGGAGCATCTGGATGTTGTGTCTGGCAGTTTCTGAACGATCTCAGACAAGGCCGTATTGGTTCACGCCAAACACAATGCGGGATAAACGGAGAATGCCCTCTGCCGAGGCTGATTTCTTTGGAAATACAATTTGTTAAACAATGTTTTCCCTTATCCAAGTCAAATGCAGTTTTGGTGCGCGTACTCTGTTTGAAAACGTAAGTTTCACCCTCAATCCAGGTGACCGTGTTGGGCTTGTGGGGCCGAATGGCGCTGGAAAGACCACACTGCTCAAGATAATGGCAGGTCACCTGGAACCTGATGAGGGGAGTATTGCAAAGCCTTCTGGTACGGTTGTCGGATACCTGCCACAGGAGCTTTCTGCCAATGAGTTTGCAGGTACAGTATGGGATGAGGCATACAGGGCATTTGAGCGTATAGATGAGAAGGCCCATGAACTGAATCGCATCCATCAGGAACTTTCATCCATCGGCAGGGATGAGAGACGCATGCAGGAGCTGCTTGAAAGGGAGCATGAGATTTCCTCCTTTTTGGAGCAGGCCGGCTTTCATCAACAGGAGGCAAGGACCGCCAGGGTGCTTTCGGGCCTTGGATTCAGGAAACAGGATTTTCACAGGCCACTTAGCGAGTTCAGTGGTGGATGGAAGATGCGGGCATGTCTTGCGCGTCTGCTTCTCTCGTCTCCGGACATCCTGCTTCTTGATGAGCCTACTAACCATTTGGACCTCGATTCTGTCACCTGGCTGGAAGCGTGGTTGATGAATCAGAAGGGGGCCTTGCTCCTTGTATCCCATGATGAACTCTTTCTGAACCGGCTTTCCATGCGCATTGTAGCTTTGGAGAACAGGACTGCTGTCACGTACACAGGCAACTATCATGACTATCTGAAACAGAGCCTTGAACGTCGTAGGCATCTTGAGGCCAGGGAGAGGAGCCGCCAGGCCAAGCTCAGGGATACAGAGCGTTTCATCCAGCGGTTCAGGGCCAAGGCTACCAAGGCCAGGCAGGTACAGAGTCGGATAAAGATGCTTGAGCGTGAGCAGTGTGAGGAGTCCATGCCTGAGAGTGTGCGGTCCGTTCGGTTCAGTTTTCCTGAGCCTGAAAGGTCTGGCAGGGATGTGGTGATTGGCAGCGGTATAAGCAAGAGTTACGTGCTGCAACCCAATCAGGGGGACGGTGCAGGAAAGAAGGTTAAGGTATTTCAAAACCTGTGCTTCAAGATAGAAAGGGGTGAACACATCGCCGTTGTGGGGCCCAACGGTAGCGGAAAGTCTACCCTGTCAAGGATCATTGCAGGGGTTATAGAGCCGGATGATGGCAAGGTGGAATTTGGCCATAACGTAACTGTCTCATACTTTGGGCAGCATCAGGCCGCGGAGTTGCCCCAGGAGGCAACAGTGCTTGAGGCCATGGGACAGGTGCCAGGTGGAGAGGCGCTCCAGCGGGTCAGGGACCTTCTCGGAGCATTCCTGTTCCATGGAGATATGGTGAACTCAAAGATAAGGTTTCTTTCTGGTGGAGAAAAGAGCAGGCTTGCCCTGGCCAGAATGCTTCTTAACCCCGCCAACCTCCTGATCCTGGATGAGCCGACAAATCATCTTGATATTGCCTCAAAGAAGGTGCTGAAACATGCCCTTGGTTCATTCACCGGCAGTTTTCTCATCGTCTCCCATGATAGGGCATTTATGCAGGGCATCATATCGCGGGTGTGGGAGATGAGGGACGGGAGCCTTACCGAGTACATTGGTGGCATTGACGATTATCTGGATGCGCTTGAGAGGCGAAATCAGTCAGATGGCCAGCCGTGTGGTGGAGATGTCACTGCTGGAGTTAATGGGTCCCAAAACGAAAATGGTGGTTCAGGAAGGCGTCTCAGTGCCAAGGAGATGAGACGCCAGGCCGCAAGGCAGAGGGAGTTTCTGAAAAAGCGACTTGGGCCTTTTGAGGAGAAGGTAAGGGCGGTAGAGGCCACTGTTCAGGGCCTTGAGGAGCAAAAGGAGGCACTTGAGGCCATGCTTGCAGACCCTGCAGTTCATTCTGATGGAGCAAGGATGAAAGAACTTAACCTGAAATATAAAAATATTTCCCAACAAATTGATGAAATGTATGTTTTGTGGGAAATGGCAGAGGAAGAGCTTGCTGCCGCCCGGGATGTCTTAAAATCTTCTTGACTCTGTTCAATCTACACTATATACCCTTAAAGGTGCTAATACTATGTTAAACGGCAGTGCTTCAACCACTTCTTCCCCCTTTGTGGACAAAAGCGGATTACCAAAGACATCTCTCCCACTCAGTGACAACGCCCTTGTGGTGCTTGCAAAACGTTATCTCAGGAAGGATGATGATGGCAGGGTTGTTGAGACCCCTGAGGAGATGTTCAGGCGGGTGGCCGTTACGATAGCCCAGGCAGACCTTGCGTATGATCCTTCACTTGATATCAAGGCACTGGAAGAGTCTTTTTACTCCCTTATCACCTCGTTCAAATTCATACCCAATTCTCCCACGTTGATGAATGCAGGACGTGAGTTGGGTCAGCTTTCAGCGTGCTTTGTACTCCCTGTAGAAGATTCCATAGAGAGTATCTTTGAGGCAGTAAAGCACACTGCCATGATTCACAAGAGTGGTGGAGGCACCGGTTTTTCCTTTGCACGTATCCGTCCTGAGGGAGACAGGGTCAAATCAACTCATGGTGTTGCCAGTGGCCCCATCTCCTTTATGACCATATTTGATGTGGCTACTGAGACAATAAAACAGGGTGGAACCAGGCGTGGTGCCAACATGGGTATCCTCAGGGTGGATCATCCGGATATCGTCAAGTTTATTACTGCAAAGCGGGAGTTTGACAACCTGAACAACTTCAATATCTCGGTTGCCCTTACAGAAGAGTTCATGGAGGCGGTGGAGAGGAAGGCTGATTACTCCCTGATAAATCCGCGGACCGGCAAGGAGGTGAAACGTATCTCTGCCTGGTCAGTGTTTGAACTCATAGTGGACTCTGCCTGGGAGAGCGGAGAGCCTGGGGTCATCTTTCTTGATCGCATTAACAGATCAAACCCGACACCACGACTCGGGGAGATCGAGAGCACCAACCCGTGTGGAGAGCAGCCCCTGTTGCCCTACGAGTCCTGCAACCTTGGCTCTCTCAACCTTGGCAGGATGGTGAGCAAGGACGGCAAGATCGACTTTGACGACCTGAAACGCACGGTCCATCTGTCGGTTCATTTTCTGGACAATGTAATCGACGTTAACCGGTTTCCTCTGCCTGAGATCGCTGAGATGACCAGGCGGACGAGGAAGATCGGTCTCGGTGTCATGGGGTTTGCCGACATGCTTATTCAGATGGGCATACCGTACAACTCACAGGAGGCGGTGGCCATTGCCGAAGAGGTGATGGGTTTCATTGATACTGAGGCAAAGGCAGCCTCTGTACGGCTGGCTGAGAAGAGGGGAAACTTTCCTGCCTATCCTGGCAGTGTGTATGATACACCTCAGACCCCACTTATGAGAAATGCCACTGTCACCACAATTGCCCCTACAGGTACCATCAGCATCATTGCAGGTGCATCAAGTGGTATCGAGCCCCTGTTCGCGGTGAGCTACATAAGAAAGGTGCTTGACGGTACAGAGCTTGTTGAGACACACCCCATTTTTGTAAAGATGATGAAAGAGGCAGGGGCCTATTCAGACCAGTTGATGGAGAAGATTGCACGCAGCGGGTCTGTTAGTGAGGTGGATGAGGTGCCTGATGAACTCAAGAGAATATTCGTGACCTCAATGGATGTGTCGCCCTCTGATCACATAGCCATTCAGGCAGCCTTTCAGAAACATACGGACAATGCAGTGTCCAAGACCATCAACTTTCCCGAGAATGCCACAAAGGATGATATCAGAGAGGCATATCTCCTCTCCTGGAAGCAGGGACTGAAGGGGCTTACGATATATCGCTACGGAAGCAGGCCGGTTCAGGTGCTGAATCTGAAGCAGGAAGGCCAGACAGGTGGCGACGATGTCCAGTGCCAGGGAGTAAAGACGTCAAATGGCAAGATTGCCCCGCGGCCAAGGCCACGCAGGACCTATGGGGTTACCGAGAGGGTGCGTACAGGTTGCGGTAATCTCTACGTTACTGTGAACAAGGATGATAAAGACATCTGTGAGGTGTTTACCCAGATGGGCAAGGCCGGTGGCTGTGCGGCCTGTCAACTCGAGGCAGAGAGCCGTCTCATATCCCTGGCCTTGCGCTCCGGTGTGAGTCCAAGGGTGATAGTCAAACAGCTCTCAGGTATCAGGTGCCCCTCTCCCTCATGGCAGGATGGTGATCAGATACTCTCCTGCCCGGATGCAATGGCGCGGGTGTTAAGAAAGGTCGGGAATGTGAGCGTGGAACACAACGAGACAGTGGTCATGAGCTGTCCTGAGTGTGGTGCAGTCCTTGAGCCTGAAGAGGGGTGCATGCTGTGTCGTTCGTGCGGCTTTTCAAGGTGTAACTGATGGCGGTTTGGTGGATCCTGCCGGTTAGAGACTCCAGAGGTGTAGGCAAGGGGACATAGACCGTGTATAGACAATTTTGGGTGTGCTTCCGTGGGGCCTTGGTATGTGTCCTGATGGTAGTGTCATGTGCCTGTGCCATGACATATGCGGCTGACATTCCTCAAAATGAAACTGCAGTGCCTGATAGTGGCAAGGTTCCATCTGGTGAGTGCAGGCCGTCTGATCCGCAGCATGCGTGTCTCCATGTGATTGTAACTGGTATAAGGGATGATAAGGGTGTTGTGCGCATGTCCCTATATGATTCTGAAGAAAATTACAATGCCAAGCAGCACTCATGCCGTTATGCCATCGTGCCTGTGAAGAATGCCAGGGCAGAGGTGGTGTTCCACAGGCTCAGGCCTGGCTGGTATGCCATACTCCTGTTTCACGATGCCAACAACAATCATAAGTTTGACAGGGTAATGGGAATTCCTGTGGAGCGATTCGGGTTTTCCAATAATATAAGGCCGGGTATTACAGGGGCACCGGCCTTTAAGGAGACAAGGTTCAGGGTTGGCGCCGGTGAGTGTGTGACCCAGACAATAGGCCTGCAATCACTGTTTGGCGGGTAACCAGCCTCTCTCTTAATGTTCGCCACGCCACTCATCCAGTTGCTGCCTGCCTTTGTCAGTGGAGTGGTATTCTGCAGGTTCTGTTTTTCGCCTGAGACAGCACTGTCTGTCCCCCTTTTGGTGACGTGTGTCACGGTTTTCATTATTGCAGGGTTATGTTGCATCCTTTGTCAATCCCCTGTTTCTTCAGCCCATTCTGGTGCTAAAGGCACCATATTTATCTCTCTCAATCCTTTCGGTGTTGCTGGCAGTTTTTTCCCATCTGGGGCCATCTGGGCTCAGAGGTTTGCCATAGTTACATCCCTCTTTTTTGCAGGCATGCTTCATTATCACCTTGGCACGCTTGCTCTCCATCGTAATGCTGCAGACCTTGAATGCCTTGCAGACGCAGGAGGCAGGTACGTGGTTTCCGCACAGATAATCACCGCTCCCTCTGTACAAAACAGTGCCCTCAGATTCAGGGCAGCGGCATTTACTCTGCACGGTCCGGTCTCTGACCGCAGTATACATGGCCTGTGTGCCGTTACGGTCAGGGGGATGTCAGCAGGTCAGTTTCGTGTTGGGGATGTGGTTCGGTTTGCTGCCACATTTAAAAAAATCCGTAATTTCAGGACCCCGGGTACCTTTGACTATGAAACCTGGTGGGCACTGCATGGCATCAGGGTAAAGGCCTTTGTGGCATCTTCTCCATTTATGGTAAAGACCGGCCACAGGGACAGTGGGCCATCCCTGTCATACGTCCGTTTTCTGTTTGAGACAGGCCGGGCAAGACTCATGGAGTTCATTGCACGCAGTTTTCATGACCCACAGCAGGCTGCCGTGGCAGATGCGCTGCTGTTTGGGAACAGGGCAGGTCTGTCCCAGCAAATCAAGGACGCATTTTCCATTACTGGGACAGGTCATCTGCTTGCAGTCTCAGGCCTGCACATGGCAATGGCCGCGCTTCTGACTTTTTTTTCTGTCCGATGGTTGTTGCTTCGTTGGGAGTGGCTTGCCCTGCGTATCCCGGTTATAAAGGTGGCAACCCTGCTCTCCATGCTTGCAGTCATATGCTATGCCGGTCTTTCTGGCTTCAGCCCCTCTGCCAATAGGGCAATGATCATGATTCTTGTCTTTTCTGCAGGCATGGTCCTGGAGTTGCCCAGTACGCCCATGAATTCACTTGCTGCGGCTGCATGGATCCTGCTCGCGATCTCACCGTTTTACCTCTTTGACATAGGTTTTCAGTTTTCGTTTGTAGCAGTCTTTTTTCTCATCCTCTTTTCCCATGTGTCCATATTGCCCAAAGAGGAGGCGGGCCTTGATAAGAGGGTCATGCGGTACGCATCAGGGCTGTTCCTGGTCTCTTTTGTGGCAGCCCTTGCCACTGGACCTCTTGCGGCATGGCATTTCCAGAGGATATCCCTTATAGGGCCGTTTCTGAATGTGCTGCTTGTGCCAGCAGTCTGTTTCCTGTTATTGCCATGTTTGATTACAGGAGTTGCACTCTTTCCTGTAACTGTGGCAGGTGCATCACTGATCTATATCCCTGCAGGACTCATGATCTCATGTCTGCTTTCAGTGGTGGGCGCATGCGCCAAAATCCCCTTTGCCTCCATGTGGATAGCCCGCCCCTGCCTGTGGCAGGTTGTACTTTTACTCTTGGCACTGTTTGTGGCAGGCCTTTCCCTGTTGCCAGGAATGTTACGGCCCATGAGAATACGGCTCTGTCTCATGTCTTCCTGCCTCCTTGCGGTGGTATTGGCAGGTGTTCTTTCCATGCACCTTGCTGCGGTGTGCAGGAAGGATATGGTACTTCATCTCATAGATGTGGGGCAGGGTACCTGCCAGGTGGTGGAGCTTCCTGGGGGAAAGGTGATGGTAATGGACGCAGGGGGGATGAGAACAGGCACCTTTGATACAGGCAGCAGGGTAGTGGGGCCATATCTGAGGACATTGGGATATATCCATATTGACATCCTTGCATTGTCACACCCTGAGACAGATCATATGGGAGGGCTGGCTTCCATGGTTACCCAGTTCAGACCGGATGTGCTGTGGACAAACGGTGATACCAACACCAGGAATACTGCCTGGAGAACTCTTGCCGTCAGGCTCAGGCAGAATGGGACACGACAGGTGGTATTCCGGGACCATGCGATGATAGATAGGTATGGCGTGTCTTTTCACATCTTTGGGCCTGCAGGGTGTGGTGCTGCCACAAGCCGGAATAGCCGTTCACTTGTGATAAGGCTGTCATGTAAGGGGCATTCCATGTTACTCACAGGAGATATTGACCAGGCAAGAGAGCTGTGCCTGCTTCATCAGGGCATGGAAGCATCTGATGTGGTGGTAGTGCCTCATCATGGCAGCAGGACATCGAGCAGCCCGGCATTTGTACGGTTTGTGCGTGCCAGGGCGGCCCTGATACCTGCAGGCTGGAGGAACTATCTGCACCTGCCGGCACGGGATGTGGTCAAAAGGTGGGAGAGGTCAGGGGCGGTGGTCCTTACAACTGGAGAGGCAGGGACACTTAGCGCAGGTTTTGACAAGGGTAGGGTGGTTATCACTACATTCTCAGGCCATGTAATAGACGCAGGAAAGGTGCTATCTGTTGAGACAACAGGGGATAAGGTGTGAATATGGAGACGAAATTTGTGGGCGCACACGTCAGTATTGCAGGTGGGGTGGAAAATGCCCCACTGAACGCGGCAAAGATAGGGGCCAAGGCATTTGCCATGTTTACAAAGAATCAGAGACAGTGGAAGGCAAGGCCTCTTTCCCGCGAGAGCATTCAGGGATTCAGGCAGAACATGGAGCATGTTGGCATTACACCTGATCACTGTCTGCCCCATGACAGCTATCTCATTAATCTTGGCCACCCGGTCCCTGAGAAGAGGCGCAAATCATTGGATGCCTTCAGGGACGAGATGAAACGGTGTTCGGAGCTTGGACTTGGGATGCTGAACTTCCATCCGGGGAGCCATCTCAATGAGATAACGGAGAATCAGTGCATTGATAATATTGTGGAGTCTCTGGATACCGTGCTGTCAGAGACCTGCGGGGTGAAGGCTGTTATAGAGAATACAGCAGGACAGGGCACGAATGTTGGATATCGTTTTGAGCATATTGCTGCCATCATAGAGGGGGTGAGTGACAGGTCCAGGATAGGAGTGTGTATTGATACATGCCATGCCTTTGCTGCAGGATATGATATCCGTACAAGAAAGGTGTATGAGCAGACCATGGATGAGTTGGATCGTGTGATAGGGGTGGAATACCTGTGCGGCGCCCATCTTAATGATTCCAAGAAGGGCCTCGGGAGCAGGGTGGATCGCCATCAGAGCCTTGGCAGGGGTGAGATTGGCCTTGACGCCTTTGGTTATATCATGAATGATCAGCGTTTTGACAACATGCCCCTTGTTCTGGAAACAGTTGATCCAAGTCTGTGGCCTGAGGAGATACGCCTGCTTTACAGCCTTGTTGAGTAAATTCCTTCATCCTGTAGTGGGATTTTAAGTATGCGCCTTTATGAATATGGTATGATATGAGGCCCTTATGGCCCCATATGATGCCATGTATTCTCTTTCAATCCTTTTTATCTGGCCTTTTGTACGTATGACAGGAGTGGTCCCTGCCGGTACCACACCTGTCATCTTCAGTGCCCTGAGCATGGCAGGCAGGTCCGGATAGGTCCTCACAACTGATCTTTCCTCTATTTCCACGTCTGGAAAGAGTCTGCTTGTCACTTCCTGTATC
Organism: uncultured Desulfobacterales bacterium; assembly: GCA_964638145.1. GTDB lineage: Bacteria > Desulfobacterota > Dissulfuribacteria > Dissulfuribacterales > QOAL01 > S144-17. Next base: position 77,841 of record CAZXAK010000039.1, on the reverse strand, counting down.
TTTTTTATATCTGGAAAGGATGCTGCTGCAATGTTTGCCTTTTTGTTGATCCCATATCTGATGGCTGTAGCAAGTTCAGTTAGTGTCCTGTTTCCAAACAGGGAGATCGCAAATATGCCTCCTGGCACAAGGATATCTTTCAGGCAGGTGAGTGATGCCTCCAACTGTCCAAACCACTGGAAAACCCCGTTTGAGGTCACAAGATCAAAGCTTTGGCCAGGGCGCAAGGGCAGGTGCTCTGCATCAGCGTTGATGAACTCGATTGATTTATGTGTCCTGAATCTCTCAGAGGCGGTCTGTACCATGCCATGCGCAATGTCCAGGGCAATGATCCTGGCGCCAGGATATGTGTGGTTCAGGAGGCCGGTATAAAATCCGGTGCCACATCCTGCCTCGAGAATGAGTGAGATATCCCTGTCTGTAGGGAGCAGGGTTGCAAGTTTTCTCCCTGTCTGTTTCTGGACCCAGGCAAAATTTTCATAAGTATCCGCAGCCCTTGTGAATGACTCAGCTATCCTGTGTCTTTTGCCATGATTCATAAAGTCTGTGAAACCTTTCTGTGAGAAAGGGAAGATGACCCGCCCCTTTGATTACATTTACCTGGCCTTTACCTGGAGCCTGTTCAAGAGGGGCCACAATATCACGGGAACCATGAAAATACACGGTCTTCTTTGTTTGGAATACCTTTTGTTCAAAGGGATGGTTAACGAGGAATGACAGGCCGGCCCTTAGGTGACTGGTGTCCCATGCCTTCAAGGTGTTTTCCTGAAGTGTGCTCCTGAACCATGCGAGATCGTCCCTCTGCCCGGTGAAGCAGAGCCTGTGAAACCGCTCAACCGCTCCTCTTCTGTCACTATATATCTCTGTCAATATCTTGTCTGCATCCTGACTCTGAAAGTGTTTCATGACAGAGATCAGGCAGACATCAGCTATGAGTTCAGGGATTTTTATGCATAGAAGGGCCGCAACTGTTGCCCCAAGTGACCAGCCAAGAACATGTATCTGGTCTGTTTCCAGTAGAGAGGGCAGGGCGGATACATCGCTGGTTATATCATCCACAAGGGGTTCCTTGGGGAGGATGTAGTTGAACCCGAGGGCAAGGCGGGAGAAGATGTCAGGCATAAAGGCCCATCCCGGCAGCAGGAGCAGCCACTTTTCATATCCCCTATGCAGGAAAGAGAACTTCAAGCCGGCTTGTCCTGCTCTTTGACCTCAACACTGTCCAGGAGTTTCCTGACCGCTCTTGCCAGCTCTTCAAGCACAACCGGTTTTTGCAAAAAGATGTTTATTCCCGCATCCTTCAGCACATTTCTGTTTGTTGTTGTGCTGTATCCTGAACAGAGTATTACCGGGCAGTTTGGTCTGATCCGTTTTATGTGGGCGCAAAGTTCAGCCCCTGTCTTGTGGGGCATTGTCTGGTCTGTGATGACGAGTCTGTATCTGTCAGGTTCATTGTTGAACTCGTCAATGGCACACACAGGATCATCGAATATCTTTATGGAATACCCCATGCGCTGGAGGTAATCTTTTGTAATGTCCAGTATCTGGTTTTCATCATCCACGATCATGATGCACTCTGATCCGCCTGCCGGGACGGGACGACTGGTAGGGGTGGCTTTATCTCCTTCCCCCCTGAGTTTCATGGTATATACAGGCAGAAATATACTGAATGTCGTGCCTTTTCCTGGCAAGGATTCCACTTCGATGAAGCCTCCATGCTCCTCCACTATGCCGTGGACCATGGACAGTCCAAGTCCTGTGCCTTCCCCTGTTTCCTTGGTGGTGAAATATGGGTCAAAGATCTTGTCCAAGTCGTTCCGGTCAATGCCACACCCGGTATCCGAGATTTCAAGTTTGAGGTATGCCCGCTCCTCCCCTTCGTGTTTTGAGCCGACAGGGGCAGATCTGCATGTCTCAGTCAGACGCACCCACATGATGCCTCCCTTCTGTTCCATGGCCTGGTAGGCATTGGTGCATAGGTTCATCACCATCTGATGCATGCGCGTGGCATCTGCCACAATGGTTTCAGAGGTCGATATCTCCTGTCTTATCTCTATGGTTGATGGTATGGAAGAACGAATCAGTTTTACTGTCTCCTTTACCACAGAACTCAGTTTCAGAGGCCGTTTGCTGTGCTCTGCCTTGCGGCTGAATGTGAGTATCTGTTGTACCAGGTCCTTGGCCCTTGTGGCAGCAGCATATGCCTCGTTCAGCTTTGCATTAAGGCCCGGCCTGTCCTGGAGTTCCATCTGTACCAGTTGTATGTAACCTATTATGGCAGTAAGGATGTTGTTGAAATCGTGTGCGATGCCCCCTGCCAAGGTGCCGATGGCCTCCATCTTCTGGGCCTGTCTGAGTTGATTTTCCAGTTTGCGCAACTCTGTCACGTCAATTGCTACGCCCCTTGCACCTATTAACCTACCATCCTTGTAGACAGGTGCGGAACGAATATGGACAGGAAATCGCCTGCCGTCTTTTGCAAGGGCTGTATATTTGTTGAGAGCGAGCCTCTTGCCATTTAGCGTGGCTTCATAGTTTTCCTTGGCCCTTTCCCTCTCTTCCGGGATTATGAGGTCAAGCAGGTTAATCTTCTTCTCATACATATCGGCTTCAGCAAAACCGAACCTTTCAAATGCTATTTGGTTTGCAAATGTAAGTATGCCCTTGGTATCTGCCTCCCATACCATCTCTGGGAGCATGGTAACCAGGTCATGGAACCTTCGTTCACTCTCCCGGTATCTCCTGGTATTGTCCACAACCTGGTGTTCCAGGGTCTTCCTGCTGGAAAACAGATGGGTTACGAACAGGGTGACAAACATGATCAAAAGAAGGAATATCAGGAAGTTGAAGCAGGGATAGATGAAACGCAGATACTGTTCTCCCCTGAGCACCCCGATCTTTTGCCCTTTGTATACGATGTCTGCCTTGAACAGGTGGACAGGGATCAGCCCTGTCCGGACCAGCAGTGAATCAAGGCCACTGAGCTGCGGGCCCTCGATGAAAAGGAACATGTTGCCGCTCAGTTCTATTACCTTGAAGCTTTTGTAGTGATTGGCTTCTGCGGCAAGCTCAAGGTATGCTGCAGCACCTGATTCATCAAACTGCCACAGGTCGTGGGCAATGATGGACGCATGGGTCTGTATCAGATGGGTGCCGCTGTTAATATAGTCATGGTATGTGTATACGGAAAAGACAGCACATACAGCTATTACCAAGAGGTAACCCAGCCCAATCTGATGTATAATTTTACCATGAAGATCCATACGGTTACACTATCTTTCCATGCCCCTGGCTCACCTATGGCTGCATGGTTCCTGAGGTGGTCCCGGGCTTGCGGGCGGTCTCCTTGTTTTTGTTAAGTTGTTCCAGTACGGCGGAAAAGGAGAAGTCATACTGTTTCTGGTCGGGATTGAGGATCATGGAAAAGTGTCGGAAATCAATGTCATCCCACTGGTTGTCCATGAAAAAGGGGTAGAACCGGTGGATATTCTCCCTGTTGATCACTGCAAAATAGGACCGCTTTGGAAATGGTCCCTTGTAACCGTTGTAATCATCATAGATCATCACCAGTGCCCAGGCCCCGTCCATAAAATGGCCGCCTACAGTTGCAGTGAATGTCCCTGTGGTTACCATGTCAAATGAGAGGTTTGTCCAGTCTATGCCACCTGTAAGGCAGTCCGTTCCTGGTTTTTTCCCGTTTTCCCTCATGGCCAGGGCCGCACCAACCGCCATGCCGTCGCTTGCTGCCCAGACTATGTCAGTGTTGCGATATCGTGCCAGCAGTCCGGTTGTTACATGTTCAGCCCTCTCGATATCATAGAAGGCCGGTACCACCTGAAGTATCTTGACCTGTCTGTATCTGTTTGCCGCCTTGTCCAGGCCCTTGACCCTGAGACTGGATGAGGTGGTCTTGACTGTGCCGCTAAGGCCCACGATGTTGATATCTTTGTCCCCCTGTTTCAACCGTGCCCTGATCAGTTCATCGGCAAGAAGGTAGCCGGCATGAAGGTCATCTGGCAGGAATTCTGCAAACCAGTTACGATATTTTTGTCCTGGTCTGCCGAATGTTGCACTGTCCTTTGCTGCAATCCCTTCATTTATAAGGATAATTCGTACTCCACGTCCGGAGAGGCCTGGAAGCAGCAGCCTTCCCATATCATTTTCGTTAACCAGTACCAGGTATTGAGGCAGTTTTTTCCTGGACAGCACCTGATTTACCACATGGATGGTGGTAGCATAGTTACGTTCGCCATAAAGCACTTCCAGATCGATATTGAGGTCTTTTGCCGCAGCCTCCATGAACGATTCCATGCGTGAGAAAAAGATGTCATCCCTGTTGCCAGGGCTGATGAAGAGGACAGACGGGCCGGGTGGTATTTCAGATTCAGATGAGAAGCCTGTCACCGGGATCAGCAGGCAACATGTTATAAAAAGGGATGCAACAGTAAAAAGGAGGGTATATCTTGTGCGGTTACGACAATGCCTGATTTCCATTGAAGTTTCTCTACACTCTGTACCTATGCGGATGTGATGCTGTTAACGGGCTGGGTCTGGTGATAACTGTCCTGTATTATAAACCCCTTTGTGACAGATACCAGTCTTCTGAGATCATCCATGTGGTGGGCTGTGGTAAGCGATACCCTTATGCGTGCAGTGTTTTGAGGAACCGTAGGTGGCCGTATGGCCTTGGTGAAGAAGCCAGCGTCCATGAGGAGCCTCTGGAGTTCAAGTGCGGCCCTGTTGCTGCCAACTGTGATGGGGACTATCTGTGAGACACTGTGTGTTGAAATTCCTGTCTCATCTCTGAGCAGTTGTCTGAACCTGGCTGAAAGATCCAACAGGTACTGCCTTGGTCTGTCGTCCTGGGTAACTATCCTGATGGCAGACAGGGATGCCTCTGTGACCGAGGGTGGAAGGGCAGTGGAGAAGATGAAGGTGCGGCACCTGTTTATGAGCAGTTCTTTCATCTCCTGGGATACTGCGGCATAGGCTCCATAGCTGCCAAGGGCCTTGCCAAAGGTGCCTGTGATTACATCTACCTCTCTTGCAACATCCCTTTCCACAGCCCCTTCTCCGTACTTTCCGAATATTCCGGTAGCATGTGCATCGTCTATGAGGAGCATGGCACTGTATTGCCTCTTCAGGCGAATTAACGCGGGTATGTCAGCCATGTCTCCATCCATACTGAATATGCTTTCAGATATGATCAGTGCATTTGGGTAATCTTGCCTGTGTGTTTCAAGTAGTTGCCTGAGGTGTCCTGTGTCCCGGTGCCGGTAACGGAACAGCCTGGCCCGTGATAGCTGGATGCCGTCCATGATGCTGGCGTGGTTGAGCCGGTCTGAAAATATGGCATCATGCCTGGAACACAGAGCCGGTATTATTCCTGTATTTGCCAGATAGCCGCTGCCTAATACCAGGGCAGCCTCACTGTTTTTCAGCCGGGCAACTGCCGTTTCAAGTCTCTCATGGACCTCGAGTGTGCCACTCATGAGGCGTGATGCCCTGGCACTGCACCCCCCTGTGCGTGAGGCCCTGCATGATGCATCTATGAGGTCAGGATGGTGGGATAGGCAGAGGTAGTCATTGGAACAGAGGTCCATGAGACTCCTGCCCCTATATGTCACCCATCCTGGCCTGTCTGCCGGCATGAGAAGGTGAGTACGTCTCAGAAGCCCGGCCTTTTCTATCTTCTCAATTTCCTTGCTGATACTCATCTGTTTTAATCATATCTACTGCCTGCTCAACGGGGATCTCGGTATTTACCTCTATCAGGCCGGCTGACTTCAGTGGGGAGGTGTCTGCAAAGTGCTCCTTCTGCCTGAGATATATCTCCCATCTCCCGTCCGAGATAGAATGTTCCCCATCCATCCTGTTGGACAGACGCTGTTTTATGGTATCTTCACCGCATGTGCAGAGGATAAAATGTATCCTTGCGCCTGCTGCCTCAGCAAGCTCGATGACCTTGTTGCGTTCTTCCTGGGAGGTGTAGGTGGCATCGAGAACCGCTGATTCCCCACGGACAATGCGACTGCCTGCAAGTCTTGACATGGCCCTGTATGTCCTCTGGCTCATCTCTTTGCTGTATATGCCCGCTCCAAATGGTTCAATATGGCTCTCAGTGGCAGGTACACCTGCCACGATCTCTTTCCTGATCCTGTCAGAATTGAATACCGGAAGGTGATGTCTCTCTGCAAAGGCCTGGGCAAGGGTGGATTTCCCGCTTCCTGACAGGCCGAAGAATACGTAGAGATGGGCAGTGGGGGCCTTGCCTGCGTATTTCAGTGCGAGTTTGAAGTAATTTTCAGCCTGTCTTCTGCTTTCCTCTCTGACCTCTTTGTCAACTCCCTGGTCTTGACAGGTAAAGCAGCCTATCTTTCCCCGGACATACGCCCTGTAGCACTTGTAAAAGTCGTTTAGCAACAGCAGGTCAGGGTCATGGGAGTGTTCTGAAAAGTTTTTTATGAAATGGTCCGATAGCTGAGGCAGTCCAAAATGATCCAGGTCCATTGCAAGGAACGCCACGTCTGATGCCACGTCACCGCAGCGGAAACGCTGGTTGAATTCAATGCAGTCGAAGATGTAGACATCATGGGCCTTTCGGTCAAAACAGATATTTGCGGAGTACAGGTCCCCGTGTCCCTCCCTGATCCAGCCTTTTTCCATCCTGCTTTCTATCAGTTTGCGGTTTTCTGATATAAATCCGCGTGTGTAAAGGCAGATGGCATTGAAGGCCTCCTCTGTAATGACCTGGCCCACAAACGGTTCTGTCTGCTGGAAATTCTCTTCAGTATTATGGGTTATGGTCTGTACCGAGCCCATTTCCCTTACTTCCTCACTGCTGTCTGCAGATGCGTAGAAGGGTACCAGCCTGTTTACGATCTCCTGTATGTCTTTACGGCCAATCAGGTCCTGGTCAAGCAGCCTGTTCATGAGCCCCTCTTCTGGCATACGTCTCATTACCAGCACCCATTCCACGACCTCCCCTTTACCATTCAGCTCGAATTTGCCGTGTTCCGAGGTGAGAGGGACTACCTCTATGTAAATGTCAGGACATAGTCTCTGATTGAGGCGGAGTTCTGCATGGGAAAATTCCCTGCGTTTTTCAAGTGTGGAAAAGTCAAGAAAGCCGAAATCAACAGGTTTTTTTACCTTGAATGCCCTGTCTCCGGCAAGAAATACATACGAGATGTGGGTCTGAATGAGTTTTACCTCATGGGCCGGGGTGGTGATGAATCTTTCAAAGGTGGTGGGGGCCAGCATGGTCTCCATCCATTCAGGTTGTTGGATCATTTGATGTTACCCTCATTTGTCAAAGTCAAGGTTGTAGAGTAGAGTTGCCACCCTTGATTAACATGGTCGGCGTGATTATTCTGGAACAGAAAAAAGGGGAGTTTTTCCCTTTACTTCGCATTATATCTGGATATTTGATGTACGTCAGCCTGCTACAGGACACATCTATGGCAGATGGTGCCTTTCTGTATTTTGGGGGAGCTCATCAGTTACGAACATCCGCAAACATTATAGGGTGTCCTGAGGTCATGAGACGTGAGTACCGGCAAAACAGGAAATGCCATTTGGACCAAATGCTTGAACAGTATGAAGCATGCGGTTCTGGTATCCTTTATCTTTAGGAATTTGCTATTTAAACGCCGAACAGTCAAGACGGAATTTCCATTTTGATTGACAGGGGGACCTGTCATGGAATCAGGAGCTGAACATCAGCAAGATACATAAGTGATGAGATAACAGAACCGAGGTAACCCGTTATTTTTCGGGGTGCAGGTTGAAAACGCAGAAACAGACTTTTTGGGAATAGGAGTATATCAAAAATGGGAGAAATTCGCAGTGCTCTTGAGATAGCGCTGGAGAAGGCAGACAAACTTGGCAGCCTCGACAGGGAGGAACTTGATCGTCAGAAGTGGTCAGATGAGGGCAGGAAGATTGCTGCTGCCTATATTCAGGGCAAGGTGAACAGTCTGCAGGAAGAACTTTCCAAACTTGAAGGATGTGACATATCCGCTGTCCTTGAGGGTGTTATGGATGTCCTTCTCAGGAATGTCATGCTTCCAAGGGATGCCATGCAGTGGGATGCAATAAACCGTGCCTTGAAGGGCCTTGTGGAGGTGAAGGGCAGCACAGCGGCGCAGGTAGTACCTCAGATAGAACAGCTTCTCAAGACCTATGAGCAGACAAGGGATCAGTACCAGCAGCAGTTCAAGGAGCAGGTAAATCAGCGTATGGGTGGAACACAGGGCATGTACGGTATGGATCCAAACGAGATGCAGGCACTGGCGGCCCTTGAACAGGAGTGGACAAAGATATCGTCCCAGATCAACGAACAGTTTGAACAGCAGCTCAGGCCAATGAAGGAGTATCTGCGCACATAGGTGCATAGTGTCAGGCCATATTGCCAGTACACCTGATCCAGGGATGTTTTTTCATGGAAGAGAAAAGGCTGCGCCGCCTGCTTATAGAGCTCCAGAAGGGTATGATTGATGTAGATGCCTGTGTGAAGCAGCTCAAGACCTTGCCCTATGAGGATATGGGGTGGGCCTGCCTTGATCATCACAGGCGTTCAAGGGATATCCTCCCAGAGGTGGTTTACGGGCAGGGAAAGACCAGGGATCAGCTTTTGGAGATAATCAGGCGTATGGTGGCCGCAGGTGGCCCCCTGCTTGTTACCAGGGTTGGCAGCAGGATGGCAGAGTCTGTTATCAGACGGTTTGCCAGCCTTCAACCAGGAGTGAATCTCAGATATGCGCCAGAGGCCAGGGCAATATATCTTGAGCCTGGCCATGAAGGCCGATGCCTGAAGCCCAGGACCAGAGGTCACATCCTCGTGGTTACAGCAGGAACAGCGGACATACCTGTAGCAGAGGAGGCATGCATCACCCTGATGCTTGCAGGGCATGAGTTCCAGCGCATTTATGATGTAGGCGTGGCTGGGGTGCACAGGCTCCTCTCAAGGGTTGAACAACTCTCTCAGGCATCGGTCATCATAGTGGTGGCAGGGATGGATGGTGCCCTGCCTTCTGTTATCGGAGGCCTGGTGTCAGTGCCTGTGGTCGCAGTGCCGGTCAGCACGGGGTATGGGGCCAATTTTGCTGGCCTTGCCCCCCTTCTTACAATGCTCAACTCCTGTGCAACCGGCGTATCTGTTGTCAATATTGACAACGGTTTCGGAGCCGCTGCTGTTGCCGCCATGATAAATATGGACAGGCGGTGCTGATGCAATCTTTCAAAACGTCAGGCTGCTGCGGCACGCAGCCCCGGTGGGCACGTCTGGCACCGACAGTATAGGAGACAATATACAGTGTCTGTTGTTCTTTGCGGTTATCACAATATGGGGTGTGCGGCCCTAAAGGTCCTTATGGAGCTTGGTGTGGAGGTGCCGGCGGTGTTCACCCACAGGGATGATCCAGGGGAGAACACTTGGTTTTCTTCACTTGCCAAACTTTCTGCGGCCAATGGCATTCCTGTTTACTTTCCGGAGAATATCAATGACAGCCGGTGGGTTGGTCTGCTGAAAGAACTTGAGCCTGACATACTGCTGTCCTGTTACTTCAGGCAGATGATAGGACAGGAGGTCCTTGACATACCGAGGATCGCGGCAGTCAACCTGCACGGTTCCCTGCTGCCAAAGTATCGAGGGCGTTGTCCTGTGAACTGGCAGCTTGTGCACGGGGAAAAGCAGAGTGGGGTAACACTGCACCACATGGTGCTTCAGGCCGATGCAGGTGATATTGTAGGGCAAAAGGCGGTGGAGGTGGCGGATACCGATACTGCTGTTGATCTTTATGCAAAACTTGAGACTGCTGCCGTTGATGTGTTGAGGGAGTATATACCCATGCTCCTTGATGGCACTGCTCCCCGCATGGAGCAGGATCATTCACAGGCCACCTACTTTGGAGGCAGAAGGCCGGAGGACGGAAAGATCGACTGGTCGTGGGATGCTCGGCGTATCTGCAACCTGGTGCGCGCAGTGGCATGGCCCTATCCTGGCGCCTTTTTTGAAAAGGATGGCCAGCGGATCATGGTGTGGGAGTCAGAGCCTGTTGATCAGGACAGTGACTGTGCGCCTGGAACCGTGCTGTCAGTGGATGGTGATGGTGCACTGGTCAGAGCAGGCCAGGGGGCAGTGCTGCTCAAGGTGGTATCCCATGAGGGAGGTGATCCCCAAACGTCAGTTGATCCACGGAATCTTTTCATTCAGGGCCAGTTGTTGCAAAATCAGGATTGATGGCTCTCTTTCCGTGAATGTTACTATAGGTATAGGTTATCCATTTTATGTCTTGGTGATAATCTTGTAGGCCCATGATAGCGCGCTTCTCACCCGCGGTGCCACTGTTTTGAGTGCCTCATCATATTGGCACCACCGGTAGGCATCGTGTTCCGGTTTTCCTATCTCAGGGTTTATTGGCAGATTGATATTCTCCGTCCTCGTTTCCGCAATGTAGTAGCGTGCGATCTTGCGACGGTTGTTGTATGGGCCTGTATCCCTGTAATCATAGCCCCATCTGAAGTGAAGATCCGTTATGGTGGTTTCCTCCTCTGTCTCTCTGATTGCTGCTGCCACAGGGTCTTCGCCTGGTTCCACGATCCCCTTTGGAAAATCCCAGAACCCGTATGCCCTCAGAAGGAGAAACAGCCATATGTCACCTGCCTTTCTGCACAGGATTACACCGGCTGACAGGATCAAGTCCCTTTTGTCTGTAGATGCTTCCATGTGTTTACACATATCCGATTCAGATGTGAGATTGTTACACGAAAATTTTGACTTGTTTTTGTTCATCTGGTATTCCAGAGCCTGAAACTGTACGATTTGACCGCTGCCACTCTGTTCAGCACCGCGGACACTATTTAGAAAATATCTCTCTGTGTCAAGGGGTCAGACGTGGGGTGTTGTTCCTCTGGGCAGACTGAACAGGACAGGGCCTTTAATCCTGCAGATGTTATATTACGTGGTGCAGAGATCTTTTGGCCTTTGTCTCCTGATATATGGGTAGCGGCTGTTGCGCCATCTGTGGGAGCAACTACAGAGATATGCCTCAATACAAGATCAAAAGGAATATATTAACCAGCTTTTTCATCAGGACCGGTGTGGTGGTCCTGATAGTCACCGGTCTTGCATCCCTGTTTTTCTTCTATTTTGAGCTTTACAACTTCAAAGAGGAGGTTGCCCACAGGTTTCGGGTAAACGCCGGAGACCTGTTCAGACACAGGCAGCACCTCAGTACTGAGCCTGATATCCACGACATACAGCGCTACATGGACAGCAGGATGCGTGTGGACAAGGATATTCAGAGGCTTGCGGTATATGATGAGCAGCTCAGGCTCCTTTACGAGACTGTGAGGCCTGGATTTCCCCTTGCCCGTTTTCTTGATGTCAACAGGAACCGGTCTCCCTTATCCAAGGGTATTGACGGAATCAGGGTGGAGATACTTGACCAGGACGGTTCCACATACATCTGGCTGGCATCACCGGTTAAAAATCTTTCAGATGTGGTAATCGGTTATGTAGAGGCGTTAAAAAAGGCTGATCCTGCTGCAGTGGCCCAGTACCAGAAACGCCGTTTTTTCAGCATTGCCGCTGGCGTGTTCTTCGTGCTCCTGCTGGCCCTTGCCCTATTTCCCCTTTTCCTGCGAGCCTACCGCGACCTAAAGGAAAATGAGAAGCTCCTCTTGTCAAGCAACCTGTCAACTGTGAAGTACCTTGGAGATGCCATTGCCCTGCGTGATAGTGAGACCAGCCTGCACAACTTCCGGGTGACCCTTTATGCAATTGCGCTTGGGGAGGAGCTTGGTATATCAGGAGACAGGATGAGGAGCCTCATAAAAGGGGCATTTCTTCATGATATAGGCAAGATAGGCATAAAAGACAATATACTTCTCAAGGCGGGAAGCCTTACAGACAAAGAGTTTGAGGTGATGAAGACCCATGTGGAGCTTGGCTCTGAGATCGTTGGAAAGGACCCCTGGTTCAGTGATGCCGTGGAGGTGATACGGTTTCATCACGAAAAGTACCAGGGCGGGGGGTATCCTGACGGAGTGAAACACGATGAGATCCCGCTTAATGCGAGGATATTTTCCATCGTTGACGTATTTGATGCCCTTACCTCAGACCGCCCCTACAGAAAGGCCTACAAGCTTGAGAAGGCAAGTGCCATCCTGAAAGAGGGGGCCGGCACCCACTTTGATGCAGAACTTCTTGAGACGTTCCTGAAAATTTCCCCTGAACTCTACAGAGATATTGCCCATTTGGACAAGGAGGTGTTGGAGCGGCTACTGAAGGAGAAGGTAGAGTACTATTTTTTGTGATTCGTGATCAAGGGATTCGGTCATGACGCATCTCCTTCCTGAATTGAGAGATTCCAAGTTCAGGTCCTTCTCTCCTCAATGACCATTTCAGGCAGGTTACGGTATTTTCAGCCGGGCCTTGATCTCCCTTAGCACTTCAGGTCCCTTGCGGACCGATTTAATGCACCAGTCGTCAAACAGGTCAGCCTTTTCCTCCTCTGGGAGTTCCCATATTCTTCTGTCTATACTGTCAAGTTTTCTCCTAAGTTCATAGAGGGAGATGGCCACGGTTACAGAGATGTTGAAGCTCTCGGTAAGTCCTGTCATGGGGATGTGGAACAGGCCGTCACACATGTCCCTGAGTTCCTGGTGAAGCCCCTCCTTTTCCCTGCCAAAGACTATGGCAAGGGGAGTGTTGAGTTCTATCTGATCCACAGGCAGAGAGGCATGTCCCTTTGACGGCGGGTCGGCTCCAAGCAGGAGATAACCCCGTTGCCTGAGCGTGTTCACGCACTTTTCGATGGATGTGTACCTGTGGAACGTGATCCACTGCTGTGAGCCCTTGGTTACCCCCTTGTTGGGGCGAAAGGGGTTCTCTACCTGCAGCACGTGTATGTCCTGTATGCCAAATGCCTCGCAGGAGCGAACTACAGCACTGATGTTGTGGGGGTGATATATGTCATCCAGGACCACAGTGATATAACGGGTCCTGCGGGCAAGGGCCTGTTTGAGTGTGTTGATCCTCTGCTCTGAGAGGAAGGGACGCATGAAGTCTGCGTCTCTCTGAGCGCCTGTGTGATTTTGTATCCCCTCCTCTGTGTCGGGACGATGCTTCCGTTCGTTCATTGTTACAGGACCGTGTCTGCCAGCTTCTCCACCTGATCCACCATCTGGTCGATCATGTTCAGTCCCTGTTCCCAAAAAGCAGGATCGTGAAGGTCAATGCCAAATGGTTCCAGAAGGCGATATGGAGTGTCACTGCCCCCGGCTGAAAGCAGGTCCAGGTAGAGGGAGACGAAATCCGCCTTCTTTTCATCTGGTGTTTCCGTATATATCTTGTACAGTGAGAGTACCAGCAGTTCTCCAAAGGCATAGGCATAGACGTAGCCTGGCACATGGATAAAGTGGCTGATATAGGACCACCAGATGCCATAGTCCGGGGTGAGGGTGACGCTGTCTCCGAACATGGCTCGTTGGGTCTCAAGCCAGAATTCGGTGAACTTTTCATCAGACAGCTCTCCGTATTCCCGCCTGTGGGTATGGATCGCATGCTCAAACCGGTTCATTGCCACCTGCCTGAATACGGTTGCGAATATGGATTCCACCTTTGAGGCTGCAAGCCCCAGGCGTTTGGTGTCAGAGTCGAGCCTTTTCAACAGGTCCTGAAACACCAGCATCTCCCCGAACACCGATGCGGTTTCTGCGAGTGTCAGAGGGGTGTCAGAGTTAAGGTACCCGCGTTCTGCCGCCAAGACCTGGTGTACACCGTGTCCCAGTTCATGGGCCACGGTTTCAACATCACGCAGGTTTCCTGTGTAGTTGACAAGTATGTAGGGGTGGACAGAAGGCACCACCGGATGGGCAAACGCGCCACTGGTCTTTCCGGGGCCTACAGCCGCATCTATCCACTGCCTGCGAAAGAACTGTTCAGCTGTTTCAGCCATGCGGGGAGAGAATTTGCCATATGCGTCAATGACAATTTTTTTGCATTCCTCCCAGTTTACAATGTCATCGGGCAGGAACGGCAGGGGGGCATAACGATCGTAGTCAAACAGTTCATCCACATCCAGCATGCGCCTTTTGAGTCTGTAGAACCGTTCCACTGTGGTGTTTCTTGAACTGACTGCCTGAACCAGCGCATCCACAGTCTCATCATCAAGCTCGTTTGCAAGGTTCATGGAACTGATCCATGATGGGTACTTCCTTAGCCTGTCTTCAATCATCTTGTCTGCAAGTACTGTGTTAAAGGTGTGGGTGAGTACGTGCAGGTTTTTTTTAAGGCCCTGTGTCATGGCTGATGCCGCGCTTTTGCGCCTCTGCCTGTCAGGGGAGTAGAGGTCTGAAAGAACCTCCTCCATGGTGCGCTGTTCAGGCCCGAACTTTTCCCTTGCAAGCACCTTTTCAAAAAGGCTGTTCCAGCTCGAGCGTCTTACAGGGCTAAGATCAGCGAGCAGCTCCTCCTCAGGCTTGGACAGCAGGTGTGGACGGTAACGTCTTGCCGCCTCAAGATAGTGCCTGTAGTGGGCAATCTCATCTGATGCCAGTATGGCTGATGCCTCTTTATCAGGCATGGCAGCCCATTCCAGCTCGAAGAATACCAGCTTTTTGCTGATCTGGCTGGAAAATTCCCTTATTCGTTGGAGGAATGCACTGGTTTCTGCGTCGTTTACCGCAGTGGCAAAATTCAGATACGCATAGGCAGAGAGCTTGCCGAGAAGTTCATACGTCTCCTCTATTTCTCTTACCGCCCTGAAAAGGCCGGCAGCATCGAGTTTTGCCACCTTGTTCGAATAGTTATGCGCTATACTGTCCGCAAGTTTTCTGCACCTTTCCATGTCCCTGTTGATCTCTGCAGATTGTGGTGAATCATAGAGATCAGACAGGTCCCAGTGGATACTTTCTGCCCCGGTTTTTGATTGAATATCTGTCATGGGATCTTCCTTTGCCATTATCCTGGGTTGCCTTTGCATATCTCTTCGGCCAGGGCCTTTGAGTTTGCCACGCAGTCGTTCAGGCTCACCCCACCCACATAGTTGCATCTGACCATGAGGCCGGGCAGCTCGGCCAGTTCCTTTTTAAGGCGGTTCATGATGCGTTCATGGCCAACATTGTACTGCGGAATGGCCCGTTTCCACCTGAAGACACTGGTAAACTCAGGGAGCTTGTTCATGCCCATGAGTTCCCTGCATTCCTTTATCACAATGTCTGTGAGCCTTTCATCAGGTAGTGTGGCAAGTTCAGCCTGTCTTGCCCCTCCAACCAGGCTGCGAATCAGGTGGAAACCTTCAGGGGCACGGTTTTCAAATATGGAGGAGTCCCACAGTGCGCCCAGTATCTTGCGGTTTTCACAGGAGGGTGCAAGGAATCCAAAGCCGTCAAGGTCCTGTTTTGCGTCCCCGTTTCTGAAGCCAAGGCATATTACGGCAAGTGGAGGGTAGGGGATGGCAGAGGCACATTCTGCTACTCCGGGTGCGCTTTTGCTTGTGATCTCTGCTGCCGTATGGGCAGGACAGGACAGGACCATGTGTGTGCCCTCCTCTGCGTCTCCGTTTTCCAGTTCAGCCATCCATCCCTGATCAGTCCTGCGGATCGCCTTGACCCTGCTTCCAAGCCGCAAGGAATCTCCGAGTTTCCGGGCAAGGCAGTCAGCCATCTCACTCATTCCGTTCCTGAAGGAGGTGAGCACACCGCCAGGACCTGCTCCAGGGCCTTCTTTTCCTTCTGCAGCAGCCTTTCTCTTCAGTTTCAGCATGGCCCTTATCAGACTGCCATACGTGTGTTCCAGCTCGTATATCCTTGGAAAACAGCTCTTTAGTGAGAGTCTTTCAGGGTCTCCTGCATAAATTCCCGATGACATGGGGTCAATCAGGTAACTGAATGCCTCTTTTCCAAGACGCCTGCGTGCAAAGTCCGCAAGGGATTCATCTATGTTAGGGTCTCCCTCAGGAATTACCGCCTCGAGTACTACCCTCAGCCTCGCAGGTATGGATAGGAGCGGAGAGGTAAGAAATGACTGGGGAGATTCGGGAAGCGGGGCGAGTCTGCCCTCTTTGACGATAAAACGCCTTCTTGCAGCATCTCTGCTCCTCAGGGGTTCCACGCCCAGCTCTGAGGCAAGTCCAAGTGTGGAGGGCTTGTTGTCAAGTACGCCGTTTACCCCCCGTTCGCACAGGAATCCCTGTTCGCTGTGGGTGTATGCCTTGCCACCTGGCCTGTCAGAGGCCTCCAGTACGGTAACTTCATAGTCAGGCCTGAGCTTTTTTATGTACCATGCGGCAGACATGCCGGACATTCCGCCGCCTACAATGATTATCTTAGCCATGTTGCTGTTGATATTTCCTTTCCGGTATAATTTTTTGATGCTTAATATATCTTGCCCTTTTGGGGTCCGTCACTCCACGATCCATACAGCGCCCCTGTCAATTCCATTCATCAGTTTGCTGGATACACTCCCCGGGAATATGGCCTCCCAGCCGCCTATACCTCGCCGGCCTATGACTATGGTGCCGTATTTGCCGCTGTTGTATTCCTGTATTATGTCAGAGGCAACACCTCTCGTGCCGTGTTTTATCTTGATATCCACCTGAGAAGCGGAAAAACCTGCGGAGACAAATATATCCTTTGTGTCTGCAAGGAGTGACTTGACCTCCTTTTCAGAGGTGTCTGCCACAAATTTCTCTATCTCGTCAAAATTCATCTTGTCTTCCCTTGAGATAAAGGGTCTGAACCTTGGAATGACGTGAAATACCGTTATGGTTACCTGGTCAATGCCTGAAAGGGCAAATGCCGCGTGGTCCAGCACCCTGAGACAGAGTTCACAGGCATCCACTGCTATCAGCACGTTACGCGGATCATTTACAGGGTTGTCAACCAGCCATACCGGAATGTTCTTGCCGTGTTCCACCAGCTCTTTTGACACACTTCCTGCAAAGTAAGCGGCCACATTGCTGAACCCCCTTCTGCCTGCCACTATTGCGTCGAATTTGCCCTGTCTTGCCGTAAACAGTATGTCCCTTCCTATGCCCATGCTCCTGACGATCTTCTTTTTCTGAATTCGTTCTTCAGGAAAGCCTGCCTTTATCAGATGCCTTACCCCTGCGTCAAGTATCCTGATACATTCGGCATCCCTTTGTTCCATGAATTCATCTATCCTGTCCAGTCTGCCCAGCTCGCCTGAGGCGCTGGAGAACCCGGACGCAAGGTATCTTGGCACAGGTTCTGCTACTGTTATCAGTGTGATGTTGACATCTTCAACGTCCCTGTAAAGAGTGGCAATGTATTTCAGTGCACGATGTGCACAGCTTGAACCATCAGTTGCAGCAAGAATATGCCTGTTCATTCTTCCCCCCTATGTGAAGGTTTGTGTAGCCAAAATCAGTTCAGGTAGTTTTGTGTTAGAAGGGCTGGCTGCAGGGTGATGTTCCACTTCCGAACGTACTATCCATGTTCCTCATTTTGTTCAGGAAGGTACTGTTCGGTACCCTCATCGGTGAGAAGCTTTACCTTCTTTTCGGCCTGGTCCAGCAGTGTGGAGCAGTAACGTGCAAGGCCCACCCCCTTTTCAAAGGTCTTGAGCGCATCCTCAAGGGGCATGCTGTCATTTTCCAAGGCATCCACCACCTCTTCAAGTTCTTTTAGCGCGTCTTCAAAATTCTTTTTTTCAGACATGGTCCTTCTCTTGTAGTATGTGTTGCCAATTGTTTTTGCATTTCAGGTGACCTGTAGGAAAGGCATCCCATGGCCACCTGATATCTGTCCTGAGGCGATTATCAAAGTTTAAGTTGATATAATACCTGCGTCATGTTACCTGATTGCCCATGAAAGTGCGAGGGGTACCTGTTAATGACAGTACTGTCAAGATGCCTGCCAGGCCCACCATACCCTTTGGGTTGCGCCTTGCCCTAAGGACTGCTGAACTTTACCTCAGCACCTGCCGTCCCCTGATTGTCAGGTCCCGCTGCGCTGAAAAGCTGCTTCAGCAAGGCAGTTCTTACCAGCCTGTTGTGGCCCTTTGGCACTCAGGCCTGATATACACCCTGTATCATTTCAGGGTGTATCGTGGTGCCATAATGACGAGCCCCAGCAAGGATGGCGAGTGGGTGGCTGCCACTGTGAGCATGTGGGGCAATTATCCTGTCAGGGGTTCAGCGCTGAAGGGGGGCTTGAAGGCTATCAGGCTGATGACAGGGCTGATGCGCAGATACGGTTTTGCATCAGGAATTGTGGCGGATGGATCAAAGGGGCCTGCCAATGTGGCGCAGATTGGTGCTGTAGTCCTTGCCAGGGATGCCGGACGGCCTATAATTCCCACGGGTTTTGCTGCATCCCCTGCGGTATACTTTAACTCATGGGACAGAATGGTACTGCCTCTGCCCTTCTCACGGGTTTGTATCGTTTATGGAGAGATGTTTACCGTGCCTGCTGATACACGCGGTAACAGGGTGGAATATTACAGGAGAAGACTTGAAGACAGTCTTAATGCGGCTACTGCAGAGGCAAGGCGCATGGTAGGGCTTGAGGTGAAAAATTGAAGGCGTGGAATGCCCTCCACAGACACGAGCAGGACATAGTGCTTGACATCAGGGATAACGGGCCTGATTGCGCCAAGTTCCTTTCACGCAGGCATGGGCTTGCGCTTCGGGAGACCATGGATCTGCTATCTGCCCTTGAACAGCATGGATGGCTCCAGCGGGTCAAGGGTACCTTCCTGTTCAAGAGGGGATTCAAAAAGCCAAAGCACATGAATCATACCTATTACAGCGTAACTCGTCAGGCCCACCGTTTTCTGAGAGGACTATGAGACTATGGATTTGATATCTGGGCTTTCGGCCTTGAACTGGCTGGACATAGCGATTCTAATCATAATGGCTTTGGTGATTGCCAGGGGACTGTGGACCGGTTTCAGCATGGCTGTGTCCACCTTTTTTGGAGTTATTCTTGGGTTCTGGGTGGCTGCACAGCAGTTTCCTTTTGTGGCAATGAAACTGTCTCCATTGCTCCATGATGAACTGTGGAGATCCCTTGTCTCCTTTGCCCTGCTCTTCCTCGTGGTGTATCTTGCCTTCCTTACCGCAGGTATAGTGCTCAGGGGTTTTTTCAGGGTGATCAAACTGGGCTGGGTGGACAGGCTGCTCGGTGGTGTGGTGGGGCTTGCAAAGGGGCTTATATTTGCCGGCGTATTGATATTTGTACTGACCTTGGTCCTGCCAGAGGGAAGCCCTATTTTAAGGAAGTCAGTGCTCTATCCTCGTCTCAGCAGGATAGCACATACCCTGAACAACCTTGCTCCTGCAAACATAAAGGGGAAATTCATGTGGAAGTGGAGAAAAATTGAAAAGGGCAGAAAAAAGGAGGGCAAGGCAGTTTCGGTTTGAGCTGCAGACAATTGAGTTATGGATGTGGAAAAGGTACGCAGACACATAGAGGCCCATGACCGGCTGATTGAAATATTTGATATGGATGTTGAGGATGTTAAAGAGGGAAGGGCTGTGGTTGCCATGACTGTGGGGCCTGATCACCTCAACGCTGCGTTCATCTGTCATGGGGCAGCCATTTATGCTTTGGCAGATGTGGCCTTTGCCCTTGCAGGAAACAGTAGCGGCAAGATGGCCCTTGCCCTTGAGTG
This sequence comes from uncultured Desulfobacterales bacterium, assembly GCA_964638145.1. GTDB lineage: Bacteria > Desulfobacterota > Dissulfuribacteria > Dissulfuribacterales > QOAL01 > S144-17. The sequence continues at coordinate 58,196 of CAZXAK010000039.1, read as the reverse complement.
TGCCATCAACTATATGCGTCCGGCCAAACCTGGTAGCCGGCTCGTGGCCAATGCCTCTGCCATACATCAGGGGCGGAAGACTGGTGTGTATGTGGTGAGGGTCACGGATCAGGAGGGCAGGGATGTGGCATTCTTCAAGGCGACTGCATTCAGGGTTGACGCCGGTTCCCTGCCTGAGAGAAGCTCACCCCCGCATTCGGATTGCAAGATGGGGGAATAAGACTCCAGAGTGTAAATTTTCCTCTGTAACTTTATAACCATGAAAAAAGAAATCACCATAGCCCTTGCGGGAAATCCCAATGCGGGCAAGACCACCATATTCAATCATCTCACAGGTGCCAGACAGAAGGTTGGCAACTGGTCAGGCGTGACAGTTGAGAAGAAGGAGGGCAGCCTTGAGTACAGGGGTACCCGGATCAAGGTGGTTGATCTGCCAGGCATCTACTCCCTTACCGCCTACTCAGTTGAAGAGATAGTTGCACGGGACTTTATCCTGGAGGAACGTCCGGATGTGGTCGTTGACATAATTGATGCATCCAATCTGGAACGCAATCTCTACCTTGCCACTCAGCTCATCGAGTTGAACATTCCCCTGGTTTTTGCCATGAACATGGTGGATGTGGCCAGGGCCAGGGGGATAATGACCGACTTTCCCCAGCTTTCAAGGCTGCTCGGTGTGCCTATTGTGGAGACAGTGGGTACCAGGGGTATGGGGATTGATGAACTGTTAGATACTGTGCTTGAGGTTTGCCAGGGAAGTGATCCTGTATCGCGCCACGTGCATGTTAACTATGGCCAGGAGGTGGAGAAGGAGATCAGGAGACTTCGGGAGGAGATCAGGAAGTACCCTGAGTTTAACAGGCGTTACTATCCAAGATGGGTGGCCCTCAAACTCCTTGAGAAGGATACCTCTGTCTGGGAAAAGGTGGAGGCCGCGGCGCGGGAAGGCATCATACCCCCTGAGGGTGTGAAGGCGATACGTGAGCAGGTAGATGAGAGCAGGGCCAATATAGCACGGCTCTTCGAGGAGGATGCCGAAACTGTGATTGCCGAGGCCCGTTACGGCTTTATTGCCGGTGCCCTAAAGGAGACCATGCGCCTTTCAGCCAGGGCCAAGCAGACAGTGAGTGACCGGATAGATCAGGTGCTCACCAACCGTATCCTTGGTTTCCCTGTGTTTGTACTGTTCATGTACCTGTTGTTTCAGGGGACATTTACCCTCGGTGCGTATCCTGTGGCCTGGATTGAGACAGGTGTTGAGCTGCTGGCCCGTATAGCCGATCATATAATCCCGGCCGGTCTGTTTCATGACCTGATGATTGACGGGGTGATCGGTGGGGTAGGAGGTGTAATCGTATTTCTGCCCAACATATTGATACTCTTCCTTGGCATAAGTCTCCTGGAGGATACCGGCTATATGGCCAGGGCAGCATTCATAATGGACAGGGTCATGCATACCCTTGGCCTGCATGGCAAGTCATTCATCCCGCTGTTAATGGGTTTTGGCTGCAACGTGCCTGCTATCATGGCGGCCCGCACCCTTGAGACAAGGCGTGACCGGCTACTTACCATACTGATCAACCCTCTCATGAGCTGTTCCGCAAGGCTTCCTGTCTATGTGCTTATTGCCGGGGCCTTTTTCCCGGGCAGGGAAGGTAACATCATATTTGCCATCTACTTTCTTGGGATTGCCCTTGCCATTATCATGGGGCAGATCTTCAGCCGTACACTTTTCAAGGGTGAAACAACGCCTTTTGTCATGGAGCTTCCACCTTACAGGATGCCTACTTTGCTCAGCGTCATGATCCATATGTGGGAGAAGACAAAGGTATATCTTCAGAAGATGGGGGGTGTGGTTCTGGCATTTTCTGTGGTTATCTGGTTTCTTGGCAACTTCCCAAAAGACATACAGTACAGTCCTGAGCTTGTCTCCGCCCGGCAGGCAGTGGAGAAAACCCTGGGCCAGTGTGAAGTAACAGGTGGTTCCTCAGCCCGGTGTCAGGAGTTGAAGCAGAAACGAGATGAGATTGAACGGGCCATGGAGAACCAGCGTCTTGCCAGCAGTTATATCGGCAGGATCGGTCATGCTGTGGAACCCCTGATCAGGCCGTTGGGGTTTGACTGGCGCCTCGGTGTGAGTCTCATAACAGGTTTTGTCGCCAAGGAGGTGGTGGTAAGCACCATGGGCGTGCTGTATCAGGCAGGTGATAGCGAGACCGGGAGCGTGGGGCTTGTCAATGCGCTCAAAAAGAGCGGTCTTACCCCTGTAACTGCATTTGGATTCATGGTTTTTGTCCTGATATATGTCCCGTGTATGGTGACTGTGGTGACAATTTGGCGTGAGACAGGTTCCATCGGATGGACATGTTTCACTGTAGGATACCTTATGACTCTGGCGTGGATTATGGCGTTTCTTATCCGTGCGGGATGTCTTGCAATGAACTGTGTAGCCTGATGAGGTGGTGACATGAAGTGTCCAGGACAGGACAGCAGGTACTGGAAGTCTGATGCAATCTTTGATGCAAAATGTCCCAAATGCCATACGCCTGTAGAGTTTTTCAAGGATGATACATGGCGTAAGTGCTCAAACTGTGGCGCAAAGGTACCCAATCCGCAGCTTGATTTCGGATGTGCAACATACTGTCCCTATGCAGAGCAGTGTGTGGGAAGTCTTCCGCCGGAAATAGCAAGAAAACGGTTGAAAGAGATCAGGGAAGAGGAGAGTATGCCTGATGAGGCCAGGGAGGCGGGCCTTGACCCTGACGCTGGCACAGAGAGTGCGGATGATTAGAGCGGCAGCAGGGGACGACTTGAGGTGTGATGTGTTGCCACTGTGGCTGTATGGTGGTTTGCGAGGCGTGAGACAAGGAAAGGAGAGCGGCAGTTTTTTGGGGGGTACCGCTCTCCTTGAGGAGGAAGGATAGGAGGTATTGAATTAGTATGGCATTATGGTACTGGATTGTCAGTTTGACAGGGGAGGGCTGCGTTACTGACAACTTTGCGTTTGCAGCATGGTAACCCTGGGTTCTGTCTGTCTCTATTAGGACAGAGACCAGACATTGTCCGGGACCATCCTGCAGGAGGGACTAATTTATATATTCTGGTGGCGGACCGTCAATGGCCTCTGCCAGCCATTTTTTCAACTCTTCATTGGGCGGATACACACCTACACCTGCCTTTTTTCCGCCTTCATCAATAGATCTTGTTACAAGCTCTTCATCCACAGGTATTTTGGCTAGTTCTTCCACCTCTCTTGAAGAGCGTCTCAGGAGTGTGACCTGAGCAGGGCTTTCCCAGTCGTAGATTACAAAGTAGATAGATTCATCGTCTCCACTTCGGACAAACTCGTTTCCCCTTGTCCAGCCTGCACCCCATTCCAGATACATGTCCACTGCCTTTTCAGGCGTCATGGTCCAGTCTATTTTATGGACAAGGTCACGTTTGGTCTTGAGGTCGTTGATGTCTTTTATCATGAGGTGGCCTCCGGTTTCATCTTTGTATGATTAACTGTTGTGCACATAATATCGCAGGTTAGCAGGACTGTCAAGATTTTTTTAACCTTTTTTATCTTATTTATGATATTTTTCTTGATTGGTATAACATACTGTTTTGTAGCAACTTTTTGCGCTGCAGGAGGTGAAGCTCTATGGCTGTGATCAAATTATAACCAGTACAACCACAAAAAAAGCCGTTGGACCTATGATGGTCCAACGGCTTTGAGTTACAACCTGTATGCCTGTTTTTTTACTTTACGTCCTCAAAGTCAGCATCCACCACGTCGTCGTCTCCGCCTGCCTGAGACGTCCCGGCTGATCCTGAGGCGGCACCACCAGCGGCGCCTGCGCCGGCACCTGGGCCTCCTGCCCCAGCACCTGCTGCCCCAGCCTGCTGCTGGTACATCATCTCGGCAAGTTTGTGTGATGCCTGCATCAGATCGTCCTGGGCCTTCTTGATGGCGTCTATATCATCGCCTTCCACTGCCTTCTTGACCGCTGCGATCTTCTCAGTGATCTGATCCTTGGTTGCCTGGTCCACCTTGTCGCCAAGCTCCTGCATGCTCTTTTCAGTGGTATAGATCAGGTTGTCTGCCTGATTCCTTGCCTCGGCAAGTTCCTTGCGGCGTCTGTCTTCCTCTGCATGGAGTTCCGCGTCTTTCTGCATCCTCTTGATCTCTTCCTCTGACAGACCGCTGGATGCCTGTATCCTTATGGACTGCTCCTTGCCTGTTGCCATGTCCTTGGCGGACACGTTCAGTATTCCGTTGGCGTCAATGTCAAAGGTGACCTCGATCTGGGGCACACCCCTTGGCGCAGGCGGGATACCCACCAGTTCAAAACGGCCAATGGTCTTGTTGTCTGCCGCCATCTCCCGTTCACCCTGGAGCACGTGAATGGTGACGGCATTCTGGTTGTCTGCCGCTGTGGTGAATATCTGGCTCTTCTTGGCAGGTATGGTGGTGTTCTTCTCGATGAGCTTTGTCATGACGCCGCCCATGGTCTCAATTCCAAGGGACAGGGGGGTCACGTCAAGTAGGAGTACATCCTTCACGTCTCCCTTCAGGACTGCGCCCTGAATGGCCGCACCGATTGCAACAACCTCGTCCGGGTTCACACCCTTGTGCGGTTCCTTGCCGAATATCTCCTTGACCTTCTCCTGCACCCTGGGCATACGGGTCATGCCACCCACCAGGATTACCTCGTCAATGTCACCCATGGTGAGGCCCGCATCCTTCAGCGCGATCTCACACGGTCCGGCGAGCCTGTCAATGAGGTCTGCCACCAACTGTTCGAGTTTTGCTCTGGTCAGCTTTATGACCAGGTGCTTGGGGCCACTTGCATCTGCCGTGATGAACGGCAGGTTGATTTCAGTCTCTGTGGTGGTGGAGAGTTCACACTTGGCCTTTTCTGCAGCCTCTTTCAGCCTCTGAAGTGCCATCCTGTCCTGTCTGAGGTCAAGGCCGTTTTCCTTCTGGAACTCCTCGGCCAGCCAGTCAACGATTCTCAGGTCAAAGTCTTCACCGCCAAGGAAGGTGTCACCATTGGTGGCCTTGACTTCGAATACGCCTTCACCTATCTCAAGGATGGAAACATCAAATGTCCCGCCACCAAGGTCAAATACGGCAATCTTCTCCTCAGACTTCTTGTCCAGTCCGTATGCCAGGGCTGCAGCAGTTGGCTCGTTTATGATCCTGAGCACGTCCAGACCGGCAATACGGCCTGCATCCTTGGTGGCCTGTCTCTGGCTGTCATTGAAGTAGGCAGGGACTGTGATTACAGCCTCTGTTACCTTTTCACCAAGGTACTCCTCTGCAGTCTGTTTCATCTTTGAGAGTACCATGGCTGATATCTCTGCAGGACTGTAGTCCTTGTCCTTGATCCTTACGTAAGCGTCGCCGTCAGGACCTTCAACAATCTTGTAGGATACGATGTCGCGTGACTTGGCAACTTCCGGGTCTGAATATTTTCTACCAATCAGCCTTTTGACAGCAAAAACTGTGTTTTCAGGGTTGGTAACTGCCTGGCGTTTGGCAAGCATTCCCACAAGCCGCTCACCCTTGTCGGTGAATGCGACTATGGAGGGAGTTGTCCTTCCGCCCTCGGCATTTGTGAGAACCTTGGGATCACCACCTTCCATGATAGCGACACATGAGTTGGTAGTGCCAAGGTCGATTCCTATTACTTTGCTCATTTTAAGATTCCTCCTGATAATTTAAAATTTTTCATGCAGATAAGAGTGGCAACACTACGTTTCATCCTGCTGCTTCTGTTTGACTCACTTCCCTATCCATGCCTCCATGAATGTGAGTTGTCCGGACAGTCCATCGTACTCCATTGTCCATCCAGAAATGAGAAGTTCTGTTGGAGGGCAAGTCGCCAGGAGGTGAAAAAGCGGAGTGTACTAACCGCACATGACATTTTCACCTGCAAGCAACGCAGCCATCAGGCAAAAGGGCCATTTATCATTTATGGATGGACACTATCTATCTTACTTGTGCATGCGGCACTGCCCGTGCAGCACTGAATTTCCTTGATGAATCCTCTACTGCCGTTTTCCATCTGTTTGTGTGTGCTGCAACTTAGTTGGTCGTATGGTCACTTTTGCAGCAGGCGGCCAGCAGATACCGGCCTTCAAAAGCCTGTTTCGTATCTTGCTATCCGCTTAGGTGCCTTCCTGAGGAACACACCTCATTCCAAAATCTGTCACCCTAAACAGTAAGCATTTGTTTTGACATGTCTACTGCTGGGATGAATCTTTCTTTGAAACTACTACCATTGCTGGCCTCAGTACGCGCTCATGCAGCGTGTAGCCCTTGAGCAGTTCCTTGACCACGGTGTTTTCTTCGACCTCATCGTTGATTTCAGTGGTCAGCGCCTCATGGTAGTTGGGATCAAATCGTTTGCCCTCTGCGGCAAAGACCTTGAGGCCGAATTTTTCCAGGGTCTTGAAATAGCCTGAAAGGGTCAGGTCAAGGCCCTCAATAAGCTTGTCAATATCCTTGGACTCCTTTGCCGCTTCCACTGCCCGCTCGAGGTTGTCGAGAAATGGCAAAAGTTCTTTGGCAAAGGCCTCCAAGGCATATTTCATGTGTTCTTCTTTTTCCCGTTGGGTACGTTTCTTGAAATTTTCAAGCTCTGCTGCCAGCCTGAGCACCTTGTCCTTGCAGGCTTCAAGTTCAGCCTCGGTGTTTGCGAGTTTCTCCTCAACAGAGATATCCTCCTCAGGGGCAGCCTGGTCAGAACCTTCACCCTGGTTTTCTCCATCTGCAGGAGCTGTGGTCTCCTTTTCATCCTGTTCAGAGGATTCGAGGTGATTTTTTTTGGTATCTTCCATCATGGGGATTGTCTCCAATGTAATATTTTTTTATTTTTCGTCACCTATACATCTCCCTTGCCCATGTGCCTCATGGCAGGGGTAGTAACATGACATCTTGCAGGCCAGCGGCCCAAATCAATCCTCTACTCTAAGCATGAACCACTGCTAACGGTACATCCTCTCATCGCATGTCCTAAGGGCCATGCCTTTCTGAATGTCCATTTCTCAGTAGAGGTTTTAGCCTGAATTGAGCGTTTCAAATCATGTGAAATCTTGTTTTATCTTTAATTACAATAAATTAATGCTGTTTTTTGTGAAATTACCCGTCACCCAACGGGTTTGCTGTAACTGTTTTGCTTTCTACATAATTTGAAACCGCTACGGGATTCCCGATTTCGCATGATCTGCTGCGCCGGAGTCTTCGCTTACCTGTTCGGATACTTGAAGTACAACAGTACGTCTGCGTATCCTCCGTCTTGCATCTCATGCAAACTTGGGAATCGCTCAATTCAGGTTTAGGATACTTCAAGGATGTAAATCGAAAGGTTCAAAAGAAAAGTAAGGATGATTTTTCCAAATGCAAGGGCAGGGACAAAAAATAGTGATAATTTGAAACGCTCAATTTATTAGGTGGTAGCAACGTGCTGCACAGTTGCCTGTGCTGGCAAGGGGGGCGAGGGTCAGGTACGGAAAGGGAGTACAATCGATTTCAGTCAGCAATAGATGAGGATATATGGGGTCACATGTCCCTGCTGAGGATGTGGGATACGTATTCCACAAGTGCCACTGCCCGTGCATAGTCCATCCTTGCCGGCCCTACAATTCCTATGCTCCCTACAGGGGTCCCCTTTTCCCTGTACGGGGCAATGACAACGCTGCTGTCCGGGGCAGACTGGCCAAGGCCATCACTGCCTATCAATATATTGGTATGGTCCATCTCTATGCACCGTTCAAGCAGTGCAACAAGTATCTTCTTCTCTTCAAATGCCTCGAACAGGGACCTGATACTGGGAATATCGGAAAACTCGGGATAGTCAAGCAGGTTCAGTCTGCCATCAATGATGATATCCTTGTCAGGCTGGCGGCGGGATGCAGCGGTTATGGTCTCGTTGATAAGCAGTTCGAGAAACTTGCGGTCCTCTTCGATGCTGTCTCTAAGCTCCTTCTTCAGCTCTTCTATGTCCATGAGTTCAAGGTAGGCAGATACCGTATCGGCAAGCACTCTAAGCCTGTTGGCAGGTATCTCCCTGTCGATCTGTACCAGGTGGTTGTGCACGGCACCTGAATCAGATACGGCTATCACCAGTATGGTGCCAGGTCTTACCTGTACAAAATCAACGTGTATAAGCCTGGATTTTTCCTGATGGGGGGTGGTGACTACAGCAGCATTTCCTGACCAGGATGCCATTACCCTGACCGCCCGTTTCAGCATCTCTTCAAAGTCTGATACGTTTGAGACTATGGCACTCTCCAACGCTACCCGCTCCTGCTGGGGAATCTCTTTTTTGTCAAGGAGGTTGGAGACGTAATAGCGCATGCCCTCATGGCTGGGTATGCGCCCTGCCGACGTATGCGGCTGGTAGAGTAGTCCCGCATCTTCAAGGTCTGCCATGCAGTTACGGATAGTGGCAGGGCTGAGGCCCAGTCCTGAATGGCGGGCCACGGTTCGTGAACCCACTGGGTCAGCAGTGGCAATGTAGGTCTGGACTACAGACTTGAGTATTGCCTCGTCTCTTTCCGAAAGATCTAATTTGGTATTATCAACCATTTTTTCATTCAGGCCCTGTGCAGCTCGCTTAGAAATATATACCCACCACTCTGCATCACCACTTGATTCCAATGGGTTAAGTGGTGTTTCCTTTATGGGGATACGGATCAGAAAGTGATGTGGCCGGAGCGGCTGCTCTTGGTAACATTATCCCCTGTTGCACGATTTGGATAATGTCTCCTCATATTGCTAACTCCTGATATGCAGTAAGAAATTAATGCCACAGAATTTCCATGTCAACACCGTGGAGGTCTCTCCTTCCTGTATATTGCAACATGACCCCGGGTAGAGCATTTAATCCGCCGGGTTGACAATATTGTCAGGTACAAGCAGGGGCCTTGGGTCTGTAAGGGGCAGTGCTCGTCTGGAGTATGTACACTTTCATGGTAAAAAAAATTTGACCCGGAACTTTTACTCACATATACTATCTACAGGTCTGTGGTCAAACACCGTGCTGTTTTATGGCCTTATGCCACTATCCTTGGTTTCCTGTAGTGGCACCTGACACCGTGCTGTGGGTAAGCAGCATCACAAGTTATAGAAAGGGCTGTGATTCAGTGCGTGAGTAACTGCAGTCCTGTCGAGGCAGGAAGGTTACAGCAGTGGTACTTTACCTTCATGCTGCAAGTTCTGGCCCGTCGGTTTTTTGCAAGGGGGAGACCCCTGGAGTTTTTTTAATTGGCTACCCGTGTCCGGGGCATGGAGCCGGAGACGTGGGAGCGAGAGTTGTACTGATTTCTATGTAGTACAGTGTGTAAAGTGTTAGGAGGTAGGTTCATGTCCAACGGTACTGTGAAATGGTTTAATGACAAGAAAGGCTATGGTTTTATCTCTCAGGATGACGGGCCGGATGTCTTTGTGCATTACAGCGCGATTCAGTCTGATGGTTTCAAGACACTGAATGAGGGGCAGAGTGTCACCTTTGAAGTGGTTGAAGGTCCCAAGGGGCCACAGGCATCCAATGTGGAGGTGGATTCATAGAGAAATAGTTTCTTTTTTCAATAGGTTGTAAATTAAAGGGTGAGTCGTTTGGAAGGGTGACGATGGGACATGGTAGTTTCCAGACGGCTCTTGCCAGTTCTTTGTTTATGAGGCTGACTGTCATGTCAGCCTTTCCTGTTTCAATCCCGTAATCATGGCCTGAGCAGTTTGTATATGTACATGACAAGCCATGCTGTTATGGAAAAGGCCGTGCCATAGATGAGCAGTTTCAGTATCATGCGTTTCTGCCACGCCCTGTCTATATAGTCCTGGTACATCCTGTTTACCTTATTATATCTGTTTACTATATCATTGGCCCTTTCACTGAATCCGGCCAGTTTTTCAAGGTCTCTTGTCCTTCCAAGCAAGGCCGTATCCCTTATGTCTCGTATCAGCTCGCGGCACATGCGGCGAATAATTACTGTGGATGAGTTTGCAGGAAGTCTTGAGAGTATGGTCCTGCACCGGTTTTCAAAGCCGGGAAACTTTGAGAGTGTGTGTTTGAATTTTCTGTGTATCTCCTTCATAACCTGCGCTTTAAGGTCATCCAAGAACTCCCCGGAGCTTTGCAGCGACCTGTAGCCCATGCGGGGCCATCTGCCTCGCCAATCCCTGAGGCGGATTGCAGACTCCTGCACCACTTCCGGGCCAAAGGCATGTTGGGCCTGCTGAATCAGCCCTTCTATCTGTTTTACATGCATCATGGCCTGTTCCTCCTGGCGCTTCCATATCCTGTTGAATGTGGCTTCCACCTCTATCTGGTGTCTTATGAGGAGGGGGTCAATCAGAGTGGCAGTACACAGTCTGGGTGATGTGGACAGCGCATGAAAGTTGCTGATGAGCCTGCTGCTACCCTTTTGAAGCGCATCGAGTATCATGGCCCAGTAGGCGGCAATTGCTGTCTGATCGGCCCTCATGGCCCTGTTCGCTGCTGTCGTTGCCATTGCTATGTCTCCTTTGACAAGGAAGAGGCGTGCCTGAAGCAGGGCAGCATAACATTTCCGCATCGGTGTGCCTGCCTCTCTTTCGGCATCCCACCACTCCTCCCTTGCTGACTCTATATCCCCAATGGCAACGAAGAAAAATCCCTTGATAATTGATAGGGCAGATGCGTCACTCTTCTTACCTGTGCGGTTAAGCGCAACTTCAACCTGTGGGAGGTCGCAGTTACCAACTGCTGTAAACAGCTCTTTCAGTTCAGAGACATCCAGGGATTTCAGCGGAGAGGCAGACAGTTCTCTGAAATGGGTGGCAGAGGAACGGCACAGCCGAGTAGCAAAGTTCCATGTGAACTCCCTTCTCAAGTCCAGCATCAACATGTCGAGTGCTGCTGTAATGTCATTTTTCTCTCCACGGACACGTTTCAGGTATTCGATCCACAATGAGGGGTGGATGTCACTGAGCCTGTTTGTAGTTAACTCTGATACGCCCTGGCTCCACATGGCAGGACACTGCTTGGATGTATGGAGATGGCTGCCGCAAAAGAAACATTCCTGTCTCATATGCCCCAGGATGAGGAGTGAACGAATTGGGCTTATCCTGTTTACAACAGAATTTTCTCCTGAAATACACCACAGCTCCCATTCATAGAGCCACGGAGAGGTGCCAGGGAAATCCATGTCCGCGGGAATTAGCAGATGCCCTGGCGGTGACAGGCGCCACATTTCGGGAGAGGGTTTCCGGGTTTCCCATGCTATGGCATGAAAGGGGAATAATTCCGGTATGTCATATGCAAAGCCCTTTGGCCTGATATGGTCTGAGAGTGTTGAACAGAGCGCTACTGCCTCTTTCATGCTGGCAAAGGTGAACCGGAACGCCTTGGAGTCAGCCATGTCCATGGTCCTCCCGCCGAGTTCCCGAATGGCTGCGGTGCATGTCTCTATGGGTGGGATGGGAAGCAGGCGCTGAAGTCCTGGTACATATCTTAATTCAAGTAAAATCATATATCTGAGCGAGGCTGCGTATTTATTTGGTAAGAAAGGTCTCGTGACATGATTTCTTCACCGTAGTTATCATAATTAAGGGGTGGGTAGACAAAGCAGAATACGCCATATAGCTGTCCTGTAGCATGGTTTCTTCGTTTCAGAGTCCTGATCAGGTATGAACTGCTCAACATCTTTATTGTCTTATCGACACATCTCGGCGTTACAATGACACAAATAGATGCGGTTCCTTCTGTCTGAAATGTATCTGTTTTCTGGGCGCTACAGATACTACAAGGTGGAGGGTGCGAGGCGGGGTCCCTGTACTTCAGGTGCCTGACAGGTAACCGAAGACTTCGAGGCAGTAGATGTGATACATTGTGAGCAGATACAAAAATTCTATTGCAGTGCCTTTCTGTTTATTGTAACATTTTTGTCATTATGCATTTTAACAAATTAGAAATTATCTCGATAGGATCATTAACAGCCGCCATCTAAATTCTGTATTCCGAATGCGAGGGAACGGTTGAAGGTCCCTGCGGCCCTGACCAATTTGACTCGTATTCGGAATGTAGAATTCAGGCAGTGTGGCAATACTACAAAAGATTTAGTACAGGACAGGGACGTCAAAGATGAGGAAGTCATGCCTTGAACAGGAGAAAGAAGGTAGTGTGTCATATGTCAATGCCATGCAAGAAGAGGGGTTGATAAGCAGGAGAAGGATTCTAACAGGTATTACAGCCTCGGCTGCCGCCCTTATGCTGGGCCCTTTGTGTCGTATGGCTGAGGCGGCCCAGACAGACAGGTCAACGGCAGGTCCGCTGGCAGACGTGGACATAAGAAACCTGTCGTTTTATAGCCCCAACACAAAAGAGCACCTTGCAGTCACTTATTTTGAGAACGGTCGGTATGTGAGAAGTGCCCTGAGAAAGGTCAATCACCACTTCCGTGACCATTACTGCGGCAGGGTGCATGTGATCGACCCCCATCTCCTTGACTATCTCTACAGCATAAAGCTGGAACTTGGTCTGACAGACCCGTTCTTCATACTTTCAGGTTACAGGACACCGGCTACCAACAATATGCTGAGGAGACATAGCCGCAAGGTGGCAAAGCACAGCTATCATGTTTATGGCAGGGCCGTTGATATCAGGGTGCCTGGCGTGACCACAGCAAAGCTCAGGAGGGCTGCGTACCGGCTCAGGAGGGGTGGAGTGGGGTATTACAGGAGAGAGCACTTCGTGCATATAGATACTGGCAAGTTCAGGGCTTGGTGGGCCTGATGGTCCTATGAATCGCCTCTATCGCCATGATTTGAAACGCTCAATTCAGGTGAAAATGTATCTGCTTACAGGGTGCTCCAGATACAACGCGGAGGGTACGCTGGCGTACTCCCTGTAGTTCAAGTGCCAAACAGGTAAGCGAAGGCCCTGAGGCAGTAGAGGTGTACCCTGTAAGCAGATACGTGTCATGTAGTATTTTTCAGCTCAGACAATCCTGAATCTGCTTCTCATGCCGAACTCTTCCTGTTTGCCCTCGTTCCACTGCTTCACAGGCCTCAGATAACCCACAACCCGCGAGTATACCTCGGTCTCCTGGCCGCATTCAGGACATCTCCCATGTTCTCCGTTCAGGTAGCCATGTTCCGGACATATGGAGAATGTAGGCGTCAGTGTAAAGTATGGCAGATGGTAGTTGTGGCACACCTTTTTCACAAAGGCCTTGACTGCCTGGTAGTCAGGGGCGGCCTCACCGAGAAATATATGCTGTACTGTTCCGCCTGTGTACTTTGTCTGCAGGGCGTCCTGGAGGTCCAGCACCTCAAAGATGTCATCCGTATAGTTTACCGGGAGCTGGGTTGAGTTGGTATAAAACGGGTTTGCTCCACGCTTGCACTCATCCATGTTTGCGCATATCAGGTCAGGATAGTTCTTTCTGTCTGTGCGTGCCATGCGGTAGCCCGCGCCTTCTGCTGGGGTTGCCTCGAGGTTGTAATAGTTTCCTGTCTCTTCCTGGAACTCCTGAAGCCTGTCTCTCATGAAGTCAAGGACTTCCCCTGCAAAGGCAGCGCCCTCAGCGGTGCCAATGTCTTTTCCCATCAGGTTGACACATGCCTCATTCATGCCCACAAGTCCAATGGTGGAGAAGTGGTTGTTCCAGAACCTGCCAAAACGTTTCTTTACGTGCCTGAGATAGAACCTGGTGTAGGGATACAGGCCCTTTTCCGTGAACTGCTCCAGTACCTTTCGTTTTGTCTCAAGGCTTGTGCGTGCTATCTCCATTAGGCTGCCGATGCGGTTTAGGAAATCGTCCTTGTCCGATGCGAGATAGGCAGCCTGGGGCATGTTTATCGTCACGACACCAATAGATCCTGTGAGGGGATTTGCGCCAAAAAGACCGCCGCCACGTTTCTTGAGCGTGCTGACATCCAGTCTCAGGCGGCAGCACATGGAACGTGCGTCATCAGGGCTCAGGTCGGAGTTTACGAAGTTTGCGAAGTAGGGGATGCCATAGCGTGCGGTTACCTCCCACAGTTTTTCAATGCCTGGCATGTCCCAGTCAAACTCAGGTGTGATGTTGTAGGTGGGGATGGGGAAGGTGAAGACCCTGCCCCTGGCATCTCCCTCTGCCAGCACCTCGAGGAATGCCCTGTTGAATGTGATCATCTCCTCCTGAAAGTCCCCATATGTCTCCTTCTGCGGTTTGCCGCCAATGATCACAGGCATGTCTGCCAGCTCCGAAGGCGGGCACAGGTCAAGGGTGACATTGGTGAAAGGGGTTTGAAAGCCAACCCTCGTAGGCACGTTCACATTGAATATGAACTCCTGAAGTGCCTGTTTCACCTCTTTGGGACTCAGGTTGTCGTATCTGATGAATGGGGCAAGGAGCGTGTCGAAACTTGAGAACGACTGGGCGCCTGCCGCCTCTCCCTGGAGCGTGTAGAAGAAGTTTACAATCTGTCCAAGTGCGCTCCTGAAGTGGCGGGCCGGACAGCTCTCTGCCTTGCCCGGGGCACCGCGGAAGCCGGAGACTAAGAGTTCCTGCAGATCCCAGCCTACACAGTACACGGACAGAAGGCCCAGGTCATGGATGTGTATTGCCGCATTTGTGTGGGCCTTTCTCACCTCAGGGGTGTATATCTTGTTGAGCCAGTAGGTCTTGCTGATCTCACTGGAGATGAAGTTGTTGAGCCCCTGGAGGGAGTAGGACATGTTACTGTTTTCCTTTACCTTCCAGTCCATTTTGTCAAGGTAGCGCTGGATCAGGTCAAGGTCTGCCTTCTGTACCATCTCCCTTATGCGGGCGTGCTGGTCCCTGTAAAGGATGTATGCCTTGGCTGTCTTCTTGAATGGTGAGGCCAGCAGCACGTCTTCAACTATGTCCTGTATCTCTTCCACTCCTGGGGTGCTGTCCTGATACATGGCCTGCGCCAGGGTCAGTACACGGATTGTGAGTTTGCGAGCCTCGGCCTCATCAAACTCTCCTGTGGCCTTGCCGGCCTTGGTTATGGCAGCGGTTATCTTTGCCGCCTGGAAGGGTACCAGCCTGCCGTCACGTTTTCTTATGGCTGAAAATAGCGGCTGTGCCTGGGCAGAATCCACTGGCGCATGCCCTGAAACTCTGTTGTGCATGTCTTGTTCCTCTCGTAAAAGCCTTTTGGGGTATGTATTGTTAATTCAATTCAGGTAAAGATCTCGATAAGCATACTACTATGCACCTGAAGTTAAGAAATAATTGGCACAGGGTACCATCCGCCTTGCCAATTGCTGCTGCATTCAGGTGGCGTGTAGTATGGCCAAGGGGTGTTGCTATCGGATAAACTATTCACCAACCTGGCATCTTGATATCCCGTTGCGGGACAGTGGCGTCTGCTGCTACAGGGCCATACTGTTTGCGCAGACATCTCCTCCTCTTGAATGCCAAAAGTGTACGTGACAGGTTTCACGTCCATTACGGGTTGATTCCTGTCACCATGCTACAGGCCATCTTTATTTGATTTCATATTTCAGGTGTCCTGTATTATGGCCCTGGCACAACAATATGTGGCAGGTGGTGAGTAAGTATTATCTATATATGGTATGGCGAGTGAGAAGTCAAGCGGTTGGTGAAAAAAAATTTCTGGGTCGTGAAGCAGCTTGATTTTGTTGGAAAAGTAGGGGCGTGGTGATATTGGCAGGGGCTGGGTTACGGGCTATGAGCCTGGCAAAGGGCAGGCGGTGTTGACCTGCCCTCTGTCTTCAGTCTGTCATTCCATCATGATTTTGGGAGGTGTTTTTCTCAGGCGTGTGCCCTCCTTTTCTTGAACCGCAAGGATAGCAACCCTAATATCCCTGGCCCCATAAGTAGCACGGTGGGAGGGATGGGCACAGGGGTGGTGCTGAAGGAGACATTGTCCAGTAATGCCCCTTTGTTGTCGCCACCTGCGTTGTCAAAGATGATCTGGGCAGTAGTGCCAGATGTTATGGTTACCAGCCTGGTTATCTGCTGCCAGTCCTCGTCATAGTTCAGCAGGAAATTTTCGTTATAGTCAGAGTTGGTCACCTTTACTGAGACAGTGTCTGTCCCATAGCGCATGTTGCCTGATATATTAAAAGAAAAAAGATACGTGCAACCGGTTTCCACGCCAATCTCTTTTGATGTCATGACGCCGGCATTGTAGGTGGAGCCATCGAGATCGACAGAGAGGCCTTCATAAGTATATTGAGGGTAATAAGTTCCGCCTAACAGGTCCACGGAACCGTCTGAGACAGTCCAGTTTGCAAAGTCATAGTAGTTGCCCTGGCCTGTGCCTCCATGCTCACTGTTGAAGTCGTCTGCAAAGATCACTGCCGCAATGGCGCTGCCACTCCAGACCATGAAGTAAATGGATAGTGTGAGAACGATAGTCTTTTTCATTAATGATGTCTCCTTTATTTTGGTGGAACAATCGTGTGTGAAAGGTGGCAGTCGTCATGATACGGCCTGACAACAACTCCAGCTTATCATCCATAAGATACCTAAATAATAAGATACCTGCACGTATAAGAACCTACACGGCGGATGGTGCTTTCTCATGCATTTAAAGCTCATCAGTTGCAATGAGTTGTTAATGATATGTTTGCTCGTGGTCAAAACCATGAAAAAGCACCATTCGCCTTTGCCAATTGCTGTTGCATTCAGGTGTTGTGTAGTATGGCAGTTTATAATTCGGATACACAAACAGCAATATTTATGCCTGAATTTAACTACTTGATTTTACTATTAAAAATGAAATGATTATTCAGTAGTGGCTATGCGTGGGGCCTAAGTGGTGCTAAGTTAAGCAGCCTGGAGCTGTTTGTTGAAAAATAAGCATGTAATTTCAATAGGTTATGTTTGCTGTCCATCTAATATCCGGATGTCTCAGAGATAAAATAATATCTTTTGTTTTTTTTGTGTTTTTATTTCAATAAGATATCCCTGATAAAATTATGCGCATATGGAAAAGTTTTTCTCTATTCGAACCACTTCATTATCTCGTTTAGAGGTGCCCTGTCCGTACGCATGGCATTGGCAGGAGAGTCCATGTCGGGCCACCCTAAGGATATTCCAAGAACCAGTCTCATATCCTGGGGAATGTTCAGAAACTTCTTGATATCTTTTGCATAATCAGTGACAAATGCCTGGGGGACCGTGCCAAGCCCCTCTGCGTGTGCGGCAAGCATCAGTGACTGGGCAAAGAGTCCCATGTCAAAGATGGACCACTGGCTCAATGACGAATGCTGATACAGGTACAGTGCGTAAGGGGCCCCATAGAAGTTGAAGTTCGCCTTTTTGGCCTTTTTTATCATGTCCGGCGCTGTCAGGTCTATTCCTGTTGCCTCTTTCCTCTTTCTGAATAGATCAGCGATTCGTTTCTCTTCAGGTTCAGGCCAGGATTTCGGGGCCGGGATATCGGGGCATGGCTCAACGCCATCTTCCAGCAACCTTACGAGCATGGCTGAAAGCGCTTCCTTTTTCTCTCCTGATACCACTGCAACGTTCCACGGCTGGCTGTTCTTGTACGACGGGCTGTAGCGTGCGGTGTCCACTATCTTTTCGATCAGTTCCTTGGGTATTGGTTCCTTCTTGAACTTTCTTATGCTCATTCTGCCCTTGATGCACTGTATGGTATCCATTTTCAGCCTCCTGATGTGTAGTTTTGGGTAGGAGGAAATATACCAGAAACGTGCAACCAGTGACAAGGTAAAGTGAAGGGGATTGGGACAGGCGTTGCGGGTAAAGGTCAGGATAACATGTTTGAAACGCTTATCTCAGCGGTTGCATTGGTGTGGGACAAACAGAGTTGAAGTTTTCATGAGTATATCAAATTGAAAGGGCATGATAGGCTAAAAACCGATACGTCAAGCTTGGCAATGCCAGGATTAAGATGGTATGTTAAAAAATTATGCAGTTGCCTGGCGTATGGCGGGTTTGACCCAACAGGGAGATATTCCTGCCTGTACCGTCCTGCAATATGTATAACAACCTAATTTTTCCCATGAAAATTATACGGATTTATGAGGAATGTCTATGGATTTTGAACTCAAATGGCTGGCCTGGGAGATCACGAGACGATGTAACCTTCACTGTGTGCACTGCAGGTCTTCTTCAGAGCTTGAGGCAGGCGGACACCCTGATTTTTCCACTGAGGAGGGGTTTAGGATCATAGATGACATCTCCTCTTTTGCAAAGCCTGTGGTGGTCCTTTCCGGCGGGGAACCCCTGCTCAGGGACGACGTGTTCACGCTTGCCACATACGGTACGGAAAAGGGCCTGCGGATGTGCCTTGCAACCAACGGCACGCTTGTTACACCGGAAATTTGCAAAGACATAAAAAAATCCGGTATCCGCATGGTGTCTTTGAGCCTTGACGGATCAAATGCTGAGATTCACGACAACTTCCGTAGTCAGCCAGGCGCATTTGACGGTACCATGAATGCCGCACGTCTCTTCAGGGAAAACGGCATTGACTTCCTGATCAATTCTTCATTTACCAAACGAAACCAGGATGATATTCCCAATGTCTATCGGCTGGCAAAGGAGATTGGGGCCACAGCCTGGTACATGTTCATGATCGTGCCCACAGGGCGCGGTGAGGATATCATGGCGGAGCTTATCAGCCCGGAAGACTATGAGGAGTTGCTCAAATGGCACTATGAGATGGAGAAGAATGAGCACGACATGCTG
The DNA here is from genome assembly GCA_964638145.1 of uncultured Desulfobacterales bacterium. GTDB lineage: Bacteria > Desulfobacterota > Dissulfuribacteria > Dissulfuribacterales > QOAL01 > S144-17. Next base: position 39,524 of record CAZXAK010000039.1, on the reverse strand, counting down.
GTACGTCCTACCTGTGCCCCGCACTATTACCGTGTTCGTCTGCAGCTCGCAAAGGCTGAGGGAGAGAGGGTGGAACACCGTAGCCTCAAGTTTTCCACCGGAGGCTCCAAGGGTTGTCTGGCCGGCCAGCTCATCTCGCTTATTGACGTTGACGGTAATGTCCTGCCATGCAGCTATTTCCCTCTTCCCGCAGGAAATATCAGGGATCAGTCCATGAAGCATATATGGACAAACAGCAAACTGTTCAAGGAATTAAGAGACTTTTCCAGCTACAAGGGCAGTTGCGGCAGGTGTGAGTATGTTCGTGTGTGCGGGGGGTGCCGGGCCAGGGCATACGCTGTGACAGGGGACTATCTTGAGGAAGAACCCTTCTGCAACTATTCCCCAAGGAGTAGAGGCTGATTCCAAGGGGTTTTGAATTGGCCATAGATAAAACCATATATCGGAGTGTTATAGCAAATGAATGACAATTTCCTTAAGGCATGCCGGGGCGAAAAGACATCACCTGTGCCTGTGTGGTTCATGCGTCAGGCCGGCCGTTACCTGCCTGAATATCAGAAAGTGCGAGGAAATCATGACTTCCTTACCCTGTGCAAGACACCTGAACTCGCGGCTGAGGTCACCATCCAGCCCATAGATATTCTTGGTGTGGATGCGGCGATTCTGTTTTCTGACATACTGGTCCCGCTGGAGGCAATGGGCGCGGGCCTGGCCTTTGAGGAGGGGAGGGGACCGGTACTGGAGCCCCCGGTGAGGAGCCGTGCGGATTTTGATAGGTTGCACCCAATTGATCCTGTGTCAGATGTGCCATTCGTGCTTGAGACCATCAGGATACTCAGACGGGAACTGGAGGAACGGGTGCCGCTCATCGGGTTTTCCGGTGCGCCATTCACACTGGCAAGCTACCTGATAGAGGGGGGTACCACCAAGAGTTTCCTGCAGATCAAGAAGATGATGTACGGGGCCCCGGATCTCTTTGCCGCTATAATGGACCTGATAACAGATGTTACCATAAGTTATCTCAAGGCCCAGATAGAGGCAGGGGTCCAGGCGGTACAGGTGTTTGATACATGGGCCGGAATACTTCCCCGTGCCGAGTACAGGGCCAATGCCCTGCCTTATGTCATGCGGATCATGGATGCCCTGTCTGATGCGGGTGTGCCCCGTATATACTTCGTATATGATGGCGGTCACCTTATGGACCTGATAAGAGAGGCAGGCTCTGAGGTCATGGGCCTTGACTGGCGCACTGACATTGCAGCGGCAGTGCGTCACCTTGGCGGGGATATCGTGGTCCAGGGCAATCTTGATCCCTGCGCCATGTTCCTTCCGGAACCAAAGCTTCGCGAGAAGATAGGTTCAATCCTCGAGATGGGCCGTGAGGCAAAGGCTCACATATTCAACCTGGGCCATGGCGTGCTCCCGGAGATTCCGCCTGAAAAGGTGAAACTTGCCGTGGATATAGCGCACGAGCTTTCATCTTGAAAAATTAAAGCCTAAATAGGAGCATTCCCAAGTTTCTATGAGATGCAAGGCAGATGGTACGCAGGCGATCACCTGTACTTTATGTGCCTGGCAATGCAGTAGATGTGGTGCCTTGTGGGCAGAGGCAAGATTTCACATGATCTGGAACGCTCAATTTAGCAGAGACAACATAGCAAAAATATATGGTGAGGTACCCTGTTGCGCGCAATTCTATTTATGAATATGGGGGGGCCGGACAGTCCTGATGCGGTAAGGCCCTTTTTATTCAATCTCTTTTCCGACCGGGATATTATAAGGCTCGGGCCAGGTTTCATGCAGCGGCCCATCGCGTGGTTCATAGCAAGGAAGAGGGCCCCAAAGAGCAGGGCTAACTATGAAAAGATAGGTGGGCGTACTCCTCTTCTCGATATCACGCGGAAGCAGGCTTCAGGAGTGCAGGAGAGGCTGATTGCCCGTGGATTCCATGACGTCCGCTGTCTGCCTGCAATGCGTTACTGGCACCCCAGGACCCCGCGTATTCTCTATGATCTTAAGGAGCATGGTATTGATACGGTGCTTGGCGTCACACTCTATCCCCATTACAGCAGGGCCACTACAGGTTCTTCCATGAAAGAGTTCATAGAGTGCGCAGAGGCCCTGGAGATGAAAGCCGATGTGGTGGAGAGCTATCCGGATCATGAGGGTTATGTGGCAGCTCTCGCCTCAACCGTGAATGAGGCAGTGGAGAAGCTTGTGTCCTCTGGCAGGATCAGGCCAGAAGAGGCCTCTGACCCTTCGGGAGACTTTGCCCTGGTGTACAGCGCTCACAGCCTCCCAAGGAGTTTTATCCAGGACGGTGATCCGTATGTGGATCACCTTGAACGCACCATCTCTGCCCTTGAGTCTGTTACCGGCATAAAGGGCCATCTCTGTTTTCAGAGCAGAAGCGGCCCTGTCCAGTGGCTTGAGCCTGGTACAGATACCATGCTTGAAGAGCTGGCATCAAAACACGGCAAGAAGACCGTATTGGTAGTACCCATAAGCTTTGTTTCTGATCATATAGAGACACTATATGAGATAGATATGCTGTACAGGGACATGATGCTTGACAGAGGGGTGCATCTCTATCGTACCCCGGCCCTTAATGACCGGCCTGATTTCTTGGATGCGCTTGCCGACCTCTGTGAGGCCCGTCTGTCCGAGGATGGGATTGTCAAGTGACAAAGGCTTGAGATGGACTCTGACGCTGCGCCATGGTGACTGCTACTGAACACCCCCTTCTGTCCTGTTGCGAACCGTCTGTTACAGCGGCTTTTGTAATATATCTGGTCGCCATGCTGGCCATCGGTGTTGTAGCATGGGCACAGACAAGGGATCTGGAGGATTACATACTTGGCGGAAGGAGGCTCGGTTCCTGGGTAGCAGCCCTGAGCGCAGGGGCCTCTGACATGAGCGGATGGCTGCTTCTCGGTCTTCCTGGTTTTGCATATGTCTCAGGATCCGAGTCGCTTCTCCTCGCAGGCGGTCTGCTGCTCGGCACCTATCTGAACTGGTGTATTGTGGCGCCGCGCCTAAGGGAGGCCACTATAAGGAGTGCTTCTCTTACACTTCCAGAGTTCTTTGCCAGGCGTTTCCCTGAGGTTTCCACGCTGTTACGCATGGTATCAGCCATATTCATCGTCATATTTTTTACCATATACACATGCTCAGGCATGGTCGCAGGCGGAAAGCTCTTCAATGCGGTGTTTGGAATCCCCTATCATCTGGCAGTAGGGGCGGGTGCTGCCGCAGTGATAGCGTACACCTTCCTTGGCGGATTTCTCGCCGTTTCATGGACAGACGCAGTACAGGCGACTCTCATGTTTCTTGCCTTGATACTGGTGCCTGTGGCCGTATTTTCAGGCTATGGAACCAATGGCGCACAGGAGGTGGCATCTTTTCCGTCCCACTTCCTGGATCCTTTTGTTACCGCGGACGGGACATCCCTATCCATGGTGACCGTTTTTTCTCTTGTGGCCTGGGGCGCCGGTTATTTTGGTCAGCCCCACATACTCGCCAGGTTCATGGCGGTTGACTCGGTTGACAGCGTGTCTCATGCCCGCAGGATCGCTACATTCTGGGCGGCCGTGACCCTGTCCGGTGCAGTTGCAGCAGGGGTGGCCGGCCATATGTATCTTGGTCCTGGTCTTGCGGATAGTGAAAAGGTCTTCATAATTCTTGTTCACAGACTGTTGCCCCCTGTGCTGGCAGGTATATGCCTGTCAGCAGTGCTTGCCGCTATCATGAGCACTGCTGATTCCCAGCTCCTGGTCTCGGCTTCTGTATTTACCGAGGATTTTTATCGTGTCTTCCTTAGAAAGAAAGCCGGGCAGACAGAGCTCGTGACAGCCGGCCGCATAGCAGTCATGGTGATAGCATGTGTGGCGTGTCTGCTTGCCCTTGATCCGGGCAACATGGTGCTGGATATCGTGTCTTATGCGTGGGCCGGCTTTGGTGCCGCCTTTGGGCCTGTGGTGGTGCTGTCACTTTACTGGCGGGCAATGTCCGGTTGGGGTGCTGTGGCCGGTATCATCTCAGGTGGACTTACCGTGCTGATATGGAAGAATTTGCACGGAGGCATATTTGAGCTTTATGAGATAGTACCAGGTATCTTGTTTGCCACTGCGGCAATCTTTGTGGCCTCGCTGGTCCAGTCGATACATAAGGAGCTGGCAGTCTGACCGTTCATGGATGGTTCTCTGGGCGTCAGGGCAGTTGGATCCTCTCCTGTCGTTGTATATTGCCGTATGTATGGTTTTCCTTTTATCCTTTTTCTTGCAATCCTGTTTTATGGGCTGCTCCTTCATGGCCCCAGCTTCCAGTGTGTCAGTAACCCTCAATTCAGGTCATACCACGTGGGCCTGGTGATAACGGGTATAGCAATCCTGGTTATGGAGTATGAGAAAATATTCACAAGATTGTTGACCAGAACCGGCGATGATATTTATCTTAGGGACGGTCTGATGGACAACTTTCTGTTCAGATCAACCACTGTGTTCATATCCATTCTGACAATATAGTTCAGCGTGATAACCGTACCAGAAAGATACTAAGGAGCGAGTAAGGTCTATGACTGACAGTCCTGAAGCATTTATCGATGATTCAAAGGCCCTGAAGGATGATGATACCTTCTGTTTTTCCTGCACTCCTGACAAGAAGTGCTTTACCAACTGCTGCCACGATCTCAACCTTGTACTCATGCCATACGACATCCTGCGGCTCAAGAACCGTCTTGGCATGAAGTCCGGGGATTTTCTCAAGCGTTATACAGGCGTGCACGTGGGACAGGAGACAGGCCTTCCAGTGATCTTGCTCCGCATGGAGGGGCCTTATCTCAAGTGCCCGTTCCTTGAGGAGGGCAAGGGCTGCACCGTGTATGAGGACAGGCCTGGGGCCTGCCGTACCTATCCCCTTGCCCGCATGGCCCGAAGGAGCCAGGATATGGAGGGCGTGGAAGAGTTTTACTACATCGTGAGAGAGCCTGACTGCCAGGGGTTCAAGGACGGCAGGAAGTGGACAGTTCGCCAGTGGAAAGAGAATGAGCGGTTAGACAGATACAATGAGATGAACGATGTGTTTGGCGAGGTGTTGCAGGCAAAGCAGATGGCAAATATTGCGCACCTTTCCGCAGATCAGATAGATGTCTTTTACATGGGGTGCTATGACATAGACGGTTTCCGGGAATACTTTCTCAATAGCCCCAATCTTGAGAGATACATGGAGCCTGAAGAGGTGATCCAGACCATCTCCTCAGACGAGGAGGAACTGTTGAAGTACGGCATGAGGTGGGTGAAGAAAAAGCTCTTTGAGGGAGGTTGCCTCTCATGTGGTGCTGCGTGTTCCACGTGATTTTAAGGGCTTGCCAGGGATTCATCCATGGGCAGAGTTGCGTGCCGCAGGTACCTGAGTGACAGGTGGGGGAATGTGGCATCGCTCGCCTCCATGTTACTTGACCAGTGTCATGCCCTCAGTTAGGATGATCCATTAAATTCATTCAATTAGGAGGATTTACCTATGTTTAGAACAGGCAGAATGATTATGGCAATGGCGGCAGCCCTGCTGTTGTGCGCCGGACAGTGGGCATTTGCTGGTGATACCCTGAAGATTGGATCCTTTCTTGCTGTAACCGGTCCTGCCTCATTCCTTGGTGACCCTGAGCTGAAGACCTTGCAGATGTACATAGATGACATCAACAGCAAGGGTGGCATCGACGGGACCAGGATAGAGTTCATCCATTATGACACCAAGGGAAAGGCCAAGGAGGCAAAGAACTTTGTCAACCGTCTTATCAAGAAGGACAGGGTGGACGTGATTATTGGCGGCAGCACCTCGGGTAATACCATCGCTGTCATGGACCTTGTTCAGAAGGGACATGTGCCGCTGATCTCTCTGGCCGGATCTGTCAAGATCATCGAGCCTGTCAAGAAGTGGATATTCAAGACCCCGCATACCGACAGAATGGCAGCGGAAAAGATATTTCAGGACATAAAGTCCAGGGGTATTACCAAAGTCGCACTTATCACAGGGAATGGCGGGTTTGACAAGTCTGGAAGGGCCCAGTGCCTTGCCATTGCTCCAAAGTACGGTATCCAGATCGTTGCTGACGAAAAGTATGGCAACTCTGATACTGACATGACCACCCAGATCACCAAGATCAGGGCCACTGACGCCCAGGCCATCGTGAATTTCGGTTTCGGCAAGGCCCCTGCCATTGTTACAAAGAACATACGACAGCTCGGTATCAAGCTGCCCCTGTACCAGTCCCATGGCGTTGCTTCCAAGAAGTTCATCGAGCTTGCGGGTGAGGCTGCAGAGGGCGTGAGGCTCCCGGCCGCTGGTCTAATCGTTGCCGATCTCCTGCCTGATTCTGATCCCCAGAAGAGGGTCCTCCTGGCATACAAGAAGAAATATGAGGCCAAGTATGGTCCTGTTTCTACATTTGGCGGCCATGCCTATGATGCACTGTTCATAACGGTCAATGCCGTAAGGAGTGCCGGCTGCACCGACAGGGCAAAGATCAGGGACGAGATTGAGAAGACCAGGGGGTTTGTGGGCACAGGTGGCATATTCAATATGAGCCCCACCGATCACCTTGGCCTTGGTCTCGATTCTTTCAGAATGGTAGAGATAAGGCACGGCAACTGGACTTTGGTGAAATAATTCCGAATTCTGCATTCCGCCCTGTAGTCTGGGCAATCTGGCAGTTGCAGGATTTCAACAAAACAGTACCTGACAGCCTGCCCCCTGCGGGATATCCCCAGGGGGTAGTTTTGTAATGGGCTGTCCTTGCCCATGAATCCCTTAAGCCTGTTTATTGAAAATTGATGATAGACCAACTGTTTCAATTCCTCATCAGTGGCATAACCGTAGGGTCTGTATATGCCTTGGTAGGTCTTGGTTTTACCATTATCTACAATGCATCGGATGTGGTGAACTTCGCACAGGGCGAGTTCGTGATGATTGGCGCCATGAGTGCCATCTTTCTGTATGGCGCAGGTGTGCCTTATGTCCTTGCCCTTGTGGCAGCCGTCCTAATCACCATGGTAGTGGGTATGCTTCTCGAAAAACTCGCCATCGAACCTGCAAAGAACGCCTCAGTGGTCACCACTATCATCATTACCATCGGGGCCTCCATCTTTCTGCGTGGGGCAGCCCTGCTCATATGGGGAAAGGATATCTATGGCCTTCCTCCTTTTACCAAAGATGTGCCCATATCCATAGGTAACGCCACACTCCTTCCCCAGAATCTGTACGTGATGGGTGGAACGGCTCTGTCTGTGCTGCTTGTGAGATACTTCTTTGACCGGACCATGACAGGAAAGGCAATACTGGCATGTTCCTGCAACAGAAAGGCCGCTGCGCTGGTGGGTATAAATGTGAATCGCATGCTCCTGATAGCGTACGGTGTTTCTGCGCTGCTCGGGGCCGTGGCCGGGATACTGGTCACTCCTATCACCTATACCTCTTATGATTCAGGGGTCATGCTTGGACTCAAGGGCTTCTGTGCGGCAATCCTCGGAGGTATGGGAAGTTCTATGGGTGCGGTAGCCGGTGGCCTGTTGCTTGGTGTAATAGAATCCCTTGGCGCAGGGATCATCTCTTCCGGCTACAAGGATGCGATCGCATTTATTGTGATACTTGGCGTGCTCTTTTTCAAGCCAGGTGGTCTGCTTGGCCAGGCTGATTCAGAGAGGGTGTGATGCGTCTTGCAGGACTTTACATGCTGGCCGCGCTGTTCGTGCTTCTCGGTCTGATATTTCCAGACAGTTATTATGTGACCGTGGTAGGTGTCACGGTATGCACCAATGCCGTACTTGCCATAAGCCTCAATCTGCTCATGGGGTATGCCGGACAGATATCCCTTGGGCATGCGGCCTTCTTTGGGCTTGGCGCCTATGCCTCAGCCATACTCACCACCCGCTACGGGCTGAATCCCTGGCTTGCCATGCTGGCTGGCCTTGGTATCTCTGGGACAGTGGCCTTTGTGCTGGCAAGGCCAATCCTGAAGCTCAAAGGTCACTACCTTGCAATGGCTACCCTGGGCATGGGGATCATCATCCATATCTTTTTTGTGCAGGCTGACTGGCTTACAGGGGGGCCGGACGGGCTTTCAGGCATTCCTGAGATAAGTATTGCTGGCTGGCCCATTAATACTGATCTGAGGTGGTACTGGGTCTTTGGTACACTGATGCTGTTTTCCACGTGGGTGTCCCTGAATATAGTGGATTCACGGCCTGGACGTGCCCTGGCAGCGGTTCATGGCAGTGAGGTGGCGGCCCAGATGACAGGGGTCGATACCGCAAGTGTAAAGGCGCAGATATTTGTGGTTTCAGCCCTGCTTGCCTCTGTGGCCGGTAGCCTTTTTGCACATCAGCAGGCATTTGTCAGCCCTGAGTCTTTCAGTTTCTTTTTCTCCATCGAGCTTGTGACAATGGTTGTCCTTGGCGGTCTTGCCTCCACCTTTGGTGCGTTGTTCGGGGCTGTACTGCTGAGTATCCTCCCTGAGTTTCTGCTGGTCTTCGAGGATTTTGAAGTGCTCATCTATGGTGCCATCCTCATGATCATCATGATTTTTCTGCCAGATGGCCTCTTTGTGTCAGGGAGCAGATTTGTAACCCAGTTGCTCAGGAAGAGAGATGCAGGGAGGTGATAACATGGCACTTCTCACAGTAACAGGGCTTGAGAAGAGATTTGGAGGCGTTACCGCCATTGCAGGTCTTGATTTTCAGGTGGAGCCCGAGATCGTCTTTGCCATCATAGGCCCCAACGGCGCTGGCAAGACAACACTGTTCAACCTGCTCACAAGCATCTATGAACCAACAGCAGGGACAGTCACCTTTGACGGTCATGAGCTGACCAGGCTCAAGCCCTATCAGATCGCGAGGCTTGGGGTGACTCGCACATTTCAGAATCTTCAGGTATTTCTCAACATGACGGTCATTGAGAACGTGATGGTCGGGTGCCATCTGCGTTCGCGTTGCGGGATTGTAGAGGCAGCGCTTCGGCTTCCCTCTGTGCTCAGGGAGGAGAAGAAGGTGCGGGAGATGGCCATGGAGGCCCTGGAGTTTTGTGGTCTGGAGGATATTGCCAATCGTGACGCCTCATCCCTTCCTTATGGCATGCTGAAAAAGCTGGAGGTGGCCCGTGCCCTTGCCGCCAAGCCCCGCATGCTTCTCATGGATGAGCCTGCAGCAGGACTCAATGACACCGAGACCATGGTGATGAGTAACCTCATCCGTGATATCCGTGGTTCAGGCATCACGGTGCTGCTTGTGGAACACAACATGGGGCTGGTGATGGAGGTGTCGGACAGGGTGCTGGTGCTGAACTATGGTGAGCTTTTGAGCCAGGGTACGCCACAGGAGGTCCAGTGCGACCCACGGGTGATTGCCGCATACCTTGGGGAGTAGGGGAGGGGTGATTTCAAGCCAGGTGATATGGCCATACCTTTGCCTTTAACCAGTTGGAACGCTCTTTAGTGTAGTCTCCATGACTTTTGTCAATCTGTAATTATTCATTCACTCAGTTTTCAACTGAGAATGAATTTATCCTTTTTTTATTAAGTAGGCGTCCTTTCATAATTAAGGATACAGGTCAGCGACCATGCCGTCACGCCTGTCCCTTGCCCCTTTCTTCCCTGTCTTTCTCCCAACCTTCGAAAAATATGCCTACTATACCATAAGATGCAAACGCTCCTTGTTTAACCGGCTTAACAGGTCCTTTCGTGTGATAGGGTATTTCTGGAGCATTATCTCTAAATCGGCAAGGGTTGTAAAGTGTATAGCATGCTCTCTGTTAGTATGGTCAGCAGCTATCTTTCTAGTATTGACAGAGATTTTGGATGCATTGGTCGCGACAACAAGTTCGTTAAATTCCCTTTTAAGTCTCTTTCCATAGAAATTAGGCGCCGATGCCAGGTCCCTTACGGCTGTTTGACTGAAAAGTGTACTCTTGGACGTGAACTTGCACTGCACAAGTAGATTTTTCCCCTTTCCGGTTATAACAACATCTGCGCCGTAATCATTTGATTCCGGGGTTAGCCATACATTTTCTGCTACATATTTCCTGGCAAATAGCTCTGCAACCAGGGCCTCAAACTCCTTCCAGCTCAGATCAGACAGGTTCTCTTTGCTTAGAATGACATCCTGTGTCTCCATATCTACAAAGTCTGGCTGTGGAATCACCTGTTCAACAGTGACTACAGAGTCTTTGAGGGTGCTTTTTTGCCATAGCAGTCTGTGGAGATTGACATCAAAGGATTCGAAATCAGGGTGCTTCAGAATGGGAATGTAAACGTTGACATCTTTTTCCTGGCCTATGCGATATACCCTGTCGGTTGCCTGTGCTTCCTTGGCAGGATTCCAGTGCCTTTCAAGGTGAATAACATTGTTGGCTTTGGTAATGGTCAGCCCTACACCAGCAGCGATTGGTGACATAATGATGATATTGAATCCATCCTGGTTTTCAAAATCACGGATCATTGTGTGTCTGGTCCGGGTGCCTGCCCGTTTGGCAACAGCCTTGACTTCACCGTTAATGACATGAATCGTCTTTAGTTTGTAAAGTTGTGCCAGCAAGACGCTAAGAAAACCCTGGAGACGTTTGTTTACCAGAAAGATGATGACCTTTTCATTGCGGTTTCTGATTTCATCAAGAATGGTCAGTAAACTTGCCAGCTTGGCAGATTCATTTATGGTGTTTTTAATGGCCTTGAGCGGTTTGTTATGCCTTTAACTATCTACTTTTATTATTAATTTCAAGTTAGAAGCTAAACATTTCTTGTAAAACTTTGAGTACCTCCATCTGGGTCTTTTTACTTATCTTGCCAAGTTTCTTGACCAGTCTATTTTTATCAATTGTTCTTATTTGATCTAAAACAATTTGACCCCTTTTGCCTATAAAAGTACATTTGACCCTGGTAGGATAATTCCTGCCTTTAGTCGTCATAGGCGCTATAATTATAGTGGAAATATATTGATTCATTTCATCTGGGGAGATTACCAAGCAAGGACGAGTTTTTTTTATTTCATGACCAACAGTTGGATCAAGACTTACCAGAAATACATCAAATCGCTTTACCTCCATTCCCACTCTTCCTCATCCCACTCGCTATTTGGAAATTCTATTAACTTATCATCCCCCCTTTTAGCCATTACCTTGAATGCTTCTACCCAATCACAACGAGGCCGCTTGACGGGCCTAATAATTACTTCGTTATTACGAACTTCAAGCTCGACTTCTTTTTCAAAACCACATTGTTCGATTATTGGCTTTGGAAGACGTAACCCCCGTGAGTTCCCGATTTTTATGATAGATGCCCTCATAAATCACTCCTAAACCAGCATTCTGTAATATTTACATTGTAATTACAGAACAGGGGGGTGTCAATCAGGTTTTTCATAGGTATAACGTCCAGAGTTACTTTCCGTTTTTTTTTGACGTTTCATGTGGATTTCAATATGTGTCCTCTGGGGCAGCTATGAGATAGATCATGGTGATGAAGGTTTGGACATTTCTGTATCTACGGGCTTCTGACCCTTGCTGCCTGGAATAGACCATTTAGGCCTTTCAGAAGGGCATTTGTGTAATCATTCCCCCATATAGCTATTATTCGTTCCCTGTGATTCTTTACAGTATTCTGAGCCTTCTTTACAGGTCTCAGGCTTGGATTGTCTGCAATTATTCCCTATGCATAGTTGAGAAACTTGGCAATCCGCTCATAAAAAAAGGGCCCCCACTGGCATACGCCATGGAGGCCCTGTGACAAGAGTTGCAGGCAGGAGCTGTTATCTCAGCCCAAGGGCCTGCTTTATGATTGGTTCTATCTCCTCCTCGGTGACCATGCCGGTGTAGTCCCTGATTATGTGGTGTTCCCTGTCCAGGATGAAGGTGCGGGGCAGGGCATAGACGTTTCGGTAATCCCGAAGGACCTTGTTGGTTGCCTGCAGCACCGGATAGTTTATGCCGAGACGCTCCATAAAGGGCGGGAGCATCACCGTGGGGTTCTCGTCCACTGTGATTCCTATGACTGTAAACCCTTCTTTTTCATACTTTTTCTGGAGTTTTACAAAGTCCGGTATCTCCATCCGGCAGGGCGGACAGTATGTGGCAAAGAAGTTGATCATTACCACCTTGCCGTCAAAATCTGAGAGCCTCACTGTCTTGTTGTGCAGGTCGAGCAGGGTAAAGTCAGGGGCCTTCTGGGAGTCGGCGCTGCTCTGACAGGCAGGCAGCAGTACGAGACAGAACAGTATGGTGACAAGTAAAACCGGTAAGCGTTTCTGGTAAGTGAACATTAAATATCTCCTTGCAGATAGTGTATTCAACCAATTTGTCAGTGCAGAAGCGATTGACAAAGGCAGGTGGTGCTTTTTTCAGGTCGTAGCCGCGGGCAAATACATCCTTCTCTGAATGTTGGCAACTGGTAAGCTTTAAAAGTATGAAAAAAAGCGCCACCTGCCGTAGAGGTGTCCTGTAGCTTGGACTGGGGGTAACGCCACGTGCGGCGTTGTTTCACGTTCATTTCATGATAATGTTTCCAGTTCCTTGATGAGCTTGCAGAGCAGCATTGCCTCCTTGCTCACAATGGTCTTGCCCTTGTCCCTGGATGCCTTTGCGGGGTTGCCCCATACTCCGCCAGGCCATGCCTTGAGTTTGTCTCTGACAAGTATCTTGCCTGGAAACGCCGGGTACTCTTCCGGGCTTGTGCCCTTGACATATTCAGGACGCAAATACTGCATGAGCGAGGTCTCCACCTCTCCTGCATGGGAGTCACCAGGGGTCTCTATGAGTTCCGGTGACAGTTCCGCAGACAGGTCAAGCACTGACAGGACTGCCACCCGGCATTCAGGAAGTGTGTCCAGCATTCGTTCCCCTGCGTTTATCAGAGACGCCATGTGGGTGCCTCCTGCGTGTCCGGATATAAGTATGAAGTTTCTGAGACCGTGGCCGTACAGGGATGTCGCAATCTCCACGGCCATGTTCTCAACCGTGCGGGAGGATACAGTGACAGTGCCGGCATGCTGACTGGTGCTTCGGCACAGGCCGTACCATACCGGAGGGGCCACGAACACAGGACAGATGTCCGTAACGGTTTTTGCAAGTTCATACACGTGTATGGTATCTGTCCCAAGGGGCAGGTGCCTGCCATGCTCCTCCACTGAACCAAATGGGATTATGACTGTGCGTGTCTGCTTGAGCCCTTCGGTAAATTCAGGCATTGTGATGTTTTCGATGATCATGGCGCAAGATAACATCCAGGGTCATCCACTGTCAATTCATGGCTTGTGACCACTGGGCCAGTCGTATCATGGACAGCTCCTTATGGCATGTCATGGTGCTGTCACCTGCCATGCCTTGCCTCAGCCCCGTGGGGCCCCCTGTATTTCAACACGCCTCCCTCTGACGTCCTGAATATTGCGCAGTCTTTGTCAGAGTCTATGAGAAATGAGGGCATTACCGGTGCCTTTCCTCCTCCTGAGGGCAGATCCACCACATAACGCGGAAGACACAGCCCGCCAGTATCCCCCCACAGCTTGAGCATCAGCCTGACGCCTGTGTCAATGGAGGTGCGGAAGTGATCCGTCCCTTTTACCGCATCACAGTGGAACAGGTAGTAGGGCCTTACCATTATGCGGTTTAGCCTGGTGAACAGTCTGTGCAGCACCTCGTAACTGTCATTGACACCGCGAAGCAGCACAGTGTGGTTGGATACTGGAATACCGGCACAGAGCAGCCGGTCACACGCATCTGCAGCCTCTGTGGTGATTTCCCGCGCATGATTGAAGTGGGTGTTCACCCACAGGGGCCTGTGCCCCTTCAGCATTAGTGCAAGTTCATTGGTAATACGCATTGGGAGCACCACAGGCACCCGCGTGCCAAGCCTCAGCACCTCCACATTGTGAATGGCCCTGAAACAGTGGAGCATGCGGTCAAGGGTCTCCAGGGGCAGGGTAAGCGGATCCCCGCCGGATATGATCACCTCACGTATCTCAGGGTGGGCAGATATGTACCTCACCATGCGCTGGATATCAGTCTCAGACAGGGTGAGATCAGGCGTTTTCCAGTTGCGTTTCCTGTTGCAGTGTCTGCAGTACGAATAGCAGGTCCCGGTGGCAAGCACCAGCACCCTGTCCCTGTACCTGTGCAGAAGGCCGGGGCAGGGGCTGTTGGCACGCTCTGCCAGCGGATCAGGGTCTGATCCTGGCAGAGAGAAGGTGATCTCCTCTTCCCGGGGTATGCACTGAAGGGCAATTGGATCAGACTGGGCATCCCGGTCAACAAGGGACAGGTAATACGGAGTGGACCCCCACGGATATAGATCAAGCACACGCCTCAGGTTCTGGGGCAGGTCCATGATCTTTAAGAAGGATGCCAGTTGCCCAGGTGTTGTCAGGCGGTTTTTCACCTGCCACCGCCAGTCGCTCCAGTCCGCTGTGGATATTTCAGGGGGAGGTCCGGTCATGGGATGGGTTCGCGCCAGCACAGGCACTCTTTAAAGCGTAAACGCGCGGACCAGGGTAATTGTGTTACCAGCCTGTCCGCGCAGCAGCACGCCTCTGTCTCTTGATTGAGTCCCTTCAATCCCTTTCAAAGGGGTTGTCTATGAGGATGGTCTGTTCCCTGCCAGGCCCTACCGATACAATGGCAATGGGAATCCCTGCCACATCCTCCATTGCCTTCAGGTAGTCCCTTACCTTGGGGGGAAGATCATCGAGGGAGGTTGCACCAGTGATGTCGTCGTCCCAGCCGTCAACATCCATGTACACAGGCCTTGCCGCCTGGGCCTGGCGTATGTTGGGGGGCATGTAGTCGAACTTTGTGCCGTTTACGTCATAGGCAGTGCATATCTTGGGATCTTTCACACCACTCATCACATCAAGCTTGGTTACCACCAGGCCGTCAAGTCCATTAAGGCGCACGGCTTCCTTCAGCACCACCCCGTCCAGCCAGCCGCAGCGCCGCTTCCTGCCAGTGGTTGCCCCGAACTCCACACCCTGGCGCTGGAGCTGGTCTCCGGTCTCGTCAAAGAGTTCGGTTGGAAACGGCCCTTCGCCCACCCGGGTGGTATATGCCTTGCAGATTCCAAGGGTATGGTCGATCTTGCTGGGGCCAATACCCGCACCGCAGCACGCCCCGCCTGCAATGGTGTTGGAGCTTGTGACAAAGGGATAGGTGCCGTGATCTATGTCAAGTTGCGTGCCCTGGGCCCCTTCAAACAGGATGTTTTTTCCGGCTTTGCGCGCCTCATCTATCAGGATGGATACATTTGCCGCAAAAGGTTCCAGCTTTTCAGCATACTCCTGATACTTTCCATATACCTCGTCAACATCGATGGTTTCAGTGCCAAACAGCTCTTTGAACAGGAAGTTCTTGTACTTCAGGTTGTCCTCGAGTTTTTCTCTGAAGAGTTGAGGGTCCAGCAGGTCGGCTATCTTTATGCCGTTTCTGACGATCTTGTCCTCGTAACAAGGACCAATGCCCCTGCCGGTGGTGCCTATCTTCTTGCCCTTTGCCTTGGCTGCCTCCCTGGCATGGTCCATAGCCCTGTGGTAGGGCATTATGAGATGGGTATTGAGGCTGATCCTCAGAAGTTCCGGGTTTATGGTCAGGCCGTTTGCAGCAAGCTCCTGCATCTCGTTCAGAAGCACCTCAGGGTCCAGGACCACGCCGTTTCCTATGAGGCAGAGTTTGTTTCCGTACAGTATTCCAGACGGGATAAGGTGGAAGATGTGCTGTTTCCCGTCAACCACAAGGGTGTGCCCGGCATTGTTCCCCCCCTGAAAGCGTACGATTACGTCAGCATGACCTGTCAGCAGGTCAACAATCTTGCCCTTTCCTTCATCCCCCCACTGGGTACCGATAATAACAGTAGTAGCCATGATTGATTTGTTATCTCCTCACCAGACTTTGATGTTGCACTCCTGCAGTGTAGCGTCCAGCGCAACAAGCTTCTTTACTTTTCCAGCCAGGCAGGATACTTAACTGAATATGAAAAGTCAAAGGGTGAGTTGCCAATAAGTAGGTGGCTCAGAAGATATTCGACAATCGCTACCAAACAAACACGCTCAATTCAGGAAACAATCTGTTTACATGCCAACTTTCAAGACCATACATCAGGTAACCTCTTTGGAGTACCTGCACCACGACACAGGCGGTGAGGACCATCCTGAACAGCCTGAGAGACTCAAGGCCATAGCCAGAAAACTCTCCGAGGGTCCGCTTGCCCCTACCATTGTGGAGGTGGCGCCTGTTGCTGCCTCAAGGGAGGACATCCTTGCAGTGCACGACGACGATTATCTGCTGCGTTTCGAAGACGCGTGTCTCAGCGGCCGGGAGTACTTTGGGCACAGCGACAACCGGATATGCTACGAGACATGGGAGATAGCGTTCCTGTCAGCAGGTGCGGGAATCACCGGGATCGAACTAATAGAGGCCAGCAAGTCCGACCTCGTGTTCTGTTCGGTAAGGCCTCCGGGCCATCATGCAGAGGCAGGACTTCCCCTTGGTTTCTGTTTCTTCAATAATGTGGCCGTTGCCGCTAAGTACTGGCAGGCCACATATGGCAGGGAGCGTATACTGATATTTGACTTTGACGCGCACCATGGAAACGGTATCCAGGAGATATTTGATGAGGACCCGGGGGTGATGTACGTGAGCATGCATGAGCACCCCACATTCAGCTTTCCTGGCACCGGGTGGGACTACGAGCAGGGTACAGGCCCGGGCAAGGGCTTTACACTCAACGTCCCTCTGCCCCCTGGCGCAGGTGACGATCTGGTTCTGCAGGCCCTGGCTGAGAAGATCACCCCTGCTGTGGAGCAGTTCCGGCCCGAGTGCATCATCATTGCCGCAGGCTTTGATGCCCATGGCCGGGATGACATGTCGGGCCTTGACTGGACCACAGTGGTCTATGGACGGCTTGGCACCACCATTGCCAACTGGGCTGACAGGTTCACTGACGGACGGGTGCTCTCCATCCTTGAGGGCGGCTATGTGCCTGAGGCCCTGGCCGCGAGTGTGGAGACCTATCTCGGCGGTCTCTCTCTGGTGGTCTGATGTCAAAGCATGCCGGTGACGTTTCAACCCGGTACGAAATAATCATGAATTTTACAAGAGGCTGATAGCGATGTTTGTAACCAAGTATATGACCAGTAATCCAGTATCCATTGATCCGGACGTGCTTATACTCGATGCTTATCGCATTCTTAGGGACAGGGACTTCAGACATCTGCCTGTTACCGACAGCTCCGGACGGCTCCAGGGCATGGTCACGGACAGGGACATACGTTCCGCACTTCCCTCATCCGTTGCCTCCGCGGAGGAGCGTGACCGCATCATGAGAAAGGTAAGCCATACAACAGTAAAGGCCATCATGTCAGAGGCCGTTAATGTCCTTGGCCTTGAGTCCACACTTGACGATGCCCTGATCCTGCTCATGAAATCAAATGTGGGGGCCCTGCCAGTGGTTGGCAGGGACAGGGTGCTGGAGGGGATATTTTCCATACGGGACCTCATGAGGGCCTACGGAAGCCTGTTCGGGCTTGGAGAAAAGGGGAGTCTCCTGATTACCATCCGGGCCGGAGAGGCCCCGGATCTCATTGGGCAGGTGGCAACGGTACTGGCCCGGAACGGGGTCATTCTTACCCGTGTGGTAAGGGAGGAGTCAGAGGATGGCAAGGGGCCGCTGCTGCATCTCAGGGTGAACACCTTTAACCAGCGGGCCGTGAATGCGGCCCTGAAGGATGCCGGCATCGAGATCATCTCGCCTGCCCGTTCGTAGGTGCCCATGTCACAAAAAGATCACGTGCATAAGAGCGGGACCGACACGGGGGTGCGAAACTGCGCCGGTTGCAGGCATTACTATGTGACCTGGGAGCCTGCCCATCCGCACGGTTGCAGGGCTTACGGTTTCAAGAGCAGGAACATTCCCGCAGCAGTTGTGAGGGAGAGTTCTGGTGAACCATGCAGGATGTATGAACCCAAAGGGGGGACGCCACACCCACAGGACTGAATTTGCGCTTGCGCTCCTATGCCCTTTGCCCAATGGCCTTCCGGTTCACTACCTCGGCTTCCGAGCTGTCCTTGTGCAGCACCTCGCTGATGATGCGTTCCGTGGTCTTTTCTATGTATTGTTCCAACTGGTCACTCAACTTCAGAAATTCCGGCCACAGCGTCTCATCCACGAATCTCTTTGAGACCTTTACCATCACAGTGGTGTGGCGCTGTCTGCGATAACGGTATGGCCGCAGGTCGTACCGGCGGAGCAGGGCGATGAACACCCTTCGGTTCCACTGGTCCGGGAAGGTGAACTTGAACTCCACAGGCGGGTCTTCAACCATTATTTCCCGCAGGCGTCTGAGAATCTTCTCCCGCGCAAGTTCCGCAGAGTCGCGTTCTCCCTGTGTTGCTGCACCTGCAAAGAGCGCCTCTATCTTTCTCAGTTTTTCAATAAGTTCACTTTCGTTCATTTTTTTAAATTATCCCTTTCCCTTTTCGTTCAGACCATATAGGCTTGTTTGTACCATGTCGGTTTTTAACATATGAAAATAGCCTGATGAAGCCACACCGCGGATCACGCTTGTGGAAGTGCGGATCAGGTGAGACAGGAGTATCACAAGAGATGATGATACAGGATATATCAGTTGGCGTTGTTGTAATCGGTGCTACCTACTGGATTATCCGCAAGGTGCTGAGGCAGCTTGCGGGTCAGGAGGATGGTGGCTGTGAGGGGTGCACGGGCTGTTCTGTTCCCCAGGCCTCGGGGCAGCCGTCCCGTTCAAAGGCTAATGAGTGCGGCTGTTCAGGGACCTGTACCGGTTCTATGTGCACAGACGATGACAAGCAGGCGTCCCGCTATATAATATCAAACATTAACTGATTGACATAACCTCCCAATAATCCGTTATAATAGTGGGTGTTACCCAAGGTTGTACTTGCCGCTATAACCCCTTGGGGTAACCATGCGGTTATTCCATGCAAAGGTGTTTGAGTTGCCCACTATCACAGTGGACTGCATGTTGATGTTGGCGTCAAGCATTTTGTCCAGGGTGGTGATCTCCACTGATTCCGCCTCTCGCGTGGCTGCTGAGACGATACCAACAGGTGTATCAGCACTGCGGTAGTTGAGGAGTATGTCCCGTGCCCTGGCAATCTGTGTGGTACGTTTTTTTGATTTGGGGTTGTAGATCACCATCACAAAATCTGCAGAGGCAGCAGCGTGCAGGCGTTTTTCAATGAGTTCCCACGGCGTTAGCAGGTCAGAGAGGCTTATTGCGGCAAAGTCATGCATGAGCGGTGCCCCGAGGATGGCTGCACAGGCACTGAGCGCGGGTATGCCCGGGATCACCTCTATGCACGGCATGCTGCCGCCATCCTGTACTGCCCGGCGGGCAAGCTCGAAGACCAGGCCCGCCATGGCATATATGCCAGGGTCTCCTCCGCATATAAGGGCCACACGCCTGCCCTGGCATGCGGCATCAATGGCCTGTCTGCACCTCTGTACCTCCTGCATCATGGATGAGGAGAGTATCTCCTGGCTGTCTGATATGAAATCCCCTGCCAGTTCAAGATATGTCTTGTAGCCCGCAATAACCTCTGCAGCCCTTATGGCCCGGGCAGCCCGCGGAGTCACCAGGTCTGCTGCCCCTGGGCCTGTTCCCACCACGGTGAGGTGTCCAGTGCTATTGCAGTCGTCACGTCTTTCCATTTCATCTTCCTTACCAGGAGCCTGCCGTTTCCAGACGCCAGGATGGCTGCGGGTTCTGATACCCCCTTTGCCCCTGTGGCCTTCATTACGGCGTCTGAGTGGGATACATTCTCAACGCTGTTTAGCTGTTCCTTTGTGAAAAATATCAGTTTCAGCCCGCTGTCCCTTGCAAATTCTATCAGCCCTGCCTCATCCCGTTTGATGTCTATGGTGGCGATCCGGGCCACGGACTGCAGGGCAAGCCCGTTTTCGAGGCAGGCATCAGACATTGCCTGGCCAATCTGCTGGGCAGATGTGCCCCTGTTGCACCCCATGCCCACGGAGAGCACAGGAGGATGCAGCAGGCACCGGGTGTCTCTTTTCCCCTTGTGGCCGGTATCGGTCTCTTCCCCAAGTGTCCTGTAGGAAATCACAATGTCTGCCTTGTCCCGCTGCTCCACCCTTATGATGTCAGGTGGAAGCTCAGGCAGGGGTACCTCACTATGGAGCCTGACAAATCCCCTGTTCACAAGCCTTCCCATGGCCCTGTTCATTGCCGCAGGGTCTGCCACCACGAGGCGCAGCTTTTCTGCCCACAGGTCAAGGGCCGTGTGTCCCAGCACGTCTGATGCCGTTGTGATCACAGGCTGACCGCCTGTTACTGCAGCGATCTTTTCTGCAAGGCGGTTTGCACCGCCCACATGGCCTGATAGCAGGGATATGGCAAAGTTACCCCGTTCGTCACACACCACAACCGCCGGATCAGAGTGCTTGTCCTTCAGTAGCGGGGCAATGACCCTCACCACGATCCCTGTGGCCATGATGAACACCAGGGAGTCGTATCTCTCCCATGCCCTTGTGACAATATCGGCAAGGTGCTCCCTGCACTCGGTGACAGTGCTGGTCTCAGATAGCCGGCTCGATATCTTCTGGGCCAGCCTCCCTCCACCCTCTGTGATATAAAGTATGTTTGTCTTCATTAAGATACCTGAAATGCAGAAGCAACTGGCAAAGGCATCTGCCGTATAGGTGTCGTGCAGTATGGTGCGGAGGTCATGGCCCTGCAGGCATATCTTCCCGGTCAGGATTTTCTGAACCCGTGGCTGAAGTCTCTGTGGTAAAGCATGGACTCTGTATCATCTTCCTGCCCCAGGGCCCTTCCAACTATGATTATGGCGGTTTTGCGGATACCTGCCCCCTGTACCTTTGCCGCAATGGTCTCAAGTGTGCCCCTGAGTACCCGTTCCTCTGGCCACGTGGCCTTTTCAACCACTGCGGCAGGTGTGTCTGCGGGATAGCCCCCTGCGATCAGCTCAGAGACCACCCTGTCGATGGCGGATACGCTTAGGAAGATGCACATGCTTGCCCTTGCGGCAGCGAGGTTCCTGAGGGACTCGGCAGCAGGCACAGGTGTCCTGCCAGCCTGCCTCGTAAATATGACCGTCTGGGTAACCTCTGGCACAGTAAGCTCTGCCTTCAGGGTTGCCGCTGCAGCCATTGCAGAGCTTACGCCAGGAACCACCTCGAACGGGATTCCAAGGGCTGCAAGTCTTTGCATCTGCTCCCGTATGGCACCGTACAGGCACGGATCACCGGTGTGAAGCCTGACCACCATCTTTCCTGCGCTGTGTGCATGAGCCATGAGGTCGATGATGGCCTCGAGGTCCAGGCCGGATGAGTCATGAATATCTGCCTGGAGTCCATGAAGCAACCGGGGGTTGACAAGGCTCCCTGCGTAGATCACCGTGTCAGCACGGTCCAGCAGTTTCCTGCCCCTGAGGGTGATGAGTTCAGGATCTCCAGGGCCTGCCCCTATAAAGTAAACGGGGTTCTCCTGTTTGTCCATCAGGCTCTCCTGTGATCTGGCGCAAGAACGCCAGTTATGGCACATTCGTTTTTATGGCCTGTGTGAGTTTCAGCAGTGGTGATATGGGAGTTTCTGCTCACTATCATGGTTGAAAAGTAGTGGATATCCCTTCCAACCGCATCTCTTATGTCCTGGTATATGTGCTGGTCAGGAAGCCCGCATCTCTCTATAAGTACAGCGTTTGCAAGGAGTCCTGCCTCGTCTATGAGTTTCACAAGCCGTTCCATGCTCCTGTGTACCTTCATCAGTACGGTGGTGTCAGACTGCTCCAGTATGTTTCTCAGGTCCTTGCGCTCAAATGCGGCAGGGACCACGGTTATCAGTTCATCTCCAAGGCCAAGGGGCTGTACCGCAGCGGCCGAGCAGGCGGACATGGCGGATATCCCGGGTATCACTGTCACCTTCATGTCTGGCCTGTTTCTGCACAGGGTGGACAACAGGTAGAATGCAGTGGAGTAGATGGCAGGATCTCCAATGGTGGGAAATGCCACATCCATACCCCTGTCAATGCGGGAGAGGACCTCTGCGGCAGCACGGTTCCACGCCTTTACCACCTCCACGTCCTGGTCCACGCCTTTTGAGGCATAGACCTTTTTCATGGGAAAGTGAAGTTCCAGGATGTCCTTGCAGGAGAGGTCCACCTGTGCCTTAACAGTGGCAAGGGCATTGCTGTTGCCCTGTCTTGAGCCTTTGGGTGCAAGAATCACCGGCACCTTGTCCAGTATCTTCACGGCCCTGTATGTCATCAGATCAGGGTCTCCTGGCCCCACTCCCACTATGTAGAGCCTGCCTGTAGTGTTCAGTTCTGTCATTTCATTCCAGTAATTACGGTTATGGGGTTGAATTTCCTGGTTGTGCCTTTTGTGTCAGTCCTTTCGAACCAAAGCCTGGTCTCGAATACCGTGAGCCCTGCCTGTTTCATGGCCTCCGGGGCAAGCTGAGCAGTTTCTGACTGTACGGCGTTCAGCACCATGCGGCCGCCTCTGACAAGACGTTCAGCACATATCTCTATGATCTCATTTATCTTCCCCCCGCTTCCCCCGATGAATATCCTGTTAGGAACAGGAAGGGACAGCAGGATTGCAGGGGCTTCACCCTTTATGAGGTTTATGTTCCAATACCCGAATTTTCTGATATTTTTTATTATATTAAGTTGTTGTCTCTCATCCTTTTCGATACTGTATATGCATAGTCTTTTTGACAGTCCTGCAGCCTCTATTGATACAGAGCCACTACCTGCTCCCACATCCCAGAGGCATCCTCTTTCAGGTAACCTGAGCCTGTGCAGTGCCACTGCCCTTATCTCGTCTTTTGTGATCAGGCCGCGCCAGTGGGCTATCTCGTCTTCTGTGAGGCCGAGCAGAGGTCTTTGCGCTTCTGATGACTGGCCCTCTGTGGCATTACCCACAATCACCATCATGATGTTCAGGGGGGCAAAAGAGCAGGAGGCTATCTCCTCAGGCGTGCCGCTGACAAGCCTCTCTTCCGGAAGCCCCAGATTTTCAGCCACGTGTACTGTTATTTCAGGGCATTCCGCGCCTCTGCAACACGACAGCCTCAGGACAAGTAGCCTGGCTATGGCATCAGGACCGTTCCTGTGGTCCGTGAATATCAGAGTCTTCCGGTTTCTTAGTACGGTGCCTGCCACATCTTCCATGGCCCTGCCGTGAAGGCTCAGGAACTCCATGTCATCCCATGGGATTTTGAACCTGGCACATGCGTGCTGCATGCTTGAAAGGGCAGGGTGGATATTTACGCAATCCGGCCCGAAGCGCTCTATTATGGTCTTGCCGATACCAAAAAACAGCGGGTCTCCAGAGGCAAGCACTGCCACATTGCCGTGTTCCAAGGCATCTTCCACCTGATCCAGCATCTCTGATACAGGGGTAATGGGAATTGCCTCAAGGCCCAGGTTGCGGGCTATGGCCCAGTACCTGCGGGATGCCGCTGCCACATGGCACCCTGACAGGGCATGTAGCCCGTGCCGGTCTGGTTCAGCCCCTGAAATACCTATAAGTTCAACTGTATGAATATGCTGTTTCTCCATGTCCAACTGTCCATATTACATGACAACCGAAATACATAATCACCGGACATGGGCAGATGGTGCCTTTTCCCATGGTCTTGGTAGCGAGCAAATATATCACCGGCAGATGATTGTAACCAATGGGCTTTGAAGGCAGGAAAAGACGCCATCTGCCCAATATGTCCTGTAGTATGCCTAACTGTCCCGGGAGTACTGACCAACGATCTCCACCACACCCTCTTCTGATGTGACGAGATAGAGGGTTACAGGCAGGCCGGATTCTTTCATGGCAAACTGGCGTGCCCTGTTGCATACGGCCCTGATCAGTTCATGATGGTCATTCTCCCTGAGCCTCTGAAAAATTTCCCTTGCCGTATTGGCCTGTTGGAGCAGCATCGCCTCTTCCGGATCAAGCCCCATTGATCGCAGCAGCCGCACCGCCTGTTTCATCTCGAGTGCTCCGTTTCGTACATGTGTCTGAGGGATCTCAAGTGCGGCCTTCAGCACCTTTGCCCACATGCCTGCAAGATGTATTCTGGAAAAATTGTGTCTGCCTGCAGCCCTCAGGGCATAGGACAGATAGTCTCCCATCATTACCTGTGCCTCTTCTGGCAGGTGCAGCAGTTCCTGCACACATCTCTCTGAAGTGCGTCCCGTGGACAGCAGTACCTCTTCAATGCCTGCTGCCCTGGCAACATTCATGGATGCATCAATGGTATCTGTCCATGCCTTGGCAGATACAGGCTGTACGATGCCTGTGGTTCCAAGTATGGAGATGCCGCCCCTGATGCCAAGCCGCCTGTTGAGCGTCTTTTCCGCAAGCAGCTCCCCATCCTTCACTGATATGGTTATTTCAACCGTCCCTCCCTGATCAGCTGTTGCAGGGGAGGGGGAACAGTTGTCCAGTACCTCCTGAACAGCGGCCCTGATCATCCTGACTGGCCCGGGATTTATGGCAGGCCTTCCTGGTGGCACCGGCAGGCCGGGTCTTGTAACCGTGCCAACCCCGTCTCCTGCCCTTAGCACCACGGTCTCATCACCCTCTCCGGTGCGGGACAAAAACCTTGCCTCCACTATTATCTCTGCCCCGTTGGTAACGTCCGGATCGTCTCCGGCATCCTTGATCACAGATGCCCGTGCAGACACGATGTCCCCGGCAGGACCATGGGCCACGGGCCTGCATGTGTGCAGCCTGAAGCTGTGCCGCGTGCCGTCTGGAAACGGTATCTCCACCTCATGGACCGGAACGCCACCTGTAATGAGCAGGAGTGCCGCCTTGGAGGCAGCGGCTGCGCACGCCCCTGTGGTAAAGCCTGATCTGAGTCTCTTTCCCCTTTGCTTCAAATTTCTTACCCTCAGGCAAGTCTCAGCAGTGCGTTTATGGCGGCAACGGCAACAGGTGTGCCCCCCTTGTTGCCAAGCGCAGTGATGAACGCATAGTCCTTTTCCATGAGCAGTTCCTTTGATTCTGCCGCATTGACAAAACCTACGGGCACTCCCACCACAAGATCAGGTGACATCCGTCCTGACTCTATAAGTTTCATGATTCCCAGAAGGGCTGTTGGCGCATTGCCCACTGCCACAATGCCTATGTTGTCTTCAGCGGCCCTTGTAAATGCCGCCTCTGATCTGGTCATTCCCGCTCTTTCTGCAAGATCTGCAGTCTCAGGTTCACCAATGCGGCAAACGACCCTGCAACCAAAACGTTTTGCAATGCCAGCGGATATGCCCACGGCAGCCATGTTGACATCCACAAGGATATTTCTGCCTGAACGGATGGCGTCAATGCCTGCCTCAACGGCCCTGTTCCTGAACCGTACAGTGTGAAGAAAATCAAAGTCCCCTGTGGCATGGATCATACGCCTTACAACCTGGTACTCTGCCAGGCTGAAATCCGGTACTGGTGCGTCATCCTGCCTTCTCATTGCCTCTATGCGGGCGTCAATTATCCTGAAGCTCTCTGCCTCTATGCGATCAGGAGCTATCCGGAGTATGTTCACCATGTGTTTTCCCCCTGTAACCTGGCGTATCTCCTGCAGGAATCTGCAAAATTCATCGCTGCTTCCGGAGTCCTGCCCCAATGCAGGTGGATGTAGCCGGCAAGTGTATTGTATATCTGATAACCCTCCATCCTTCCGCCTTCCATTTCAAATGCCATTTTCAGTCGGTCTTTCTCCCCATCTGCTGCATGGATGTCAGAGTAGTGAAACTCATGACCATAAAGTTTCTGACCCCTTGGCCCCAGGATGGTGTCACGACATAGCAGGGGCTGCCTGTAGCCAAGGCGTCTGAGCCTGCTCTTCATGTGGCATCTGAATGGAAAGACCCCTGCCATTTCAAAGGTATGTCCTGAGGTGCAGGTAATGGACCTGGTCAGGTACATGAAACCACCACATTCGGCAAGGACAGGGCCTCCCTGTCTGCAGAAGGCGGCTATCTGTTTCAGCATCGGACCGTTTTTTGACAGGGGGCCTGCATGAAGCTCAGGGTAGCCTCCTCCAAGGTAAATACCGTGTATGCGGTCCGGCAGGGCAGTGTCATGAACCGGGCTGAACTCCACCGTCTCGGCGCCTGCCGCCTGTAGCAGCTCAAGGTTGTCCTGGTAGTAGAAGCAGAAGGCCTCGTCTCTTGCAACAGCTATCCTTACCCTGGCCCTGTCCCTGTCCCTGCACCACGTGTTTACCCGTTCAATTGTATCTCCTGCTGCCGGCCTGACAGTTGATGCCGTTTGTGCCACAGCGCAGACCATGTCCAGGTCAAGGTTCTGCTCCATGAGTTCAGCGAGCCTTTCAATCCCGTTGGCATCAAGGGGATTTTCATCCCCCATCTCAAGGCCAAGGTGTCTGGAGGGGATGGTGATGGAGAGGTCTCTCGGCAACACGCCTGCCACCCTTGCCCGGCAGTGTGTCTCAACGGCCCCTTGCGCCAGGGCGGCATGGCGGGGACTTGCCGCCCTGTTGAGCACAACGGCCCCTATTTCTACCCCAGGATCAAGGGTCTCAAAGCCGTGTACCGTGGCTGCCACGCTCTCCGCTGCTGAAGATATGTCCACAACCAGCAGTACAGGCACCTTCAGGCACGAGGCCAGGGCAGCGGCAGAGCCCTGTCCGCCGTCGAACATGCCCATGACCCCCTCTATGATGTTGATGCCTTCAGGGCCTGCTGCGGCCTTTCTCCAGAAGGTGGCCTGCACATGGTCATTACCGCACATCCTGATGTCCAGGTTGGGCGACCGGCGTTTGGTGATCATGGTGTGCAGTGTGGGGTCTATGAAGTCCGGGCCGCACTTGAATGGCCGCACGTCAAGCCCCCGTGTGCCAAATGCAGCCATGAGGCCCAGGCTCACTGTGGTCTTGCCGCATCCGCTTGAAGTCCCTGCAATGATCAGTGTTGGTCTAATTGCCAAGTTTTTCTCCCTTGGAAGGGGTGCCGTAGAGTAACTGATATATCTTCTCCATGCCTGCTGTCAGGTCAGGAACAGGCCTTGAAACCAGTGCCTCCCTGATGAGGAAGACCTGGCCCTCTCTTATGGCCTTTATCACCTGAAAACCAGGTGTGCTGACGATTTCCTCCACTGTGACAGGGTTCATGCGTCCGCGCTGTGCAAGGTACACGTCTATCTCGTCTGCCTTGGACAGTATCCTCTCCTTTCCATAGTATGCAATGTTTGTGTTTCTCACCTGTTTCGCGTCTGCAGCAATATTGATTCCGCCAGCGGTTTCCAGTGCAAATATGGCCATGGAGGATGGGGCAAAGGTCTTCATCTTGCTGTGAATTGACTCAAAGTAGACCCTCTTGCGTTTGTCTTCAGGTATGGAGGCCACCTTTTTGCTGATTTCCCGCACCTTTTGCTTGAAGGTCTCTATCATCTGTTTGGCCTCATGCTCCCTGCCAGTGAGCATGCCCAGGTCCTTCCAGTAGCCAAACATCTCTTTTACACATACCGGCTGCAGGGAGACCACTGTCACCCCGCTTTCCTCAAGGCGTTTCACCATTGCAGGGTGGGCCCTGCTAAGCATTGGCCGAATCAGGACCAGATCAGGTTTCAGGGCAAGAAATCGTTCGGGATCATCCCTGAAGCTTAACCTTGGGACATGGGGATAGAGCCTGTCACTGCGTGATACCGCTATGACCTGGGACGTGAGGCCCAGGTGATGAAGGTTTTGTGTATGGGCTGCGTAGAGCGATATGATGCGTTTGAACGGGTGGGTGATGGTAATGGTTCTGCCGTCACTGTCTTTGAGTACCTGCGCGCACCACGCAGGGGCCACAGCACCTGCTGTAAATATAAATATTAGTGCCACAGTGCATGCAGCCCGGTCAAGCCGGGATAGTCCTGACCTGAAGCCGTATTCACTGTCCTGTATCTCTCTTTCTGTCACTGAGCTATGCATGAGTGTCTTCTCCCTGGGGCCCAATGGTGTCGGCCCCCATCATGTCCCCTGTTTCCGGACACCCTCCCATCCTGAAGCTTACGGTGGGTGCGCTGGTAAACTCGTCGTACCAAACCCTTGCCTCCACGCCATATATCTTCTGCAAGAGATCATGGGTCAGGACACGGGCAGGCGGTCCCAGGGCTGCCACTTTGCCCTTATGCAGGAATATGAACTGGTCGCAGAAGGGTGTGGCCAGATTGATGTCATGTACTGCAGCAACCACTGTGAGATTGTGGTCGACTGCCCTTTTTTTGACAACATTCAGTATGGAGAGGCTGTGAAATATGTCCAGGTTGGAGGTGGCCTCGTCAAGGAGCAGGGCATCACCTGCCTGTACCAGTGCCCTGGCCGCTGCCACTCTCTGTTTTTCGCCTCCTGAGAGCATTGTGACCGGCCGGTGCGAAAGGGCCAGTATGTCGAGTTCCTGCATTACGTCACGGACCAGTTGTATCTCTTCAGGAGAGAGACTGGAGAACCGGGGGGTGTGGGGATGCCTGCCCATCTCCACTGCCTGCCTTACAGTAAAGGCGAAGCGCATCTGAAAGTCCTGGGGCACCATTGCAACCCTCTTTGCGATTTCCCGTTTGGTGTATCTGTCAATGCCAGTGCCAAGAAACTCCACCTCTCCTGCTGTTGGGCTGTTCAGTCCGCACAGCAGGTATAGCAGTGTCGTCTTGCCGCTCCCGTTTGGGCCGAGGATGCCGTAGACCTTTCCCCCTGTGAGTTCAAGGTCCACGTGCTTCAGGATATCAGGGCCACGGCCGTATCTGAAGCTGACCCCTCGCAGTCTCCATACCGTATGTTGGCTGTTATGAAGCAGTGTCATAATCCATCTGTCTCTTTCTGAATATCCAGCAGAAAACCGGCCCGCCTATGAGTGCGGTCAGCACGCCTATGGGCACCTCCACCGGCAGCACCGCCCTTGTCACAGTATCTGCACAGAGAAGCAGCAGGGCGCCTGCAGGAAAACTCAGAATGATAAGCCACCTGTTGTCAGGTCCGGCAACGTATCGCAGCATGTGGGGTACGATGAGCCCGACAAACCCTATGATCCCTGATACGGCCACACACAGTGCAGTCAGCAGTGAGCATGTGACAAGGAGTATGTAGCGCAGAGCAGTAGTATTCACCCCGAGGGTAATGGCCGTGCGCTCGCCAGTGGACATTATGTTCAGGTCTCTGCTGTAAAACAGGGCAACGCACATACCAGCCATTGCAGCCGGCCCGAGCATGAGTATGTTGTCCCATGAGGCCCCGGAGAGCGAGCCCATGAGCCAGAATATGATGATGCCAACCTGTTCGTCAGCAAGGAACTTGAGGAAGCCTATGGCTGCAGAGAGTATGGATGACACGATCACACCTGAGAGTATAAGGCTTGTGGATGAGAGCCGGGCCGATCCTCCGGAGGCCAGGGCGAGGACCAGGAACATGGTGCCAGTAGCACCGGCAAAGGCAAAGAGCGGTACTGTGAACAGGTCAGGCAGTGCCAGGCCCATGACCTGTAGCACTATGACCAAGGATGCGCCAAAGGCAGCACCTGAGGAGATGCCCAGGGTGTAGGGGTCTGCCAGCGGGTTCAGGAGAATGGCCTGGAATACCGTGCCGCAAACGGCAAGCGTGCCGCCCACGAGTACAGCGGCCATTATCCTGGGAAGCCTTATGTCAGCAACCACCGTGTACATTACCGGATCAATGCCCTGGTTCCTGTTGCCTGATAGCAGGTCTGCAATGATGTCCAGTACGTCTCTGACAGGTATCTTCATAAAGCCCATGTGGGCAGACACCACCACTGCTACAAGGAGCAGGAACATCAGTATCATGGCAGGCAACACGGTCTTTAGTCTATGACTGCGCGTGCCGGCAGGGGTGTTGGTCATATAGATTGTAGGGAAACTTGACGATTGCAGGGGCAGGTTCGGGCCTGCCCCCTGTTATCTGGTATGGAATAAAAGCCTGTTACTGCAGTTTGATACCGTTGTCAGCAGCCGCATCTGCTGCATGCTTTACAAATATCTGTGCAAAGGCATCCTGTTCCCCAAGGCCGTGCAGTATGGGCACCACCTTGATACCCGCCTTGGTCATTACCGATTTCCATGAATCAGGATCTGGCCCTGCCATATCGTTCATGGCATGGTCTCCTGCCACCACCATCATGGGTTTGAGAACCACCTTCTTTATGCCAGCGTGTTTGAGCTTTGCCATGAGATCATCAAGACCGGGGAATCCTTCAACCGTACCAATAAAGGTCATTACGTCAGGATACGCCTTGCGCATCTCCTCCTCGAACTGGAGGTATGAGCCGCCAGACGGGAAGTAGTCGTTGCCGTGGCCCATGTAGACAAGGGCTGCGTGTTCTTTTTTGGCAAGGGCTGCATCAGAGGCAAGGGCCTTTACCACTGCCTTTATGTCCTTCTCGTATGGATGCCTGGGGCCAAAGGTTCCAAGGGCAGGGCGGCCCACCACCAGTTTGTGAAAGGGCATGAACCTTGCCTTTATGGTCTTGATGGAGTTCAGACCACGTACATACTCGCACAGGTCCAGGTATTCCTCTGCCGGTGCGATATGGGTTGGTTGTACCACAATGGTGTCATATCCCATGTCCTGAAGGTTGGCAATGGTGGCAAGCGGCCCCTGTACGTGCAGGATGTCTGCCGGCACGTTCCTGTGAGCCTGCCTGTATCCAGGGTCCTTGGCGCGTTTCTGCCATATCCTGCGGATGATGTTTGAGGTGAAGGCTATGCGTACCGGTGTGCCCGGATATGCCTTGTTGATCTCCTCCCTGATGTTCAGGAGCCCCTTGAGGGCAGGTTCCACTGTGGTGCCGAACATGGCAAGCACAATGGCATTTTTGTGTGTACGCTTGTGCTCAGAGGCGGTGGCGAGCCCGGCTCCAAACATTACCAGCACCATCACAGCGGTTGCCGTGAGCAGGGTTGATTTGAATCTCATAAAAACGTCCTCCTTTTCCCACGGCCCGGGATGCGTTGATTTCAAACAAAAAATCCCGGACCAATCTTTTAATTGATCCAGGATTGCCCTTTTCTCATCCCGGAGTGCTGTCTGTTGCCTGCAGACATGCCACTGTCTGCAGGTCTCCAAGTTCCAGGCAGGTCTTCTGACTTCCCCGCCCTCGATCAGCGGCCTTCCCATGGAACCGGTCCACAGTGGCGCACAATGGCTGTCGGGGTTTTCCCGCAGGCCGTATGCAGATAACGGCTGCGGCAGGGTCACAGCGGCGGGCCCGTCCCGGACTTGCACCGGGTTCCCTTTTCATCCGCACTGGCGGACACCTGAAACTGGTTAAAACCTGAATTGAGCGATTCCCAAGTTTGCATGAGATGCAAGGCGGAGGATACGCAGACGTACTGTTGTACTTCAAGTATCCTACAGCACAGCAGATCATGCGAAATTGGGAATCCCGCAGCGGTTTCAAATTATGTAGAAAGCAAAACAGTTACAGCAAACCCGTTGTGTGACAGGTAATTTTACAAAAAATAATATTAACTTACTGTAATTAAATATAAAACAAGATTTCACATGATTTGAAACGCTCAATTCAGGTAAAAAATACTTTTATTACTGGTCCCCGTCAAGGCATCTGCAGTGCCAGGTCCTTCCCTGCGCCCTGCTTTCCTGTCAGGCATTTGAAGTGGATGATGCCGCAGACATTCAACTTCAAATCTTCTTTTCGTCCAGGACATCCCTTATTAGCTTGAGCAGTTCCTTGAACTCATAGGGTTTGGCAATAAACCTGATATATTCGTCATGCAGATTTGAGATGTCAGCCCGTTCATCAGTATAACCACTGTTAAGTATTACGCCTGGCAGGTCATTCCTGTGGCTGATCATGCGCACCAGATCAAGGCCCTTCATGCCAGGGAGCACCATGTCAACCAGCATGACATCGAATTTTTCACCTCCCTGCTCGATGAGTCTCAGGGCGTCTTCGCCAGTTGCCACTGCGGTTGCAGAGTAACCTATGGAACTGAGCATCTCCGTGACCACCCTGCGGATATCCTCATCGTCTTCCACCACGAGTATGCGTTCCCCCCTGCCTCTGAGTTTGTCCTTGGGTTCTCCTGCCTGATCCATGCCGGATTTTTCATCATTATCGTCTGGCCTTGCCACAGGCAGGTATATCCTGAAGGTGGTGCCCACACCAACCTGACTTTCAAGGTCTATCCATCCCCTGTGTTTGGACACGATTCCGTACACTGTGGAAAGCCCGAGTCCAGTGCCCTTCCCAACCCCCTTGGTGGTGAAGAACGGGTCGAATATCCTGGTGATTATATCCTCACTTATGCCTGTACCTGTATCAGATATGGACAGGCAGCAGTATTCACCCTCCTTGATGTCCGGGTGGTGTTCCATGTCCTGGGCACTTGCCGTATAGTTTTCGGTCTTTATGGTAATGGTTCCGCCATCAGGCATTGCATCCCTGGCATTTACCACTATGTTCATGATTATCTGCTCGATGCTGCCACGGTCAGCCATTATCATGCGTATGTCTGGGTCAAAATCGGTCTCTACATTTATGTCTTCACCAATGAGACGCCTGAGCATCTTCATGATATCGCTGGTGACACTGTTGATATTCAGCAACTCAGGGGAGAATTCGTGTCGTCGGCTGAAGATCAGGAGCTGTCTGATTATTGCCGCTGCCCTTTCGCACGACTCGTCGATCTGATTTACATATCTGTAGGCAGGGTGGGAGGGGTCAAGTTTCATAATGGCAAGGCCTGCGGCCCCCATGATGGTCTGGATGATATTGTTGAGGTCATGTGCCACACCTCCTGCCAGCACTCCCACCGCCTCCATCTTCTGGGACTGTTGCAGTTGTGCCTCTAACTGTTTCCTTGAGGTAATGTCCCGTGCAACCACCAGTATGCCTGTCCTGGCCCCTGAACTGTCGTGTATGGGCACCTTCATAACATCGAATATCTTTATGGTGCCGTCGGGCATGGTCAACATCTCGTCAAAACGGCTTATGGTCCCGTTCTCCAGGGTCATCCTGTCGCTCTTTTCACACCCCTGCATGCACTCCTTGAGGACCGGATGGGTCAGCTCGGCAAGCTCTGAGTCCCGTTTGCCGTAATAGTCAATGTCTTCAAGCTGGAACAGCTCCAGGTTCTTCCTGTTGGTCTCCAGCCATCTGCCCTCCCTGTCCTTGTAGCACACCGGGTCAGGAATGGCGTTTATGAGGGTGCGGAGAAAATGCTCCCTTTTGGCAATCTCCTCCCTTGCCGCCTCTTTTTCCAGGCATACCTCCCTCATTGCCCTGTAAACAAGGGCAAGCATGGTGAGACCGCCAAACCATACCAGGAAATGAACGATGAATATGTGATTCCGGTGGGCATTGAAATCCCTGATTATGTTGTCCATGGGAAAGGTGATGTGGAGCGCCCCCAGCATTTCACCTGCCTTTAGCCCCTGTTCCCAGTGACATCCCATACATGCAGGTTTTGCCACAAGTGGAATCATGTAGTGGATCAGGTGTACCCCGTCCTTCTCCATCATTTCTTCCACACTGTGCTGCCCTGCCTTGAGCCTTTTAAGGGCCTCTGCTTCCCAGTGGTCGGGTTTGGTGGCTACAGAAAGTGGGGAAAGTGAGGCAATGCGGGCAGTGGCTGCCCTGTGACTTGATATTTCATATATCTCTCTCGTGATGTTGAACGGGTCCTTGAGCCTCAGTTCAATACATTTGCCCTTGTTGTCACATGCCCTGAGATTGTCCCTGTCATCTGCTGGCCCTGTGGACGTGGAGTCTCCCGTCTCCTGCACAGGGACGTAAACTCCTCTGTAGGATGCGGCCCATTTCAGTATGGACATGTCTTTTTCTGTCAGTGCAAGCACCCTCTGGTTTGCAGTGAAGAGCACGTGGTCCTTGAACTCCTTGGTCTCGATGTAGGTCTCAAAGAGTACGAGGAAGGTCCAGAAAATAAATGTGACCAGGAACAGTGTCTTGTAATTTGTAGATTTTGTCATTTTATCAAGGTCTCTACCTGTACAAAAACTACAAGGCCAGGCGGTTAAAGAGGAACAGTCCGGAATGGACACTGACTAAGGCCTAATATTTCCAAATCCCTGCAGAACAGGAAATGCCGTGCCTGATGGCAGCCATGGCAGGGGAACCTTGCAGGACTTTTATTCCCGTGACGGCGTATGGGTCAGGGTAATACGATGCGGGACAGAGAGGGAATGGTCCTGTCGCCATCGGCATTTTCAAGAGTACATACTGCACCACACCTGGAATGCGGATTCTGCCGTATATGATGTCGTGTGGTGTGTGCAAGGGCCATATATGTCCATTATGGGCCATACAGGTGGTCAGTCAAGCAACGGCCTGTGAATGTGGAAGACGCAAAGTTGCAACTCAATCAGACCTGAAACCTCTGTGACTGCACTGACCTGTCCGGGCCGCACAGACAGTATGTGGAGCAAAGAGGATCAGAAAGGCCAGACCTTGCGCATTATGGCCTGAAGAGGGGTGACCGCCTCTTTCAATCTGAACAGAAGCACAAGGGCAGTGTATGTTGCAGCGCCTGATGTGATACCCACGGTTATCTGAATAATTCTGGACAGGGTGGAGTCTCCGTATGTGACCACGTTACACACCTGCCATACTGTAAGTCCCATTATAATACTTGCAGTAATTATTTTCAGCATCGAAATCATGAGATCAGTTATATTATATCCGGACAGCTTCCTGTACAGCACTGTGGCAAGGAGCAGGAAGTTCATTATCATGGTCATGGAGGTGGAAAGGGCAATGGCCCTGTGCTGCAGATGACGAAGCGTTGCAAGAATTATGCATATGTTTGCAATAACCGCTGCAAAACTTGCGATTACCGGCCACCTTGTGTCGTTAAGTGCGTAAAATACAGGCACTATGATCTTGACGGCCGCATATGCCAGGAGGCCTATGGAGTAGTACTGCACGGCCTGTGCTGTCATCATGGTGTCAAAGGCACTGAATTTACCGTGCTGGAATATCAGGGCCACGATGGGCTTTGCCAGTATCCAGAGCCCCACAGCCGCTGGTACAGTCAGGGCAAAGCCCATGGTAAGAGACGATACCAGGGTATCCTTCAGCTCCTCAGTCCGTTTCTGGGCAGCCTGCTTGGCTATTACCGGAAGTGTCGCCACGGAAAGGGCAACACCGAACAGGCCAATGGGAAACTGCATGAGCCTGAACGCATAGTTGAGCCATGCCACGCTGCCTTCTGCGCACCGGGACGCAAAGTTGGTGTTTATGAATATGTTTATCTGCGTGGCAGACAGGCCGATAATGGCAGGTACGATCAGGCGGCCTATCTTCATGAGCCCCGGGTCACGGAGGTCCAGCAGGGGCCTGAATCTGAAGCCATGCTTTATGGCAAGGGGGAGCTGAATGGCCATTTGCCCCATACCGCCTGCAAGTGTGCCCACTGCCATGCCAGCAATGGCCGGAAAGCCCCAGTGTGGGAGGATGAGGGCAAGCCCGCCACCGATTACAATGGAGCCTATGTTAAAGCAGCTCGATGCCATTGCAGGTATGAAGAAGTGCCCCTTGGTGTTGAGGATGCCCATCAATAGGGCAGACAGTGAGATCATAAGCAAAAAAGGGAACATGATCTCGGTGAGCTGTTTTGTGAGCATGATCTTTCCTGCCACTTCAGAAAATTCAGGTGCAAGTAGCAGTACAAGGTCTTTTGAGAAGAACATGCCTGCTGCAACAATAGCCGATATGATGATGGTTATGGCAGTAAAGACGTTGTTTACCAGGCGCCAGGTCTCTTCCTGAGTCCTCTTCTGGTCATACTCTGTGAATACGGTGACAAATGCCGCGCTGAGCGCCCCTTCGGCAAAGAGGTCCCTGAGCAGGTTTGGTATGCGAAAGGCAACCACGAACGCATCCATTGCGGTGCCTGCACCGAACAGGCCTGCAAGCACCTGTTCACGCACGAGCCCCAGTATGCGCGACATGAACACCGCCATGCTCACTGAGCCTGCGCTGCGGGCAATACTCTTGGATGTGGAACAGTCTGATTCTCTCATGCACCCCTATCCCCGGGCAGTAATGATAAGCTCCCCCACGTTGACACCAAGGTGACCGGCCACCACCTTGCACTTTGCCTTCAGCAGGTAGAATATTGGGGCCTCAGTGCCTGAGAGAGTTTCATAGTTTCCCTGTCCCTTGCTTATTATGAGTGGCGCTGACCTGAAGAGTCGCAGAAACTCTTCAGAACACAATTCAAGAATTGTACCAGGTGCCCTGCATCCTGAGGATATCACCCTGGCCACCCTGTCTATGCCTGCGGCCCTGGCATCCTCAATGGTGGCGTCATTTATGATGGGACCTTCCCTCACGGCATAGGTGACGGGCCTGTCCATGGTCTCCATGAGGAGTCTGTCAAAGACCGTCTCCCCTGTATTGTCCCCGAGGTACAGTATCCATTTCGCCCTGCCTATGGCCTCTATCAGGGCGTCTTCCTCCCACAGGCCAAAGGACGAGGGGTCCAGGACCTTTTTGATCTCCTTCTCCATATCAAATTCGGCAGATACGCCAAAGTCTATGATGTTTGCGGCAATGGCAAATTTTATGGCAGTACCAAGGGGGGATGCCGATTCTTTTACCTGCTGTCTCAGTTCAGGATAAAAGGACAGGGCAGTACGCGTGCTCTCCTCTTTTATCTGTCTGAACGGGTCGTCACTGCCTGTGTGGCGGGCAATCATGTCGTAGAGCGCTACGGCAGTACGGGGCGGAGGGACGTCCATACGGAAATCCCTGACACTTGCCCCGAATTCGCCGAGCATGTCCATTATTACTGCCTCGTCCATGTGAAGCAGCCTGCCTGTGCGTATTATCTGGTTGAAAAAGCAGGGAATGCAGTCGAGATATGTCTTCATGTCAGACAGCCCTCCAGCGTGGGCCCGAAGGTGTATCGATCACTTCGATGCCCATATCTCTTAGCCTGTCCCGGATGGCATCTGCCTTTTGCCACTCCCTGGATTTTCTTGCCTGTTCCCTCTCCTCAAGCAACACCTCCACGTCATGCTTCAGCTTGCTGTCAATCATTTTGGATGCAGAACCATACTTGAGGAAACCTGCGATTTTGTCAGCCTCTTCAATGGCATCGAGCACTGCCACCGCATCTGCCGCATTGATTTTGCTGTTTTTCTGCAGGGCCTTTACCTCTCTTATCAGTGTGAAGATGGTACCTGTGGCACCTGCCATGTTGAGATCGTCAAGACAGAACCCGAAGAAGTCGGTCCTGAACTGGCGGGTAAGGTCCCTGATTTCTGTACACGCGCTGTTTTTTGCATCCTGGACCTCTACATCACCTGAGGCCGTATCTTCCATCTGATACAGGAACTGGTCAATCCTGTTCAGCCCTTTCATGGCATCGTCGAGCCCCTCCATGGAGAAGTTCAGGGGCTTCCTGTAGCTGGTCCTCAGCAGGTAGAACCGAATGATCCTCCCTGTGTAACCCATATCAATCAGTTGCCTCAGTGTCATCATGTTGCCTGCAGACCTGGACATCTTCCTGCCGTCAACCATAACAAGCTCACTGTGCAGCCATGTGCGCGCAAGGGGCCTTCCGGTAAGTGCCATTGCCATTGCTATCTCATTTTCGTGATGAGGAAAGATAAGGTCACAGCCACTTGTATGTATGTCAAAGTAGTCACCGAGGTATTTCATTGACATTGCCGCGCACTCTATGTGCCAGCCCGGCCGTACCTTTCCCCACTTGGTCTCATAGCCTATGCCCCTTTTGAGCTCCTCAAGGGTGACCCTCTTGAAGAGCGTGAAGTCAACCGGACTGTCCTTTTCATAGTCGTCCAGGTCAACGGTGCGGCCCACGTCTATGTGGCTCATGTCCACCCTGGACAATCTGCCGTAGGAGGGCAGTTTCGATACGTCAAAGTAGAGGGAGCCGTGCCGTTCATAGGCATAGCCTGCCCCCTCAAGCCTTTCGGCAAGTTCGATCATGTCATCTATGTGTTCAGAGGCCCTGGGGTAGCAGTAGGC
The DNA here is from genome assembly GCA_964638145.1 of uncultured Desulfobacterales bacterium. Classification (GTDB taxonomy): domain Bacteria; phylum Desulfobacterota; class Dissulfuribacteria; order Dissulfuribacterales; family QOAL01; genus S144-17. The sequence continues at coordinate 1,493 of CAZXAK010000039.1, read as the reverse complement.
AGGCAGTACGTTGAGCTCTGCCGCATCTTCTGTAAACGCCCGGACATAGGTGTCTGTAAACTCCTTGAGGCCCTTTTCCGCCTCAATGGCAGCCCTTATGGTCTTGTCGTCAATGTCCGTGATGTTCATCACGTGACGCACCTCATATCCCTGGTACTCCAGGACACGTCTCAGTATGTCTGCCACCACAAGCCTGCGGCACAGACCGAGATGCGCGTGTTCATAGGCAGTGGGGCCGCATGAGTAGATCCTTACCTTGCCCGCCTCCAGGGGTTCAAAGGTCTCCTTCTTTCTTGAAAGGGTATTGGTTATGCGGAGAACTGCCTTGTCATCCTCTTCCGGCATTTCAAAGGGAAACAGTGTGGTGCTTAGATAGCGTTCCCCACCGTCAGGGAAGATGGCAACCACTGTGCCGCTGTTCATGCGTGATGCGGTCTCTATGGCAGCGGCCAGTGCCGCACCTGAACTCATGCCAACAAAGATGCCCTCCTTGGAGGCAAGCAGCCTGGCATACTCGAATGCCTCTTCATCACGGCAGTTGACAATCTCGTCCGGAAGGGTCTTGTCAAAGATCCCGGGCCGGTAGGACTCCTTCATGTTTTTGAGCCCCTGTATGCCGTGTCCGAGAAGGGGTTCCACACCCACGACCCTTACGTCCGGGTCCAGTTCCCTGAAACGCCGTGTGAGCCCCATTAGGGTTCCTGTGGTGCCCATTGTGGATATTACAGCGTCCACACTGCCGTTACACTGGTCCCATATCTCGTTGGCCGTGGTGAGGTAATGGGTCTTCCAGTTGTCCGGATTGTTGAACTGGTCAGTGCAGAAGTACTTGTCAGGTTCTTCAAGGGCCATGCGGTACACTGCCTCAATGGCACCGTCTGTGCCCATGCGTGCAGGCGTAAGGAGAATCTCGGCGCCAAAAGCCTTCATTATCTTGCGCCGTTCAATACTTGCCGCCTCGCTCATGGCAATAAGGCATCTGTAGCCCTTTACAGCACACACCATGGCAATGCCTATACCTGTGTTGCCGCTGCTTGCCTCCAGTACTATCCTGTCCTTGGTGAGTTCGCCACGTCTCTCAGCCGCCTCTATCATGTTGAGGGCAATACGGTCCTTGATGGAGCCACCTGGATTAAAACTTTCAAGTTTGGCAAGGATGGTAACACCCTTGTGGGGATTGAGATGCCTTATGGGCACTATGGGGGTATTTCCTATTGTATCAAGTATGGTCTTGTTCATGGTCCGGGTTCTGTTAAGTTTTTACTGTTTGTGGTAATGTAAAACCTGTAGTTGAGTCTGAATTGAGCGTTTCAAATTATGCGGAATTTTGTTTTGTCTGTAATCATACTACGCGACACCTGAAATGCAGAAGCAACTGGCAAAGGCGGATGGTGCTTTTTCTCATGGTTTTGACCGCGGGCAAATATATCATTAACAAGGCATTGCAACTGATGAGCTTTAAAAGCATGATAAAAAGCACCATCCGCCGTATA
>CAZXAK010000038.1:0-38909 GCA_964638145.1 uncultured Desulfobacterales bacterium | reverse complement strand
CACTTAGTGCTGATGATATGGTGGCATCTCTTTTATCATGTCATGCAAGCAGAGGTCAAGGGGTGAGGTCAGGTTTGTGCGTCAGGCCCCTGAAGGTTCAGTCCCTGAGTTTTTTCTATGAGTGATATATTCCCGTACTGCACCTGATATAGGTGCATCATATGGCCATTTTGCATGGCAGCGCTCCGGAAGATATCAACAGTTTCAGGGTGACAGGTAAGGAAGATGACCTGCATCTCCTCTGATAGCTTGGCCACTGCTTCAGCGGTGGCCAGTGCCCTTTCAGGATCAAAGTTTACCAGGATGTCATCCATGAGAAGCGGCATTTCCTCAGCGCCCTGTCGGCATGTTATGTAACCGAACCGCAAGGAGAGATATAGTTGTTCTGCTGTACCGCGGCTCAGATTTTCAGGTGAGATCCTCTCTCCATCTGCTGTTACAGCAAATATCTCTCTGCTTCCCGGAGGGGCCAGGATACCTGCATAACGCCCCTGGGTTATGGTATGGAAAAACTGGCCTGCCCGGGTAATAACCTGGGGCTGTTTTTCCCTTTCAAAGTAGCTCTTGGCAGAGTCTATCATGTGCTCTGCCACTCTGAGCACGCTCCATCTGCGGCAAAGATCCGCGATTTCAGTCCGTATGCGTTCCTGTTCTGTCATGAGGCCTGACAGCTCATCAGAGTCTGCAAGCCTTGAGAGTCTGTCCTTGATCCTGCCTGTCTGGGCCGAGATTTCCTCAATTTTCTTTTGCAGTTCCTGAATATGATCTTCCGCATCCTGAATGGCTGCTTTTATTGTATCAACTCCTTTTGAATCAAGTTCAAGCAGCAGCTCAGTAAGATCGTGACCCGCAGCTATTTTATTTATGCTCTCATTGAGGTTTTCTGCCCTGTTTTCAAGCTCTTTCAAATGGATAAAACGGCTATACCTGTGTCTGAATTCCTCAGTATTTGAGACCTTTGCCTTTGAAAGCAGTTCTGACAGGTCATTTTCCAGCTCTTCCAGACGGGAACTCATGGTGGTTATGCGTGTCTCGAGCCGTTTAATATCCTTTTCCAGCTCGTTGCGGGCAGAGTCCATCGAGAGGGCAGCGTCAAGATCCTGGTTCAGGAGTTTTACCGCGTGAGGTACATCACCCTTGGCCGGGGGATTTCTGTGAAGCAATAAAAAGATTTCTTTAATCTTCCTGTGATACTCCATGACAGTACGTTCAGTGGTGTAAAGTTCCTGCTGGAGCTGATTCAGGTCAGCCTGCTTTTCAAGCACCTGTTCCATGACACCAAGTGCGGCCAACAGGGTATCAGGCCTAAAACCCCTTTCAAAGCCATTTGCCTCGAGCCACTGTTCCCACTGAGCCAATATCAGGGTCTGCTCTTCTGTGGCACTGTCTATTCTCCTGATACACTCACCGAGCGAGTCGGAAGCCTCCTGCCTTGCAGTCTCTGCTGCTTCAAGCTGCTGTCTGGCAAGATCAAGATCGCGAAGTTTTGAGGACAGACGCTCTATAAATCTCTTGATCTTCTGCAGGGAGGCCCCGGCTTCTGTATCTGACAGACCTGTAATCTCTTTCGCCTCTTGCATCCTGGTGAAAAATGCCCGTAACCGTTCCTCTGCCTGGTGCCTTGCCCCTTTAAGGTGGTCGATCTCGTCAAGATATCCCCTGCATGTGTGGATCATGGCAACTATGGCATTCATGTCAGACGGGGTGACAGACTCATCCAGCCTGTTTGATTCCAGAAATTTTTTCCACTGGCTGTGTTGGTCCTGCACTGTTTTTCTGCACTGTTCAGCCTTGGCCGTGGCGTGCTCAAACTCGGTCTGAAGCCTGTAGGCATTGTCCCTGGAGTGATCAAGCTGTTTGGAGAGGTTGTGAAACTGTGAATGCAGACGCTGGAATTTCTGAAAGTCAGAGGCAAGAGAGGCAGCGTGTGACTTCAGCGTGTCCAGTTGATCAGGATCAGTACTGTCCGTATCTAAATGCACGCCAAGCGTATCGAGGAGCTCCCGGACCTTCAAGGACAGGATACGTTTCTGGTCTGCGGTTTGGTCTGCATCTGATGCGAGTCTGTCGCGTTCCTCCTGGATGTGTGTTAGTTGCTGTTGAAATACCGTATTTCGCTGATTGATCTCCTCTCTTTTGCGTCTGAGTTCAAAAAGACCTGCGCCAAGGGACAGTGCGGACAAAATCAGCAAAAAGGCCATGACCACCTCCACAGGGACCTTCATCATCAAGGTATGAAGAAACGATAGATACCATACGGCAGGGCACGCTGCTGCAAACAGGGCAGAGGCGGTGAAGAAAAAACGTGCAGCTCCTGCGGTAATTGGTCCTCCGCCAGGTTTGGCGCGGGTATGCTGTCTGAGCCTCGTGTCTGCCTCTTCCAAGCGGGCCTGCAGGTGATGAAGCTTTTCAGAGAGCAGTGAAAGCCTTGAGAGAGTCTCCTGCAGTTCGCTGATCTTTCCCCAGAGCGATGCCGGATCAGGAAGCCCTGTGGTTGAGTCATGACCATCTTTTTTATCATCTGCGCCTGGTTGCACAAATGGCAGCATGGAAAGGGAGTTTTTTATCTCCTCCATCTGAGAGGATACCCTCTTTACGTCAAGCTCTGCCTCCTTCAGCCTCTCTCCTATAACAGAACGCCTGTCTTCTGCACGTTGCAGTTCTGTCTCTGCGGCATGCATGGAATGATCCTGGTGCCTGATCCATGAGGCAGATGCCTCGGAGAGGTCAAAGCCCCGTAGGATCTCGTGGTCCCAGAGGGCGCTTATCTTGGCCAGTGAGGCATTGAGTTTCCTGCACAGTTTTTCTATCTGATCCGTAATGGTGTTTATGTGAAGGTTAATGTTGCAGGCCTCTGAATATTCCTGCTCAAGTTCCTCAAGCCGGGAAACCGTTACATGGCTTTCTGCCTCACTGATACGTTGCTTTGCCTGCTCTACTGCCCTGTCAGCCTGGTTGAGCAGTTCTGTTTTTTCTTGCTTTGAATGTTTGAGCTGCTTGATAACGTCTTCAACCGCCCTGAGCCGGTCCCTGAACTCAATGATGGCGTCGCGGGTAAACATTGACCGGTCAATGGATTCTATACGTTTCACCCCCCACTCTTCGCCAAGGGAGAGGCACAGGGCATTTATCTGCTGCTGCAGGGTGGTAACCCTGGCCCTCACTGTATTGAGACGTTCTGTGGCAGCGGTGAAGACCGGGAGTCTGTGAAACAGGCCCTGTATATTTCCTTTCATGGATAGAAGGCCGGTATCAGGCTGCAGGGCTTCAAGCTCATTTCTCTGATCTTCCAGCATGGCCCTGTACTCTTGCAGTTGACGGTTGGCCTCTTCAATACGGGATTCCATACTTTCGAGCCTGATAATACCCTGTTCGGGGAATTCACCCACCTCTTTCCTGATGGAATCAATCCTCTTCCTGACTGCTTTGAGTTGGCTCCACGGCTCAGCCAGGTTCAGAAGTGTTTGCAGACGCGCCTTCCTGATCCTCTCTTCTGCCAACTCTTCCTTGCACCTCTTGATCTCCTCTTTCAACCTGTCAGAAGTGTGGCAAAGCTGTTCAAACTGCCGGTTTTCCTCCATGGCCTGATTGAGCCTGTGGGTAACCATGTCAAGTTCTCTTATGAGCGCATTAATACGGGTCTTTTTCCCCCTGGGTTTGAAAAGGGAAGACTTTCTCGTGCTGATGATCTTTTCAGCCTCGGGTAGCCTCTGCAGCCCTGTACCCATGCCTGCGCTATATATCACTGCCTTTACATCAGCAGAGTCCAGGCTCTCTATGGTCTGCAGTTCATTCAGACTGAAGGCATAGATGTTTCTGTACAGCTCCATGCCCATCCCCCCTGTTATGCTGGACAGGTCCATGTCGGGTAACAGGGAGCCATCTGCGCCGCCAAGGGTGACCAGTCCCCCGCGGGGTCCCTTCCGCCGCTCTATTCGTATCTCCTTGCCGTTTGACAGGGTGACAAACAGTATGCCTCCCAGCCTGCCGCCTCCTTGCGGAAAGTACTGGCGCTCATGACGGTTCCTGGCAGTAGGAAATCCAAATAGTATCTGGCGAAAGAAGGCGAGCAGTGTGGATTTTCCTGCCTCATTTGCTCCAAGGAACAGGTTCAGACCTGCGGACAGGCTGTTGAGCCTGCAGTTGTGAAAGATGCCAAATCCGTCTATGTAAAATCCGGTTACCCTCAATCCGCTGTCTCTCCTTCAAGAAGCTCCAGACACAGCATCTGGGCCTCAGTGACTATTTCAGATATGTCCTGTTCTGACCACTCAAGGCCAAGTGCCTTTATGCGCCTGTTGGCAAGCAGGTCAGACAACAGGTGCTCAAACGCTTCATGGCCCCCGTTGCCAATCTCGATTCCTGCTGAAAGGGCCCTGGCAAGAAAGTCATCCTGCCTGATACGCTGCTCCATGTCAAACTCAGGCAGGCATCTGATCCGCATGTCCTGCAGCCATACAAATGGCACGGCAGAACAATATACATCCCGAAGTCTTTCGATCAGGTGGAGACGGGTATCTTCATGGGCAATCTCCCTGTAGATTGCCCCCCTTCCGGTAAGGTTGATGCGGCATATCACAGGGCGTGCCCCAGCCTCCTTCACTGCCTGATCGATTCCTGCCTGAATGGCCTCCTCCATTGCATCAACCGTGCTTATTGCATCTATCTCTATGTCTATCTCCTCCCACCTGATGGCATCAACAGCCTTGAATCGTGTCTCTATCACCCTGCCATTATGAACCCTTACCACATAACATCCCCTTGGGCCGGTCTCCCTGAAACTGCGCCCCTGTATATTTCCTGGATATACGATATAGGGGTCGGTATCTATTGTCTTTCGGGTATGAACGTGGCCAAGTGCCCAGTAGTCAAAGGGGGCCTGACGCAGTTCAGAGACGGTACATGGGGCATATGGTGCATGTCCAGAACCAATACCCGCATGTGCATGAAGCAGGGCAATGGCAAAGCCATCTTTATGCGCCTCTGAATATGCATGTGCAAGACTTGCAGCAAGATTTCTACTTTCAGATGCGGTTTCGTGGCTCTGTCCAGTTATGCGCACGCTGATATCTCCTGGAAGTGACAGTGTGACGGTTTCTGGTTTAGAGGAAGGGAAGAAATGGACAGACTCAGGCCATGTGACAGATGAGTAGGCCGTGTTGGCAGGGTCATGGTTTCCATGCACTACAAATGTCCTTATCCCAAGCCTGTGGAGCTCGTTAAGGGTGTCCCTGAACCTGAGCACTGCACGCACGCTCTGCCTGCGTGTGTCATAAACGTCACCTGCTATCAGGAGAAATGCTGCCTGATTATCCTTGCACGTGGCTACAACCTTCCTGAACGCATCGAACGTGGATTCTCTCACAGCGTGAACCATGTCCTGGTTGTTTGCGGTAATGCCCCTAAATGGCGTGTCTAAGTGAAGGTCTGCACAGTGGACAAAGGTAAACGAACCCATTGGTTATTCTCTTGATCAGCGGTTGAATCTGAGTGAACGGTTGACCCGGGAGGAGATAGGTCTCATTATTAATCATGAAGTTAGTTTAACCTGAATTGAACGATTTCCAAGTTTGCATGAGATGCAATGCGCGGGATACGCAGGTGTACTCTCTCTGTGGTACTTCAAGTAAGCGAAGACTCCGAGGCCGCAGATCATGCGAAACTGGAAATCCAGCAGCGGCCTCAAATTATGTAGAAATCAGAAATGGTTGAGCCTCTCCCGTTGGGTCACGGGTGATTTTACAAAAAAACAGCATCAATTCACCGTGAATAAAGACAAAACAAGGTTCTACATGATTTGAAACGCTCAATTCAGATTCAAGTTTTAAATATACACAGTTGCCAAATTCTGCAAATTGACAGATTTTTTGGGGTTGTATGCGGCATACCGGCATGTAACAGATATCTCCCACGCATGCTACAGGGGACACCTGTATGTCCGATGGTCCTTTTTTTCGTCTGGTGCCCTGTGGCGTGGCCCACAGCGTAACGAGGTGCATATCTCCACCTGTCAGTTTCGGTATGTGCGGCAATCCCAAGGGGAGTAAAAGCATCCCCGGTGTCAAAGCAGGATTTGGGTTCAAAAAAACTGGAGAACCTCAGGTGTCAAAAAACAGTTCCGAATCCGGCATAAGTGCGTTCAGGCAGTGGATATGGGCCCCGTCAGCCTCCTGGGACAGTAACAGGTTGGCTGCACTGGTCAGGATTGTGTTCAGGGTAATTTATATCACGCTCCACAATTACCACAAGGACCTGGTAATGCTCAGGGCTGCGGCATTGACCTATACTGTAATTCTCTCCATTGTCCCACTCCTTGCTCTTGGAACCGCAGTGCTCAAGGGACTTGGTGCAGGAGATCAGATAAAGGAGGCGGCCTATACCTTTATTGCCAACTTTGAGACCAGTATTACCGGTGAATACCAGCCCATTCCCATGACTGAGGTCAAAAAGTCCGGACCGGTCAAAGGGGGGCAGGAAGGTGATGTAGCTCCTGGTGAAGATGCAGAAAGGTCCACAGAAAATACCGTACGGGACAATGCAAAGGGATCAAAGGGTAATGTTTCTCAAAACAGTATGCTGCTGCATCTCAGGCAGGCGGTTGACCAGGTGTTCGATTATGTGGACAAGACCAACTTTGCAACCATTGGTATCATTGGCATTATTGGTCTGCTGGTTATTGTCATCGCGCTGCTTAACAGTATAGAAGAGGCCATAAATGCCATATGGAAGCCTGTAAGGACGCGTCCCTTTGGGCGCAGATTCATGGATTATGCGGCTCTGCTCATCATTTTCCCCCTTGCTGTCAACATCGGGTTTGCGGCCATTGCTGCAATTCAGAGCCAGGCATTTTTGGAGATGGCTGTGCGGTGGTTTCCATTCAAGGTGTTTATAATCCTTATATTCAGGGTACTCCCTGTATTCATGGTCATTGCCACATTCACACTGCTTTACAGGTTCCTTCCCAATACCCGTGTGGAGACCACTGCTGCAGTCACAGGAGGGATTGTAGGAGGCATGGTCTGGCTCCTGGTGCAGGTGATCTATCTCAAATTGCAGCTTGGAGTGGCAAGATACAATGCTATATATGGTTCGTTTGCCACGTTTCCGCTGGTGCTCATGTGGATTTACATGGGGTGGCTGGCATTTCTAACCGGCGCAGAGGTGTCATTCGCAGTCCAGATGTGGAAGAGGTTCAGGCTGGATCACTCCACTGAGTCTCTTGCAGACCAGATGGCAGCAGCCTTAGACGTGGCAGCAGGTATATTCAGGTTCTTCCGGAAAGGCAGGCCGGCAGGAATAAGGGAGATCGCCGAAGAGACAGGGGTATACGGACCAGATGCATACCAGGCTGTAATGCGTCTCAAGTCCGCAGGCATTATTCGCGAAGTGAAGGATCATGGTACGCATGATGAGTATCTGTTCGTGCCGTCTGCCCCGTCTGACGTGCTTTCTCCAGCGAGGGTAATGGTGTCGGTGTATGGCACCCCAAAGACCCAGTCATGGGGTGGCAGGCTCACTGCAAAGGGACTTGCCAGGGCCCAACAGGAGGTGGCTGATGAAGATTGGCCTGAGGGGTGTTGAGGAATCCTGCAGATCATTCATCGTATCTGCTCACATGGTACCCATCTGCGGGCAACATTAACAAACCATTGCAGCTTATGAGTCTTGTTACCTTTCATCGTGTCCGTGTTTGCAAAATCGCAGCATAGCCCAACCAGTAACCATGCCCAGGAGCGCGCCTCCCATCACGTCGCTTGGAAAGTGTGATTCACCTACTATACGTCCTGTGCCAATGAGGGAGGCTGTAATAAAGAATACAGGGCCCAAACGGGGATAAAAGGCCGTGAATACATATGCCAGGGCAAATGAAGTGGTTGTGTGCCCGGAAGGAAAGGAGTGAAAGTCATTGGCAATGGAAAAGGGCAGGGTAGCCCAGTTGGAAAGATTTTCCCCTGGGCGGGCCTTTCCCACCAGGAACTTGAACACATTGGCAATGAGCCCCGATGTGACAAGGGCGTAGAGAGCAATACGCATGCGGCACATCATCAGCCTGTTGCCAGCTCTCCAGGCATAAAACAGGAGCAGCGCAGGAATAATTGCCTGGTAAAATCCGTTTCCGCCGTACCTGGCAGCAGTTACAAAAAAGTCTCCGAACGGAGTATCTCCAAATGGTTGTATAATCTCGAGCGCATGCCTCTCCCATGGGATAAAGAGGGTGGATATGATACCTGCAACAAGCAGCACGCACACTGCTGGCAGAATGGTATCAGACCAGTCTCCGGTGCGTATGCCGGTTTCCTGTCTGTTCGCTATCATGTCTTCGTGGTCAATAGGTGGTTGCATGATGGATTTTACCCTGAAATCAGTACCGGACAATGGCCCTGTACTTTAAAGTGGTACTCCCCATGGCGGGCACCTTTACCTTCCAGCAGGCCGTGTGGGCAGACAGCTTTTTGTGCAGGAGAGATTCCGACTTGATGTTCCAGTCTCCAGGCATGTTTTCGCGTACCTGTACGGTAACCCCTTTTTTCAGGGCATTTTTCACAAGGACTTCGTATGCGGCTTCATAGACATAGTTGTACCCGGTAAAACCTGATACCTTTTTGAAATCCGTCTGCTTGCGCCATGCAGTGATGTCAAAGGCATTGCCGAGCCTGAGCCTTATCTCCTCTTTCCTGGGCGTGTGGTCTATCCTGTCTTCGCCCACGAACTGGAGATTTCCGGAGGAATCCTTCTTGTATACCCGCACTACTCCTGCTGGCATGGGCACACCGAGATGATTTTTTTCTGTATTTTCAGTAGAGAGGAATATGCCCACCTTGACCCTCTGGGCCTCACCCCCCATCCTGCGCCTGTACGTGAAGCTGTTGCCCTGAATGATGTACTCCTTTCTGCACGGGACTGATGACGCGGTGAGCAGTGAAACCTGTTTGTTCTGTTTGTCTTTTATGGTGGTAAGCCTGTCCAATGTGTAAAGGTGGTAATCCAGCAGAGATTCCTCTTTCAGTGTCTGTGCAGCCATTCCAGCGTCCATGGCCGCCTTGTACAGCACGTTCCTTGGTTCCTGTCTTTTCCGGACACGGTGAACATCACCTGCCACGAGCTGGAGCCTGGCATTTCGGTAAATAGTACCGCTGGTGTTGGTAAGGGTTACCCACCCCCTGATGTTGAACGCGTCTTCATGGTTGTTCAGTTCAGCAACATAGTCTGCATGCCAGCCAAGGCCGGTGGTGAGATATGTGAGTTCCATGTCTCTTGAGCCTGCTTTGCTGCTGTCAGCCAACAGGCACAGGGTAGGTCTTTCCCTCAGGTTTTCCGGCACATCAGGAAAGGCGATCCTGCCGGGCACACCTGTCTCGATCCGATTTCCTATCTTGAGGACCACGCCGTTGTTTACGCTGAGCACCTTTGCAGGAACAGTGGTTTCTTCACCTGTTGTGGGGTGTTTCTTTATTATCTCCACCCTGCGTCCCACATATTTTCTGAGCAGAGATTCAGGTGAGAGGAGGTCGAATTCAAAATTCTGTTCCAGTATCCTGATGCCATCTGACTGAAACAGGGCGGTTTCCGGTTTGATCTTTGCGCTTATTCCACTGTATGCCAGTTGTATCTCACCCTTTGGCAGTTCGATGTGACGCACGTCCCGTACGAGGGCCAGATCGCGGTTGTAGATGGTGATGGACACGGCCTTCTGGGCCTCTGTGTCTATCCTTATCTCCCCTGCCAGAGAGGGAGTGGAAGGCATGGCAGGCCCAACAATGAAAACGGCTGTTAGCAATATGGCAGAGAGGATGTTTGCGGCCCTTTCCTGAAATGTTTTGAAAAGATTCATGGAATCGTATCTCCTTTTTTATTTTATATCCAAATTTTCTGTCTTAACTGTTTTACTCTTCCCCGTCTGCGTTTTTCATCCAGACGTCTTCGCCTGGCAGCGAGGCTTGGCGCAGATGGTTTGCGTACCCGTGATCCATGTCCTGTTGCCTGTCGCAAGAACTGCCCCAGTCGATTAAGTGCATCCTTGCGGTTGAGTGACAGGGACCTGAATCTCTGGGCCTTGATAATGATCGTCCCGTCCCTGGTGACACGATTGTCATTTAGCCTCAGAAGACGTTCCTTACACTCTTCAGGAAGGGATGAGGCCGGGATATTGAAACGCAGGTGCACTGCGCTTGATACCTTGTTTACGTTCTGACCGCCAGGGCCACTTGATCTTACGGCCTCGATCTTTATCTCATGGTCAGGTATTGAAAGACGGGGGGTGATTGTAAACATGGAGTCAAAACCTTGCAACCTTTGGTGTGTAACCTGGGTATGTAAGAGGTTAATCCTGTATGAATCCAAACTTCATGCTATCACATGCTCATTATGGTCATGGACAGACATTGACTAAATTTCTCAAAAAGACTAATAAAGAATCCGTTCATGCAGACAGTGCCGATTACGGCAACGCCGGTCCCTTCATGCAGCCAGTCGGGGCCGGTAGAGATGTCGGTCCGGATGTCGCATCTGCAAAGTGTCATTTTCATCTATTCAGATTGGTGGATTTGGCAGACGCAGTGCTTAATTCTATTATCAGTGCAAATTATAATCCATGGAGGAGTAAAATGAAATTGATTCCCAACTTAAGGATATTACTGCTGCTTATTGCAGCCATACTCATGACGGTTTCCACAGGATGCAGCAGTGATAATCAGTCAAAACCGGCTGAGCACAGCAAAAACACTGCTAAAGCAAAGATGCATATGCCTCCTGCCGGCCCTGAATTTTTGGGAGGCCGGGTAATAGAGACGATGAACAGCGGTGGTTATACATATATGCTGCTGTCCATAGGTTCTGATAAGACGTGGGTGGCAGTGCCTGAGATGAAGGTGAAAGTAGGAGACGACGTGGTGCTCATGCCTGGTAACGAGATGCACAACTTCACCAGCAAGACCCTGAACCGGACCTTCAAGACCATTATCTTTTCCCCTGGCCCTGTTGGCGGTGCAGGCGGCCATGGTGGCATGGGTGGCGTAATGCCAGGGGCCATGATGGGTGGCAGTGCCTCTTCTCACGGAAAGACAGTGGCACCTCTCGAGCAGGGAATCAAGGTGGAAAAGGCCAAGGGTGACAATGCCTATACCATTGCTGAAATTTATGCGAAGGCAGGCGAGCTTGATGGCAAGACAGTAAAGGTTAGGGGCAAGGTAGAGAAGATATCCCACAATATAATGGGCAAGAACTGGATACACATTCAGGATGGCACAGGTTCTGCCGACAAGAACAACTTTGACCTTACTGTAACCACCAAGGCAAATGCACAGCCTGGCCAGATTATAACTGCTACCGGGAAACTGGCCAAGGAAAAGGATTTTGGATATGGTTACCGCTACAAGGTAATAGTAGAAAATGCCGAGGTAGAGAAACAATAATTTTCTCTCCTGCATTGGATGAAAAATCGAAAGGCCGGGGTGTTTAATCCCCGGCCTTTTTGTTGTGGTACTCCGCTTTTTCACCCCCTCCCTGAAAAATTATGGAACAGCGGTTACGTGGGGTATCCCTGTTTCTTGTTTTTTTTTGATCTGAGTCAATTTCTGGAAAGTTCGTGCTTGATAAAATAGGATAAATTATGTAAATTTAATACAAGAGGAGTGATTTTATGAAAATTTACCGAAAAATCATTGAAATAGATGAAACCCTGTGTGATGGATGTGGGCAGTGTGTTCCTGCGTGTGAAGAGGGGGCCATTGAGATCGTTAACGGCAAGGCCAGGCTTGTGGCAGAGAAGTACTGTGACGGCCTGGGGGCGTGTCTCGGAAACTGTCCAACCGGGGCCTTGAAGATCATAGAGCGAGAGGCTGAAGATTTTGATGAGAAGGCAGTGGAAGAGTACCTTGGCCAAAAGAAATCGAATCAGGGGCCTGCATGTCCATCATCAAAGGTGGGGGTACTCGGTGCCATATCGTGCGCAGAGGCCAACAGGCCTGTCATAAACGAATCATCGCAGTCCATGCTGGGGCACTGGCCCATTCAGATCAGGCTGATCCCGCCTGAAGCCCCGTTTCTCAAAGGCGCACATCTCCTTGTCACTGCGGACTGTGCCGCTGTTGCCTATCCCAACTTCCATCAGAGACTTGTGGCAGGCAAGGTGGTCATGCTTGGCTGTCCCAAATTCGATGATCAGAAAGGGTATGTAGAAAAGTTTACCGAGATATTCAACAAGGCGGATATTCAGAGCATTACCTGTGTCATAATGGAGGTGCCCTGCTGTTCGAGCATGATGGGCATTCTTGATACAGCTCTCAAGGCCTCTGGCAGGGATATTGCCGTACAGAAATATGTTATCAGTCCGGACGGAAAGATCGTAAAAGGAGGTGATTGAGTTTTAGAGAAGGAGTCAGGGACAACATTTTGTTAACGAATCATAGTCTTACAGTTCAAACAAAGACAGGAGGGTAACTATGAAAGGTGTTTTAAGGTTCAGTGCTCTGCTCATGGCATCACTGTTTGCTGTGTGTTTTGGTTCAGGCGCCATTGCCGCCAACAAGTGTATAGAGTGTCACAAGAAGGTCAGCCCAGGCCAGGTCAAGGACTGGAGTGTGAGTAAGCACGCTGAGAATGACATCACTTGCGAGGTTTGTCATGGTGACGCCCATACCAGTGCGAAAGACGTGGACAAGGCTGTACTCCCGGACGAGCACAAGTGTGCCGAGTGTCACGAGGAGCAGTTCAACCAGTTCAAAAAGGGAAAGCATCAGTTTGGCTGGACGTCCCTAAATGCACTGCCCATAACCCATGTAGAGCCTGATGAACTCATGGAGGGCGGTCGAGGATGTGGTGGCTGCCACAACATGGGCATCAAGACCGAGGCCCAGAAGAAGGCCCAGCACGAGGCCGGATATCGCTATCAGAACAACTCATGTGACGAGTGTCATACCAGGCACAGTTTTTCAAAGAAAGAGGCGCTTGATCCCCGTGCGTGCCAGCAGTGCCATATGGGTTATGACCACCCGCAGTGGGAGATGTGGAGCAGCTCGAAACACGGTACCCGTTACTTTGCCAAGAAGGCAGGCGAGCTTCCGCCTGACGCCCAGGCCCCCACATGTCAGGACTGTCATATGCCTGGCGGTGACCACAACAACCACACCGCGTGGGGCTTTCTTGGCGTGAGGCTGCCACTTCCAGCGGACAAGCAGGCCGCTGCTGACCGCGTTACCATCCTCAAGGCACTTGGAGTGCTGAACCCAGAGACAGGCAAGCCTACTGCGCGTCTTGACGCCGTAAAGGCAGTAGATCTCGCCAGGCTGACCCAGGAGGCATGGCAGAAGGAACGCGACAAGATGCTTGATACATGCAGCAAGTGTCACTCCAGGACCTATGCCAAGACCCAGCTTGACATGGGTGATTCAATGTTGACAAAGACCGACAGGCTGCTTGCCGAGGCCATCAACATCGTGGCAGGTCTTTACAAGGATGGTATCCTCAAGAAACGTGCAGACCAGCCCTTTGCCTATCCTGACTTCCTCTACTTCATGAGGACAGACTACAGTGCTGCATCAGGCGACAGCTACAAGAAACTCCCTGCCGGCACCGCCTACATCGAACAGGTCCTGTTCCAGATGTACATGAAACACCGTATGCGTACCTATCAGGGCTTCTTCCATATGAATCCAGATTACGCCTACTGGTATGGCTGGGCCATGATGACCAAGGACCTTGGCCACATCAAGGAGCTGGCCGCTGAGATGAGAGCCGCTCACAAGAAGTAAAAAAACTTCAGCCTGATTTGAGTGAGCGATTACCGCTGCGGTTTCAAATAAAGACAAAACAAGATTTCCCATAATTTGAAACGCTCAATTCAGGTTAAAGATATAGTCAAAGGAGGCGGCCTGTTTGGCCGCCTCTTCATTGACAAGAGGATGCCTGTCCCTGCTGTCTGGAAAATGCCTCTGGACACAGTACCTTCTCCGGCCTGAATTCCTGAAACACATGGGTTGATCCTGGAGGAACGAGATCCAGTATCGCCTCCACGTGCCGCTCACCAAGAAGAGGCCTTGCAAATGTGGTCCTGAACATATGTTCCACACCTGATGAGGCAATCGTCTTTATTGAACGTGTGATCATGTCGGTATTTACAGGGACGCCAGCAAGACGCTGGTAGATGTTTAGTGGCGCCTTTATGTCCATTGCAAGAAAGTCTACCACCCCGCTCTCTATCAGTTCTTCCAGCATATGGGGGGCACTGCCATTGGTATCCACCTTGACGCTGTAACCCATTGATTTGAGTTTTGAACAAAATTGTACGAGGTCTTTCTGTATGGTGGGTTCTCCACCGGTCACAACCACACCGTCGAGCTTCCCTGTGCGCTGTTCAAGTCTGCTTAGGACCTCTTGCTCATCAGGTATGGAATCTGAAGAGGGTTTGCCTGATATGAGCTCCACGTTGTGGCAGAACGGGCATTTGAAGTTACAGCCCTGAGTGAATACTATGGCCGCTACCCTTTGCGGGAAATCTGTCAGTGTAAAGGGTTGAAATCCTCCGATTTTCACCTGTATTACCCCCTATTTCACCTGGTTGCCACCTGTGGGTACAGGTGATATCATTGAACAGTAGGTCGTGTGCAGGTCTTTATCTGCCTTGTGCAGACCACGGTTCGGAACATCCATCCAAATCTAACACAGGAGTTTGATCCAGGCATGCGTTCACCTGTATCCTGCCGGTATTTAGTGGCATTGTTCCTCTTGATGCTACTGTTGTTCAGTCTGATGCCCCTTGTCAACCCGCTCCTCTACGCAGAATCTGCCCCATGGCCCACACACTCCATACGTGAGCCTGTATGGGCTGGCCGGTTTTATCCCGCAGGGCCCAAGGCACTCAGGCACGAGATCAGGCTGCTCATGCGTAAGGCAGCAGCGCTGGAAAAAGGCGCAAAGAACGCCACCTCTGACACGGGCAGACTTTGCGCCGTGGTCTTTCCCCATGCAGGTTACGGCTATTCCGGGGTAGTTGCCGCAAGGTCAGCCCTTGAGATTGAGAAAGATAAAGATGATTTTTCAACTGCCATCATCATGGGGCCTGATCACAGGGTTGGGTTCCGGAACGTGGCCCTGTCCGAGAAATCTGCATGGGCAACCCCGCTTGGTATCATAGGTGCAAGTCCAAGGGCAGGACTTCTGCGAAAAGAAAAGGACATTTTCAGGCCTGTTGAGATGTCTGATCAGACTGAGCACTCGATAGAGGTGGTCCTGCCATTTTTGCAGGTAATCAAGAAGGATTTTGAGATCATTCCTCTCGTGGTTGGCCCCTGCAATATTTCAACGGTGAGCCGTGCCCTTGACCCTATGCTGGATGAACATACCTTAGTAGTGGTAAGCAGTGATCTGTCCCACTTCCTGACATATGATCAGGCGGTGAAGCAGGATAGGGCCACATTGCAAGGTATAGTGAGACTTGACCCCACGCTGCTGCGTGTTTCTGAAAACAGGGCGTGCGGCAAGTATCCGTTGATGGTGCTTCTTGACCTTGCCAAAAGACACGGCTGGAAACCTGAACTGCTTCTCTACAGGAACAGTGGTGATATAACCGGAGAGAGATCAAGGGTAGTGGGTTATGCGTCCATTGCCTTTTATGAACAGGCGCGTAACAGTGGTTCTTTCAGGCATATATCATCGACCCATGGACCAGTAAACCATGATCAAACAGACCGCGGCCAAACAGGCCACGATCAAACAGGAGGCAAGTCGGATATGAACAGTTCTGACAAACCGCGGTTTCTTACACAGCAGCAGGGTATTGCCCTGACCCGTCTGGCGAGGCAGACCATAGCAGCGGCCTTTGAGGGCAAAGAGGTGTCTTCAGAACTTCCGCCAGAGCTTCAGGCCCCTGAGCTTCAGGAGGAACGGGGCACCTTTGTAACCCTTACCAAGCACGGGATGCTAAGGGGCTGCATAGGCAATATCCTTCCCCAGGGTTCCATCATAGAGAGTGTGAAAAGAAATGCGCTCAATGCAGCGTTTCGTGACTTTCGTTTTCCTCCACTTACTCATGACGAGCTTCATGACATCCACATTGAGGTAAGCATCCTGACTCTTCCCAAGAGACTTGAGTACCTGAGTGCCGATGACCTGATACACAAGCTGAAACCCGGCGTGCATGGAGTAATCATAAAGGAGGGCATGGCCTCGGCCACGTTCCTTCCCCAGGTATGGGAACAGCTTCCCAGCCCTGAAGAGTTCCTCACGCGTCTCTGCCTCAAGGCAGGCCTGCCTGGCAACGAATGGAAGACAGGCAGGTTGGAGGTGGAGACCTATGAGGTGCAGTACTTTGATGAACCAGAAGGCCACAGGTGAGGCAAGGCCGCTGACAGCGTGCTCTGGATCAGGGCCTGAGCGCCTGATTCCCCTGCTAATTGTGGCTACCGGCGTCTCGTCCGTGGTCACCCAGATAGTAACCATTAGGGAGTTCCTCTCCCAGTTTCAGGGAAACGAAATAGTCATTGCCCTGATCCTTTTCAACTGGCTCATTGCCGGCGCCCTTGGCACATCTGCCTCTCACTGGATACGCAGGGTCTTCAGCCCATCTGCTCAGGCCCTTGCGTTGTTGTCCATGCTGACCGCTGCCCTGTGCGCCTTGCTTGTACCCTTCATACGTGTGCTTAGGCATGATCTTTTTATCCACGGTGCCTCGGTTGGTTTTTATCCCACATGGCTCTTTTCCCTGTTTCTCACCCTGCCTGTATGTACACTAATAGGCTTTCTGCTGCCCTACAGCCTGTTCGTCTTGAGGCAGACCACGGCCCATGGCTATCCTGGGGCAAAGGTGTATGTGCTGGACAACATTGGAGATACACTGGGTGGCCTGATATTTTCCCTTGTTCTGGTGTTTGTGTTCACGCCTGTGCGGTCTGTTGTTGTGGCAAACCTTCCACTTCTTGCAATCGCCTTTCTTCTCGCGTATCGGGACTGCAAGGCGCGCCAGGGTGAGGGAAAGGCTATGTTTGGGGCGTGTCTTGCGTCTGCGGCAGCAGGGGTGATGGCCGTGTTGTGTGCTGATGCATGGGCCCTGGACATGGAGATGCCAACGCTTGAACAGGATTACGGACGGATAGTTCACTACGTAGAGTCCAAATTCGGCAGGGTGGTCATCACGGAAAACAACGGTCAGTACACGCTGATAGAAGACGGCGTTCCCGTGTTCAGTAGTGAGAACAGGCCATTGGCAGAAGAGAGCGTGCACTTTCTGCTCTCACAGATCAGGGATCCCAGACGTGTCCTGATTATATCTGCCCAGGGTGGCATGATCAGGGAGATTGAAAAGTATCACGTTACACAAATAGATTACGTTGAACTTGATCCAGAGGTCACAGGTCCGGTATTCAGATATGGACTGCTTGAAGACGCCCCGTGTGTCAATGTTATCCACCAGGATGGCAGGACGTGGCTCCAGCGCACCAGCAGAAGCTACGATGCCATAATGATAAATCTGCCTGAGCCTGACACCTTTCAGCTCAACAGGTTTTACACACTGGAATTCATGAGGCTTGTGAAGAAGAGGCTCTCTCCACGAGGGGGCTTCTGTTTCTCTGTCCGCGGTTATGACAGTTATGTGGGCGGGCCTGAGCTTGAGAAGATATCATCGCTGTACAATACGGCCACACAGTGCTTCAGGAATGTTATCATAATCCCTGGGCTACGGGTATTCTTCATATGTTCTGACAGGAGACTTGACCCGGATATACCCGCACTGTTGCGCAGCCGGGATATTGGCACCACATGGATATCCAACTACTTCCATGGCAATATCCCTGACAGGCGCATCTCGCATCTCATGGCCTCCCTTGATCCACATGCGCCTCTGAACAGGGACCTTGCCCCTGGACTGATCAGGATAATGTTTCAGCAGTGGTTTTTGAAATTCGGTTCTTCCCCTGTGCTCTTTACCTCATTGCTCCTTGGCCTCACCCTGATCTATATAATACGTTCAGGCAGGCACGAGTTTGTGATTTTTTCCACAGGGGCATTGGCCATGGGGGCAGAGACCCTGGTGATCCTCACCTTTCAGGTGTTTCACGGATATGTTTATTTCCTGGTGGGCCTGATCATCACCGTATTCCTGTCAGGGCTCATGCCAGGGGCGCTGCTTGCCATGAGGTGCAGGCGCCATGAAAAGGCACTTTCCCTGCTGAAATATTCTGACATGTCCCTTGCCATTCTGATGCTTGTTTTTGTGCTGTGGATGCGTTTTGCAGGGGAACAGACAGTGCCGGTGCTGGCGTTTCTTGTATTTGGTTTCATGGTCTCTGTGCTGTGCGGAGTCCAGTTTCCGCTTGTCCTTCAGCTTCAGGGAGATAGCAGCCGGGCAGTGGCAGGAATCTTTTCCGCAGATATCATTGGGGCAGGTCTTGGGGTGCTGCTGGTCAGTCTTGTGCTCATCCCGTATGGTGGATTTGCACAGGCTGGCGCAGGACTGGCCATGCTCAAGGTGACAAGCCTTGCAATACTGCATACGTTTCGGTCATGACAAGGGGTTAAACAATGAAACGGTTGAGCAGACGTAAACTGATTCTGGGGGCAGCCTCCGTGGCAGGAACCAGTGTCATGTGCCCTTCAGCCTCGGCGTGGTTGTTTGGATCCTCAGATAGTGACGCCAAAGACATCCGGGGACACATATTCAGGCATGACGCCCCTGAAAAACTATGGAAATGGCACATCAAGGCCAGATATCAGAAACAGCTTCAGTCAAAGCGTACCATGTGCGGCATATGCCCCAACAGGTGCGTGCTTTCTCCTGGCGACAGGAGTGTGTGCCGTTCCAGGGTAAACATGGACGGTACCCTTTACAGCCTCACTTACGGTGCTCCGTGCGCAGTCCACGTGGATCCCGTTGAAAAAAAGCCCCTGTATCACTTCAAACCACGCACCCGTGCCTTTTCCATTGCACCTACCGGATGCAGTTTCAGGTGCCTGAACTGTCAGAACTGGGAGATTTCACAGGCCCGTCCCGAGGATGTCAGGCATTACGACATGTTTCCAGAGGAGGTGGTGAGAAATGCCCTTGAGGCAGACGCTCAATCTGTTGCCTATACCTACAGTGAGGCTACCACCTGGTTTGAATACATGCTGGATACGGCTAAAATCGCTCGAAAGGCCGGCCTTTCTAATCTGTACATATCAAACGGCTATATCAACCCGGCACCACTGAATGAGCTGTGCAGGTACATAGACGCGGCAAATATCAATCTCAAGTCTTTCAGCGACAGTATATACAGAAAGCTCAACGGGGGCAGACTGCGGCCGGTACTGAACACCTTTGAGACCCTTAACCGCAAGGGCATACATTTTGAGATGACAAACCTGGTCGTGCCAGGATATGTGGATGATCCTGACATGGTAAGGCGCATGTGCCATTGGATAGTAAAAGAACTTGGCCCTGATCATCCTCTGCACTTCCTTCGTTTCTTTCCCCAGTATAAGCTTGACAGGCTGGCTCCAACTCCGGTGGCAACGCTTACGCAGTTCAGGGATATCGCAATGGCAGAGGGCATCCACTATGTCTATGTGGGCAATGTCCCGGGACATCCCGGCAACAATACATACTGCCACAACTGCGGTAAACTGCTCATCGAAAGGTTAGGTTACAACATACCTGTGTTTGATATAGTGAATGGGCGTTGCAAGTTCTGTAATACAGTGATACCAGGTGTATGGTAATTGTCATGTCTCGTGCAGGGACAGAAAGGCATCTAAATTATGACAGCATCCAGAGGACTTAGGGGACTTTATGTGATTACAGACACACACCTCATGCCTGAGGAAAGGTTTTTGTCCATGGTATCAGAGGCCCTGGACGGCGGGGCAAGGCTGGTTCAGTTACGGGAAAAGAGAGCGCCGGACAATGACATGCTTGAACTTGCCGTGACGCTTCGGCGTCTGTGTGACGAGTATGATGCCATGTTCATCGTCAATGATCACGTGGACCTGGCTGTTAGCTGCAATGCGCACGGTGTCCACATAGGTGAAGATGACAGTGACCTGGCTCACGCCCGCGCCTTAATGAAAACTGGCATAATAGGTGTCTCCTGCTATAATGACCTGCACCGTGCCAAGGCAATGGAGAGGGCAGGGGCGGACTATGTAGCGTTTGGTTCATTTTTTCCTTCTCCGACCAAACCTGATGCGAGACGGGCAGAGGTAAGTCTGTTGGAACAGGCCAGGGAGGAGCTTCAGGTCCCCATCTGCGCCATAGGCGGAGTGACTGTGGACAATGCCCGGGACCTTGTAATGGCAGGGGCGGATATGGTTGCCGTAATCAGTGATATCTGGAGGGCACAGGATATATGCCAGCAGGCCATGCGCTTTGCCGCCCTGTATCAATAAATTGCTTGTTTTCAAAACGGAAAGTTGGATTATGGAAGAGTTATTTACATGCAAGTGCTGTGGCCACTGCTGCCAGGGACAGAGTACGGTCTCCATGACACCTGATGAACAGATACGGATTGCGAAGTTCCTTGGCCTCTCTGTGGATGAGCTGCTTGAGCGCTATGGTGTCATAAAGGGAAACAGGGTTGAGATGAAGGTGGTTGACGGTCACTGTATATTTTACGGAGATGACGGCCTGTGCATGATACACGCGGTCAAACCCTTTCAGTGCCGTAGATGGCCCCTTCATCCAAGCATTCTTGGTGATGAGGCGGCCTGGCGGGCAATAAAGGCAGACTGTCCTGGTTTTGCTGAAGATGCTGAATACGATGATGTGTGCAGGCTGGTAAAGGAGCGTGCTGACATTGGATGTTGAAAAGGTGATAGAACTGGCCTTTGTCTCATGTCCGTTTGACATGCTGGTTGATACCTATCTCCACCGTCTGCTTGAGACAGGCATCAATCCTGAGATTGGACTGAACCGTGCCGTGCTGAACAGGTTTGATCTGCCTGATTTTGTCAAGGTGGCAAGGATATTTGAGCAGTATGGCGTGAGGTGTACCATACATGGGCCATTCACTGACATCTCAATAGGGGCCATTGACACTGAGGTACGGGCCGCTTCCATGCGCAGGATGCAAATGGCCCTTGATATAGCCGCTGTATTCGGTGCCAAAAGCGTTGTATGCCACTCTGGTTATGATTACAGGCAGTATCTTGATGCAGAGGAAGAGTGGACTGGGAACATAATAAGGTCACTGGAGGAACTTGTGGTGTACGCAGAAAAGGCCGGCACGAGGCTCATGCTTGAGAACGTATTTGAGCCTGACCCACGGTTTCATGAACAGATATTTTCTGCAATAACCTCTCCAGCGCTGGGTTATTGTCTTGACCTCGGTCATCTAAAGGTATTTTCTTCCGGATCCACACTTGACCAGTGGCTTGATGCAGTGGGACACCGTATCGGAGAGCTGCACATACATGACAATCATGGCAAGGAGGATGATCACCTGCCAGTAGGTCAGGGTATCCTGGATTTTGACAGTCTATTTGCCTGGCTCAAAAAGAGGGGGATGCAGCCCATCATGACCGTTGAGGCCCACGATGAGGCTGCCGTGTTCCCCTCCCTTGAAGGTCTTGGCTACCTTCTTGAACGCTACCCATTGATTCAAGGCGGCAGTTCCGGGGGATAGAGGGTGGAACACGATATTTTTTATGATAAATTCACACTATACGCTTGACATCTCGGGAGCTACCCTTTATTCTTGCTCCCGTTCTTTCGATATACACGGTCCCATCGTCTAGCGGCCTAGGACGTCGGCCTCTCACGCCGAAAACAGGGGTTCGATTCCCCTTGGGACCGCCAAAATATTTTAAGGGAAATCAGGCAGTTATGTTTGATTTCCCTTTTTGTTTTCAGACACAAGTCAGCTGCAGGCCCAGGCCATCCACGTCCAGGGCAAAATCCAGATCACCGGAACACGCGTTTGTATCATCCCTGATCCGTATCACTGTAATCACTGTCACGAAAACCATTGTAAGCCCTGATACTAATAACATCTCGTGTCAAGATTCGCCGTGGTATCATTAGTAACTGTTCGGAATCCGTCTGACATATTTCACTTTTGGGATTTTTTCATTAGACTTACCTGTTTTTTTGCGTGATATCCATGACACCGCCGCGAACCAGAATCGACGAGCCATATCTCTTCCTCAGCATGTTCACAGCACTGTCAAGGGCCATCTCTTTTACTTTCTCGCCCTGATCCTGGGAGACAATACCGATTCGTTCAGCCAGGTCAGCTGGTTCTCCTGTTTTTTGATAAAATCCTGCATGGCCATGACAAACAGCCTGCTCCTTGATACGTTCAGTTCTTTAAAACATCACATATTGTTACGTGCGGGGCATGACCAGGGCCTGCCCCGCCTAATCTCTTATCCGATTTTCAACATTTGCCGAGGCCAATACTACAGTAAGTGTATCGCATCCTGCAGGGTTACTTGTACATACCCGCATCATGCTGTTGCATGGTAATGCCCTTTGCCCGTTCGAGCAGCTCAAGCATCCTGTTAAACTGTGGCCTTAGCTGTTCCTTGAACAGACTGCGTGCCTGATCCTGTTTGCCTGAACGGAGCATCTCCATTGCCTGTTGACCAAGCTGGTGCAGGTGTCCATGTCTTTCCTCAATCTCTTGCATGAGACTGAGTTCTTCAGTATCTGCCACAGATAAGCGCTCTGCCACAAACTTGCCAACCACACACTGTTCAGGGTCAAGTTCTATGTCAACGGGTGTGCCTGACAGTATGGCAAGCGTCAATGCCTGCTTCCATATAAAATGCTGTAAAGTGACGCTCAGCAGCTTTACCTTTTCATCAACGTCCTCGCTGACAGCATGTATAGCCTTATCGGATACACTGAAATAACGCGCGACAATCTGAAGCTCGTCTGCCAGCTCTCCTATTGCCTCCTGAGAACCTGTTGTGCGAACGACATTTTCAGAAAAACGCAGTGTCGCCGTCTTCAGGGACTCGGCCATGTCAGCAAGGCTCATAACATCCTGCATACCTGCTTCGAGAGTAGTGCTTATCTCGGATATGGTAGCAGTCTGTTCCTCTGTGGCGCTGGCTATGGTGTTGGTCATGTCTGTCACGTTCTGGATCTTGTCCCCTATATCCCTTACGGCACTCACAGCCCTTGAGGTATCCGCCTGAATGGCCTCAATCATCCTGGCTATCTCTTCTGTTGCCTCACCAGTCTGTTTTGCCAGTTCTTTTACCTCGTTTGCCACCACGGCAAAGCCCTTACCTGCCTCACCGGCTCTCGCTGCCTCAATGGTGGCATTGAGGGCAAGGAGGTTGGTCTGTCTGGCAACTGCGTCGATCACCTGGACGATCTCTCCTATCTTGTTGGAGTTTTCCCCCAGGCTTTTTATGACATCGTTGGCCACCATGGCCACTTCCAGTGTCTCCGAAGCGCTTGCAGCGCTGTTTGCAACGCTTGCAGCTATTTCAGAACTGGCGGTAGAGAGGTCATCCATAGCACGAGATGTGTCCTGAAAACGTTGGGATACCTGTTCCGACCTTGTTGCCAGTCTGTCAGACTCCTTGTCAAGCTCCGTTATGTCCTGCCTGAACTTTGTTCCCGCCGCCTTTATTACACCTGCCGCCGTAGTGAGATTTTCTGCATCATGCTGGATGGTCTTTATCAGATGACCGAAACTGAACAGAATATTGTTGCTGAGACGGGCCAAGGCACCGAACTCATTACACGTCATGCGAGGAACTGGTTCTGTAAACTGTCCCCTTGACAGGGCCTTCATGCCAGTCACCAGATAGTGAACAGGGGAGATAATACGTGAAAGAAACAGGATCATGAGCACACTGATGACAAGGGTACTCACGCCAAGGATGATCCATAGTCTTTTCAGGGCATCAGAAACAGCCTGCATCCTTGCCTTGCTATCATAAGCCAGCACACCGGTTACTGACTGGGTGGTGCCTGCAAGTTTCACAGGGAAAAAATGAAATATGACAGTGCCACTTTTCAAGTCTGAAGGGTTGAGGTCATCAGGCTTCAGGACTGATTTCATGGCCTCAAACATGTCAGCGCCTGTATGATAGGCCACAGCCATGTCTCCTATTTTCTGCGCTGTGTCACTGTCATGCCTTGCGGAAAGCATATCCACAGGCACCAGAAGAGCTATTTCAAGGTTGGCGGAACGGCCGGTGACCTTGCGAAATATACTCTCAAGAGAGACATTGAACCCAATGGCACCTGCGAACTGACCGTTGTACATCACAGGTGAAATGGCCCTTACATAAAGACCATCAGGGCCTGCCTCAAGACCTGAGACCTTTTTATGTTCCTCCATGACTTTTTTCAAAAGAGGACGTGATGAGGCGATATGTTTGGATATGAGCCAGTCATGGGAACTGGCATATATGACCGTGCCATTGGGATCTGTAAAGTCAAAGTAACCGCTTAAGAACGAATCATTCTTTAAGCTTTTTATTATAGGTGCTACATTTTGTCCGAGAAGGCCCTTGTCCTTCAGGGCTATACTGAACTGGACGTCATTGTTGTTTGCCAAGTTGTCTGTCAACATACCGGCAGCCGTTTCCGCCTCGGCCATTCTTTGAACAGCGACAAGCTGAATATTGTCGAGAGTCTTTCTTATCTCCTGCTCATCAGAAACGGTTATGCTCTTATATACAGAAAGCCCGGCCACGACACAGGAGAGCATTAGCATTATCACTACCGGTACGATAACCTTGTACTTTATGGAGAGTGAAGCGAGCCTGGTACATTTTTTCATCTTTATGTTGACCTTTTTGCGTGAAGTGTATGACCCTCACGAAGACGCTTTCATGCCCAGGGAGTAATACTTATGGTGTCAGAATGACATGAAAGTCATAGAAAAAGTGGTATTGTCCAGGCAGGCACATGGCCTGCCTGGATATGTTTTTTTGTTTGAAATCCTGCGTTCAATACCACAATACTTTGATGGGAAATCTGCAGGATATGATTTTGCAAGCTGTCTTACTTCACAGGGAACCGGACACTGATGGCACCACGCAGGTCTCCAACCTTATAACCTTCCCGTTTCCTGCCAGCAGGATCAATGCTGCCCTTCGGCTCTCCATGACATTTCAGACACGCCTTCTTGATGTATATGGGCTGGAGATAGCGATAATCATTGTTTACAAACTCTCCATAACCCTTGCCTTTTGGGTAGTCCGCCTGTTCAAACCTTTTCAGCACTGTCTTTTCAAACGGGTCGGGCTGATTGTATGCGTTGCGGTATTTGAACGTGGTCTGCTTGATGAAGATGTTGCATTTTCCCTTCAGTATCTGTCCTGTTTCCCTGCCAAATACCGCGGGTATGTACCCTTTGAACCCCTTGCCCTTCTGGTTGATCCTGGGCTGATTCATCTGTACGCTCATCTTGGCGGCACTTATGACCTGTTCCACTATTTCGTGGATATCAGGCGGCAGATCATTTACATCTGTACCTGTCATCTCCTTGAACTTGGCCCTTATCTGTTCTGCCACCTTGTCAGGAGTAAAACCCTTGTCGCCCTTTTGGGGATCGTTGATCAACCCCTGATTCGCAGCGACAATGCCCCTGCCGGCCACAATCACATCAGCAATGTACCTTGCCGTAGCCTCTGCCTTGTCCTTGGTTACAGAACCGCATCCGGCATTAACCTGTTCTGCAAAGAAAGAAAGACCGCTCAAAAACAACAATACAAATAAAACAGTCGATATCCTGTACGATAGCTTCATAAAATCCCCCTTTTTGGAATGTTTTAATACCCGTTTCATCGTGTAACATACGAGTGGTTTGTCTCTTCATCGGCACATTGCGATGAAAATAAAAGGGGGAAAATAAAAGGATTTATTTACACAACAATTGACTAAAATATCGAGATATCTTTCAAGGGCAAGATTGAGGAAAGCATTCATGCTGACAAGTCTTGGGCTTGGGACTTGTTGACCGGGGTGATGATCAGCAATATTGTTTAGCTTAAGACTATTTGGAATATAATGTACTATAATTCGGAATCATCATAGATATCTTGTAACCATTTCACATCTAACCCAAATTTGAAATCGTACTGATAGTAGGCGTCCTGTAGCATGAAAGGAGCATATACACCATGAAATTCATTCATCTTGATTCCATTTCAGGTCCTACCCCTTTGAAGCAGTTATCCAGTGAACAGTTGATGGAGGTACAGAGAGGACTTAAACTGCTTGGGTACCCTGTGGGTGACATTGATGGGCTCATAGGACCCAAGACACGAAATGCATGGGCTGAGTTCAAGGCGGACATCTATCCTGGCAATCCAAAGCTTATAGGCAGGGAATCCATCGCTGTCCTGAGACAGAAGATAAGTGCGGTTGACACCCTGGATCCCGGAAAAGAGTTTGATTTTTCCACTACTGACGGGACATTGACTGCGATCATGGAGGAGTGCAGGGCCTTTGGGCTGGAACTGAATACCCAGGTTGCCTACGTGCTTGCCACTACCCAGTGGGAGACAAATCAGACATTCAAGCCGGTAAGAGAGGCTTACTGGATGGATGAAGGGTGGCGTCGGGAACATTTCACCTACTATCCCTACTACGGCAGGGGGTATGTCCAGTTGACATGGAAGAAAAATTATGAGAGATATACCGAGATTCTGGAAGTAGATATGGTAAATGAACCAGACAGGGCCATGGATCCAAGGATAGCACTGTTCGTCCTGGTGCACGGGTTCAAAACCGGAACCTTTACCGGTCGAAAAATAACAGATTATATAAATGAGGTCACTACGGATTTCATCAGGGCCAGGAGGTGCATAAACGGCACGGACAGGGCGCATGAGATCGCTGAGATAGCAGAAAAATTTCTTGCTCAGTTATAACAGCTATCTGAATTGAGCGATTCCCAAGTTTGCGTAAGGTGCAAGGCTGCATTTGGAACGCTCAATTCAGGAGACAAAGATAGGTACCAGCCGTTCACAGTATGCCTTCACGGTTGGCCAGCAATAGAATTTCTCATTGCCAGCATGATGTGCAGATGGTCTATGCCTCTGCCATGCTGCACGTAAAGAGTGACAGCGTGGTCTCCTGCGAAAATACTCAAGATTCAATCGTCCTGAGGTTGGACCCAAAACTCAGACGCCTTCTAACGCGTAAAAACAGATATTCATCAGAGATAATCTTTCCTCTAAGACGACGTGCCTCCATTAAGGATATCCTCGAATCCATTGGGATTCCACACACTGAAATCCACCGTATCCTTACGGCAGGACAGGAGCTTTCGTTTTCGTACATACCAGAGGGGGGTGAAATATTAGATATACATTCGCCTGACGCCCCCATAGATGTCACACTGCCCTCTGTGTTACGTCCTGAGTCACTTCCTGCCCCTGCCTTCATAGTGGATGTTAGTGCAGGAAAGCTTGCCCGCATGCTTCGCATGGCAGGTATTGATACCTGGTATGATTCAAGTAGCAGCCATGCTGAACTGGGCAGAAAGGCAAGAGAGGCAAGACGCATAGTGTTAAGCCGCAGCCGCGGCCTGCTCATGCGAAAAGAGATCATGTGGGGTCATCTGGTGCGCTCTCAGAGACCCGCAGATCAGTTCAAGGAGGTCTGGAGGCTATTTGGGCTCCACAGCCATGCAAGGCCCTTCAGTCGTTGCATGGAATGTAATTCACTGATAGACAGGGTGGACAAGGCCCTGATCATGCACAGGCTCAAGCCCCTAACCAGGCGATACTATGACCTATTTTACATATGTCCTACCTGTAAGCGGATATACTGGCAGGGATCTCATTTCAACAGGATGAGCAGGTTTTTTCAGGAAGTGACAGGTTCATGAGGAAATTTTTATGCCTCTTGCCCCAGCAGACCCACGCACCGTTCAACAAAATCTCTTTGAATCTGATTTTCAGGCCCTGCCCCTGCCTGTGCAGTCCGTGCCAGTGCCTCCTTCAGACCCACACCAAGTGCTGCCAGCACGCAGACCACGAATACACCCGTTCGCCCTATACCAGCAAAACAGTGCACCAAGACCCTGCCTCCCTGTTTGAGAATACGGGCTGTTTTCTGTACAAGATTCAGAAAGTCTTTGAGGAGGGGCTCTTCAGGAATATAATGGTCCTCAACGGGCAACCGGCATACTGGTATGGGAAAGTTACCTTCTGTGACTGCCTCTGCGTACTCAGGAGATATTACCCACAGGTCATCATCAGGGACCAGACAGATCACATGGCCGATCTCCCTTATCTGGACTTCTTCAAGAAACTCCCTCAGGTCTTCAAAACAACCCGGGGTGCTGTGCAGGTACAGCCTGCCTGTTATCCATGCATCATGCGGGAAAACAATTTTTCTGAACATTAAGGGATATTGCATCATGATAAAATTATTATCTACAGATATGCAACAGCAATAATCTATTGTAATTAAATACAAAACAAAATTCTATATGATTTGAAACCTTCAAGTTAGGATAAAAGGTTTGGGATGCAGTATCTATCAGGTACTGTATCATAACAGGGGAACAGATTACTCTGTTTACTATATAATTATGAGCAAGGGGCTGAAAAATGAATACAAAACAGATCGCTATAATATTCTTCTTGACGGCACTGGCATGCATGCCGGCACGGGTTCAGGTAACTCAGGCAGCGGACCTAAGTTTCAGTGCCGGCGGCGGGATCTGGTACAATGGAGTTGACGGTCACATACGCTACAAGGATAACCCCTCCATTGATGTGGACTATCTAAACTATGACGATGAAATAAGGGGCTATATGTGGGGTGAATTACGACATCCAGTGCCCATAATCCCGAATATCAGGGTAGAGTATGCTGATGTGAAGTTTTCGGATCAGTCCAGTGCCTCATTTACGTGGGAAGACATAGTCTATGAAGCCAATACGTGGAGTATGACAAAACTCAAACAGCTTGACCTCATTGCCTTTTATAATCTTCTGGATACCTCATGGTTTTCCATGGATCTGGGGGTGGATGCAAAATACATAGATTTCAAATTCGAAGCCCAAGGAATGGGAACTGTAGCCGGAATAAAAAAGGTCCTGTACGACGAATATGAAAAAGAGAATATTTGGGTGCCTCTGGCATATGGCAATGCAAGATTCAATGTACCTGGAACTAACCTGGGGCTGGGAGCTTGCATAAAGTACATTGCATACAAGAATTCCCAGGCCATGGATATGGAAGTAACGGTTGATTATCTGTACAGTTTTTCACATTTTCAGGCTGGTGTGGAGGCAGGTTACAGGTTTGAAAACATTGACCTTGACCAAGACGACATCAGCGGCCTGAATTTTGATGCTGACATCAATATCAAGGGGCCGTTTACAGGTATAGTCCTGCGGTTTTGACCTGTATCCATTGAAAATTCAACAAGATGGCCTTGCTGTGCTGACAACATAGTACATTCCGATCATGAAGCAGACTGAGCCATTCTTTCAGTCTCTATACCTGCTGCTCCTGTGCTTTGGAGTACGCCGCTTTTTAACTGCCATGAGATCAGGCACCTCATCAAATACCTGGCCTGTAACCGTGATAAATTTCAGGGAAATCCTCCTTTGATTTGCGTCTATCAGCACATATCCCTGTTGTGACGTAAGCACATCAGGTGACCACGGAGTCTGCTGTCTCGAATAAAACGGGGCCCCTGCAGTACCGGCAGTGATGAAGTAGGTGGGATAGGCAAAATCATGATCCGGAGAATACCTGTCCAGGATACCGTCACCGTCCAGGTCATCTGAAGGTACACCAACAGGGGTTTGATCTGATATCAGCACCCTGTAATATTCATGTTCATCAGAAGAGAGTACTGCGGCAACCTTTGGATTGGATGATATGGCCTTCCAGAGCCTGTTTCTCACCTCTATGATACCCGGACCAGCCGGTTCCACCTGCCCGTCTGCTCCAAGGGTGTAAGCCCTTATGTTGTTGTTTCCATTCCACCACATGGCGTCTTTGATATGTCCCCCGCATGGCCATACCGGTTCCTGGGCATAGAGAATAATATATTTTACAGTGGGATCCGATTCTGCCTTGTTGAGCTGCTGCTCTATCCACGTCATCTGGTCAGGCATGATGTATCCCTCAGGGGAACCACCGTAAACAGATACCTGATCATTGGTGGTCCACCAGTAGTTATTGTTGAATGCAATGAAAAAAACCGGGCCATACTGAAATGAATAAACGTTTTCAAGGTAAGGGGGTCTTCGAGGATCAGAGGGTAACGGTCCATTTTGAGGGTTGTAAAAGATGTTGGCAAATATTGCCTCAGCGCTCGATGTTGAATAGGGCCATTTGTCCATACAAAGCCCTCTTTTGCTGCCATCATCAAACGTATTCAGTACTGCCTCGTGGTTGCCCATGCATGGGTACACCGGATGGGAACGGCTGAAACCTGCCACTGCCTGTTTCCATGCCCCGAGCTGAAGCTCAAAATCTTCCGGGTCAGAGGTGTATCCGTTTACAAGATCACCTCCAAACAGGAGGATGTCAGCATTGTCTCTGTATGCATTTTCCGCAATCCAGTTAAGGGCCTTGAAGTTCACACCCATATAATTCCTTTCTCCTCCGCCCACTCCCTCACGACTGTCTCCTGCATAGGCAATTCTCACACTGCCCTGACCAGGCTCCGGGGCAGTCCTGAACCTGTACCTGCTGGATACGGTCTGGTCGCCAGAATCTGAAACACAGGTTATGTGATATGAATAGGCTGTATCAGGTTTTAGGCTATCCACCCCTATGGCATGCCTTACGCCCTCCGAGTCTTTCTGCCTGATCATACTCCCGTCCCCACCCTGTACCACAGCGGTGCACACACATGGCTCACTGGTCCTGAAGGTGAGCAGGATGTGCGATGGATCATTGCTGTTCACCATGGAGACAGACGGTCCTTCCTTGATGGTGACAACCGGCCTGTATCCTGTATCAGTAGGCTCAAAACTTACAACACTGTCGTAAAAACCGAGATGATCCACATTGCCCCCCTCTATTCTGTACAGGTCGAGGCGGTAGCCAATGGTAGGCGTCATTTCCCAGCCCTGACCTTCAGGCCAGTTATTGGCATTATACCTGTCCCTGAAGAAATCAGATATCTCCAGCGTACCCATTCCATTGGTTATAATGCTGCCCTTTCTGAACCTGAAATAGTCAATATCTGCCTGACCTGCCTCAAAAGGGTAGGGTCCTGTATATACCTTGCCCATGAGTGAGGAGTCCTGAAGGTCAATGACAAGCCCTTTGCCCTCACTATCCGGGCCAATGATATTGTTGATCTGGTCATATGTCATCTTGTTGCGAACAGAGAAATCCCTGAACGCAAGATCTGGAATCTTCACCGGAAGCGGCTGCCCATCACTGTGGGATACTGTGTGAGTCACTGTGCATCCTGTGAGAAAACAGAAACACCAGCAGACCAGCATACAGTACAGGCTGCCCAACTTTTTTTGTACCGGCATCAAAAACCTCCTCAACCGCTGTTATCAATGGACTATGACAAACTGGAAATACTTCTCCCAGGCATCCCTTTCAGTTAGGACATAGCACGAAACTGGAAAGTTTGAAACAGTTGTTTTTCAAACAAGCACTATGTGACTTGGTGGGTATTTATACAGGACGATCAGAATATTCATGTTGCCACCCTATATATGGATAACACCTATGGGACGTGAAAAGCCAACACTACGGCGTTGATTTTAAAAAAGAGTGTTCAAAGGTCTGGAGCACACGGCAGATTCACGATGCAGTTCTATCCAGTTTATCTAATTTATCTAACCTCCTGATGTGCCGATTACTATATTGGAGCGGATTTTTTTTTGTGTTTTTTCACGGGAAATTTCCCAAGCTTTCCACGATTTTCCCCTGTTGTCCGCTCTGATATCGTAATATTTCTATAAAATTAACATAAAGGAGATCTGTATGAAATTTAGCGTAAAATTAAACCTGCGTCAGAGATTGATGGCTGCCATAGGTATCGTAGGAATTGCCGCCACTACTCTTTGCATAATGAACTACTTTGCCTTTGAGGGCGTAAAAAGGGATTTCTCGCGGATCTACTTCTGGGGCGAGGTGGACTGCGCCATGAATGAGGGGGTAATTCAGAATATCGAGGTGCTGGGGACGAATTTTTACTCCTGGGCGGAAAAATTTTCACCAATCTCCATGAAGGTCCTGCAGGAGACCCTCAAAAAATCGGAAGATGGACTTGATGAGTGGGCCAACATGATTTCAGGGCATTCTGAATTCTCCTCTGCGGTCAGTCAGATGCGGGATAAATTAAATGATATTAAGAGGTTGCTTGTGGCAGATTTCAGCATGCAGGCCTCAAGAGAAAAGACCGTAGAGATTATCAAAAAAGACTTCAGCAAGTTCAGGACCGACATGGAAAACGTGATGAAGATGGTGATATCCCCTGCGAAGCAGAGGGGGGTAACAGCTGGTGACCTTGGCGAGGTCACAAAGTGGTCTGAAATAGCATTGGTGCAAAACAGAGATATTATGAAATACCTCCTTTACTTCCAGATTACCTTCAGTGATTTCCTTGTGGATGGCAAACACTCTGATGCCGCCCTGAAAAACCTTGAAGGACTCAAGGATGGGGTACGGTCATGGTCCAAGCTGGTACGTGGGGAGCCAAAACTCGAAGCTGTCGCTGCCAATGCGGCCTCTGTTGTAGATTCATTGATAAAAAATGCCAATAGTGTCATAGACCTGACCAACAATATGAATCATGATGTTTCTATGTTGGCCAAAGATATGAATAGTCTTGAAGCGGTGGCCATGAAGGTTATGGAGGATGTGATAGACCCGTCAAGAGAAAATCTTGCCTCCAAGGCCAGACAGGATGCGAACCGGAACATACTTATGACACTCATTCAGGCTGCAGTAATACTGAGCATCGTTGGGTTTATTGGCATTGGGGCCAAAAGGAGCAGTGAGCCCATCCGGAACCTGATAAATCAGCTAAAAGACCTGTCCACTGGAGATGCCGACCTTACCAGGCAGATTCCTGCAAAACCCGTCAACTGCTCCAGGATACATGACTGCAACCATACCGAGTGCTCCTGTCATGGCCGAGAGGATTACTGCTGGTATCAGGTAGGAAGTTATTCCCCAGAGATGAGCTGTCCCAGGATCAGGAACGGGGAATTTCGTGCATGTGATGAGTGTCCTGTATATAGAAAGGCAGTGGTAACAGAGATTGATGAGGTTTCAACCTTTGTAAATGCCTTTGTGCTACGGATCCGCAAGCTCGTCTTGAAGATCAAGCAGCAGGGTGAGCAGGTAGGCAGTGAGGCCAATGGACTTGCAGCCGTATCAGAACAGCTTGCAAGCGGTACTGTGGAGGCCAATGACAGGGCGGAAAAGGTACATGAGGTGGTTTCCCAGACTGAGGATAACGTGACATCCGTTGCCTCTGCCATGGAGGAGATGACCTCCACCGTCACTGCAGTGGCACAGCATACGGCCCATGCAAGTGAGGTGGCACAGGACGCATTCGAGGAGGCCAGCAGTGCACAGAAGGTCATCCGCAACCTATCTGACGCATCATCCAAAATCAGTGAGGTAAGTGATCTCATTGGGTCCATCACAGAGCAGACCAACCTTCTGGCCCTCAACGCAACCATTGAGGCCGCACGTGCTGGTGAGGCAGGGAAGGGCTTTGCTGTGGTAGCCAATGAGGTAAAGGAACTTGCCAAACAGACAGGAGATTCGGTGAGTGAAATCGATCAGATGGTAAAGGACCTCCAGAACGGGGCAGCAGATGCCATGGCCTCCATTGACAGGATTGCAGATGTGATACAACAGGTGGCAGAGCTGTCAAACAGCATTGCTGCTGCCATTGAGGAGCAGACATCCACCACAAGCGAGGTGAGTGCAACGGCCCAGAACCTAAGTGCGGACATGGGAGATATATCCCATATGAGTCAGGCCATCTCTGCGGCATCCAACCAGAGTGCCCAGGGGGCCGAACAGGTAAATACCGCATCGGGAAGGCTGCGCGACCTTTCTAATGATCTTGTCACCATGCTCTCGCAATTCAGGACGTAGATGACTGGCACAGTATGTTATCATTCGCTGTATGGGGTGGCCGGTAACATGCTGGTATAGTGTAGTTTGCGGGTCTTTCATGCCATTAATATTGGGTATGAAAGACCCGTTTTTTGTCACACGGCCTTGGAGCACACCCTAATGGGCATCCAGTACATTGCGTACCAGATCAAGCAACTTCTTTATCTCAAATGGTTTGGGAAGGAAATTGATGGTGAGGTCCTGCAATACATCCGGGATCAGCTTGTCAGCCGAGTAACCACTGCATATGATGACCTTGACATTGCGGTTGATCGCTGCAAGCTCTCCAAGGCATTCAATGCCGTTCATCCTGGGCATGTTGAGGTCCAGGATCACAAGGTCTATTCCAGGGGTCATCCGATATATATCAATGGCCTCCTGACCATCTCTCCCGGTCAGGACAGAGTATCCCCGGGCACTCAGAGCGGCCTTGCCCAGCATAAGAATTGTATCCTCGTCATCCACAAGAAGTATGGTCTCTGTGCCCCCAAGCCAAGATACAGGGGCACTGTTTTGATCCGGTTGATCCACAACCATATCAGACAGAACAGGCAGATAGATGTCAAAGGTAGTTCCCTGTCCAGGGACACTGTGAACATCAATATATCCGTCATGGGCCTTTATCAGGCCATACACCATGGCCAGTCCGAGACCAGTCCCCTTTCCAGGTTCCTTTGTGGTGAAAAAGGGATCAAATATCCGGGGAACCACATCCTGGGGTATCCCAACCCCAGTGTCTGATATCTTCAAAAGTACATATCTCCCCGGAATTGCCCCTACGTGTAACCTGCAGAAATCTTCACCAAGCTCGGCTGGTGCTGTTGTTATGTGAATGGCGCCATGTTCCTCATTTTCGAGTATGGCATCCCTGGCATTGATTGCCAGGTTCATCAATATCTGTTCAACCTGTGATGGATCAGCGTTGATCAGCGGCAGGTCAGGGTCAAGTTCCAACTGGATCTCAATGGTCTTGGGAAAGGTGTGAGAGAGTATCTTTGCCGCCTGTGACACGGAATGGTTGAGATCAACGGGTTTGCGTGTGGAGTCCATGCGACGACTGAATGTGAGGAGCTGGGATGTGAGGTCTGAGGCGCGCTTGACCTCATGTTCAATGCGCCTGAGGTATGAAAGTGTCTTCTCGTCCTTTGGATCATGGCTTATGAGAAGTTGGGTAAAACCAAGGATTCCAGTAAGTATATTGTTGAAATCATGAGCAATACCACCAGCAAGTGTTCCTACTGCCTCCATCTTCTGTGCCTGCATGAGCTGTGCCTCAAGGCGCTGCCTTTCAGTGATATCCCGGATAATCTCCACCATCCTCACCACCTTGCCTTCGTTGTCAAAGACAGGCACAGAGGTATTTTCGATTATGAAGTCAGGCTCGACCTGCCTTATCTTTTTTTCTGGTATGCCAGACTGCAGGGACCGTATCATCGGACATCCGTTGCATATCCTCTCCTTCCCCTTGCGGTTTGGGTCATTGCGGTAATCACCCACAATATCGTAACACTTTTTCCCCCTTATCTCCTCGGTGGATATGCCTATTCGTTCCTCAAGGAACCGATTGAGCCAGATCATGTCAAAATCAGGGGTCATGAGATTGATCCCAATGGGGATATTCTGAAAGACCATATCGATCTCTCTCGACATATTTTCCGCCCTCTCCTGACCCTCTATGCGCATCAATGCCTCATTGGCAAGTATAGAGGCCAGGGCGCCAAAGGAATTGGTGAGCTTTTCAAACTTTTCAATGCTTATCCTTGGGAGCAGCGGGAGAGAATCTATGAGGAGCTTTTCATCTATGCCAAGTTGCCTTGCTATGGCACGGTGCTTTTCTATATCAGGTTCTTCAGGCAGGATCTGTCCCATTCCTACAAATCCTATGGTCTTACCCCTCACTATGACCGGCGCTATGGAATCGTAAAGGAGGAAGGGGCACCAGCCGTGGGCATAGGTGCCTGTCTCAACCGCCCTGGCACCGAGTTTTGCAGCAAATTCCTGGCATGTCTTCAAACCTCCAGGCACAGAGTGAATGAGATCACAATGTTTGGAGTAACGGCTTTTTTTGCTGATATAGTTACCATCTACATCTGTCACAATGGCCGCAATACCAGTAAGCTCAGCCATTATATCGAGAAGTGTATTTATGGTCTTTACGTTCAATAAGATACGTATGTCAAACTTTGACACAATATTCACTCCTGTTATCCCTTAAACAGTCTGTATCCATGCTGGTGATAACATGAAAAACGCTATTTAGGGTAAATTGTTCCTTCCTTTGCCAATCTTTTTATCATAACCCTGACAAATCATTACACTGTTATCACATATTATTTATCATCGGAGCATACCGCACTCTTCCCAAAAAAAACCAGCATGGAAAGTGCATTTTTTGAGCGAGAGCCAACAGATATAATCTCACAAGCAACGCACAACTTTGACATACACCTTCCTTCCTGATACATAGCAATGATTATCTGATCAGGATGGTTTTTTTATGGCAAAACATGTGCAAACAAGGTCTGATACCTCTTTAAGCAGATATGCCCAAAAAGAAAAACAGACCAAAAAGTACCACCAGACACCCGTTCATACTGTAGGATTCCCTATCCGTCCTTTCCAACCAGTAACCGCTCCTGATCTGCATACCATTGTCACCCTTCAATCCACCATAGGCAATACAGCTGTACAGCGACTGCTGCACCACACATATCACATCTCCACCTCTCAAACCGTACCAATCCGACCTTCCCCAAATGCTTTCACCATAACGAAGCCTCGTACAAGACCTCCCTGGGCTGCAAATCACAAGAAGACGCGGGTAATTCAAAGATTTCTGAAACGTCTCGGTACCTATCTGCACACCATAGACGGAGTGTATGATTCATATACTGATTCTGCACTGGTTGAGGCGTTTGGTGGAGATTCATTCCGAACAATGGATTATGCCACCACCCTTGCCAGGGTCAGGGCTGCCACCCCCCTGAAAGGGACAAGAGGCCAACGGCTGTTACGCTATGGTGAGATGTTTCGCGATGGTGTCCTGGACATTACAATCGGAATTGGTCATGATGAAAGAGGACACGATAAGGCAAAGCTTGCCAGCATTTGTGCCATGCTCAAAAAAAAGGGATTTACGCAAAATATCCCCCTGGCCCAAAGGCTTTATGCGCAGATAGGACGGCGTTTGGTCAAAAGTCCGGCATATATGTATTTCGTAAAGAAAAATGCGTTAAAATACACGCCCCCAGCAGGTAAACCACGTCCCATACATGTGGTGGTGCGCATTGTCAGCAATACAGGAGATCTGTATGGAGCTATGGCAGCCAGGGCGTTCATGCAGGGTATGGCACATTCAGACATAACCTATTATACCGGCCATGGACGTTATGGTTCAGGGCCTGATTTTGACCGCAACTTTGAAAGTTTCTCCCTATTGGACAAGAAAGGCAGGCTGCAAATCATGCTACTGGACTATCATGCACTGCATAAGTTTCTCAGGCAGGAGGGACGGAAACATGGCCGTAGTGCATGGGGGCAGTTCCTGTGGCGTGTAAGGCATGGACGAATCAAGGTGAAACTGCGCAACACGGGCAATATATTTATCAATCCGCACAACTATCACAAGCGTGAGTTCGGGGCAAGGCTCATCTACTGGGCATTAAAGGCTGGACATGCTCGTCTTGCCAGCGGAAGACACGGGGCCATAGAAAAGGAGATGAAGTCAGCCCGTGACCACCGTTACCGTGTTGTAGTTTTTGCCGGATGCAGAACCTGGAATTACCATCGGAGGCTTCGCCATACGCCAGGGCTTGATACAGGGGCTGCAACGCTCTTTGAAACCACCAGGACAATAAAGAGCGCAGATGCAACCAAAATTTTTGAGGCATTTCTGGATTCCATCCTGAACCAGTTGTCAGTCCAGGCAATTGCACGGGCAATGGACATGAATCAACCTGTTCAGAGACGGAACAGGGGGGTTAGATATCTGCGAGGGACATTTCGTAGCAGTGACAGCAGATACGACCCTGTGGTGCCATAGCGCACCTGCTCTCTTTGTTGCGAAGAAACAGATTAAGCCAACCGTTGTGCAACTCCATTAAGTGCTTATGCAGAGCCTCCTTGCGCTTCCAATGGATGCAGGACTGAACAATGGATTTTGAACAGGCAGTGGCACTGCTATGCTCCCCTGATACCTGGTGCAAAGGTGCCAAGGTGCTTGCGGAAACAGGTGATGAACAGGCGCTGCTGCACCTCATCAGTGCTTACGAACAGCCTGATGAGGCTGACCGGCTGTGCCTGATAGAGGCCATGGAAAAACTCGACCCCATACAGGGGGCCAAACGCCTCTTTGTCTCACCAGATCGCGATACAAGGGTAAAGGGGCTACATCTCATGGAGCTTTTTCCCCATGATTCCCACCTCCATATACTGACAGAGGCCATCCACTCTGCAGATACGGCAATCCGCAGACAGGCGGCCCGTTCCCTGCTGTGTCAACATCCCCAAGAACTGTGGGAGAAAGCGCTGCTAACTATGTTGAATAGCAGGGATTCATATCTCCGCATGCTTGCTATTGAAGGCCTGCGATACAGGCATTCATGCGTTAAACACCCTCCATCACGATAGTCTTTCATGTTCTGGGATATTGCTTTTCCCAACAGGCTCTATCCCATGGATACTTATGGATACATGGCGCGACAAGATGATCCAAAAGAAAAAGGGGTTACAGCCTTTGTGCTGTAACCCCTGAAATTACTGGCGGGGCCGACGAGACTCGAACTCGCGACCTCTGGCGTGACAGGCCAGCGCTCTAACCAAACTGAGCTACGACCCCGCTATGTTTGTTTCTTGTTTATATGGTAGGCGGAACAGGGCTTGAACCTGTGAC
>CAZXAK010000037.1:0-17981 GCA_964638145.1 uncultured Desulfobacterales bacterium | reverse complement strand
TGTAGCACCCTGTAAGCAGATACATTTCATACAGTTGTAAGATAACAGCCGCACAAAGAACCCTGTCAGGAGTTACCTGTAAAGGGGCGGACAGCAGAGTGTCAGGAACCGGCATGAAAAGATATGCGCCGATCATACCCTTTCAACAAAAACGCAAGACATCCTC
Organism: uncultured Desulfobacterales bacterium; assembly: GCA_964638145.1. Classification (GTDB taxonomy): domain Bacteria; phylum Desulfobacterota; class Dissulfuribacteria; order Dissulfuribacterales; family QOAL01; genus S144-17. The sequence continues at coordinate 17,815 of CAZXAK010000037.1, read as the reverse complement.
CTGCGGCCATAGCCGCTCCTGCAACGGATATACCCAAACTGAAATGATTCATATCTGCCAGCCAGCCGATGAACCAGGGTATACCCCCTCCACCAGCCACATAAGCCAGTGGCACCACTACAGAAATCACCAAATTCCTCAAATTGGCAGGGACCAGGGAGGAAAGGGCGGAGAAAGCAGCAGGGAAGAAGCATACCGCCACAACCGGCTGCAAGAAAACGCACGCATATAACATGCGTCCAGAGGCCACCCCCATTATCATCACCAGAACCCCGCTCAGCCCAAGCACCCCTCCCATGGTCCTCACGGCCCCGAGCCTGTCAGCCAGCCAGCCGCCGGTAAGTGCGGCAGCCAGCGTGGCTATGCGCGAAAAACCGGTAATGGCATTGGCTGCCACATCGCCAAGACCGTGCTGGCTGACGAGAAACAGGGGCAGTAGGTTGAAGATACCCAGTGTACCAAGTATGCCCATACTGAACATAACGGTTATGAGACAGAGGCCGGGAGTACGCGCAACCTGCCTCAACCCCCTGAAATCAGGCCGTGTGCCATACTCCTTCTTGGTCCTTTGGAAAGAGAAAAAGAGTACGCCAGCCGCACAGAGTACAGCGGCCTGAAATTTGAACATCTCCTGCCACGGGTAGGTATTGAGGAGCAAGGCCACAATGAAAGGGGCTGTCACGAAAGCCAGATTAGGCGCCAGCTCATGCACGGAAAAGGCCCTTCCCCACATCTCACGTGGACACTCTGACGAAATTACAGCTATGGCCGACGGCAGATACAGTCCGGCAGAAAACCCCATGCAAAACAGCCCACCTCGCATCTCCATGAGACAGGAGGCAAAAGAGGTGAGGAAGAGGCTTAGACCTATAAGAAACGCAGAGATGGCAATCGTGGCCCTGTGCCCCACCTTTGAAGATACAAGGCCCGAACAGAGGATCGCGATGAAGTAACCTGCACTGAGCAACATGAACAGAGAGGAAGACTGTGCATGGGAGAGCACCATACTCCTCTCGAGAAAGGGCAGGAGGGGACCTATGATGATGCGTGAAACAAAATTCAGATAGAAAATAACGGTCAAGAATATCAGCAGTATGGCCATAATGTAGCCGAATCTAACAGCTCAGATTCATGATGCAAGCCCACCTGTATTACGAATTTTCCCGCCAAACAGAAAGGCCCGGTAAATCCGGGCCTTTCGACTATATATTTAAGATATATTCCATGCGGTTATTAGCGCATACGGCCACCATTGCCACGCATACCGTTTCCACCCATACCATTACCGCTGGCATCAGTCAGGGTATTCAGGAAGGCGACTATGTCATCGATCTCCTGATCTGTAAGGCCCATGTTGCCCACCTCGGTATCCAGGTTGTCACTTACCTCTGGAGCGGGCCAGTCACCACTATCTCTGGAGTTATGGAAGCTCACCATGTCACGCAGGTTCGCGAAATAACCATTGTGACCATAAGGGGCTGAGATGGCTACATTGCGCAGGGTCGGCACCTTGAACTTGCCATACTGGGCCGCATAGTTGGCATCCCCTATGATGGGAGAATCACTGTTGTAGTCCTTTTCAAGGAAACCGCCAAGGCCCATATCTGTCCCCTTGTCAGCAAGGAGCGGATTGGCCGGCAGACCTATGTTGTGATAGGTGTAATCCGTAAACAGTGGAGGTGTTCCATCTGCAAGAGGCTCGGCTGAATGGCACTTTGAACAGTTCGCCTTGAAGAGCTCAAACCCGTTCTGTTCCTGCGCAGTGAGGTTACCGCTATCAAAACGTGAATTGAACTTAGTTACCATTGATGAACGCTCATATGCGGCAAGGGCCAGCCCAAAGTAGTCGTAGGCCTGATCAACGTCATCAAGGGCGTTGGGGCCGAATACCTTGTAGAAGAGGCCAACGTAAGGGGCATTCCTGATCACCTCAACCACTGCCTCCTTGCTGGGCATATTCATCTCTACCGGATTGAGCGGGGGACCCTGTGCCTGTTCGGCAAGGGGATCATTGAGTGTCCAGCCTGTTGCCCTGCCATCCCAGAACATGCCACCAACGTAAGAACCCTCTGCCTCATCCCAATGAAGGTTTGGGCTATAGCCGTCATAGGCTGCGGTTGGAGAATTCCTGTCTCCTGTACTCACACCGTCGTCTCCAACAGAGACCACTGAATTTTCAGGGTCAGCCACGTTTGCCGGGTCCACGAAGGCCAGATGCTTGTCATGACACGTGTTGCATGACTGGGTCGCATTCCTTGAAAAATTTTTGTCCATGAACATCTTCATGCCGAGCTTTTCGATAGTGCTGGGCTGGGCACCGTATGCCACCCCTGCCATGGACAGAAACCCCAGTATCAGTGCTACCTTGGTTGTTACCTTCATAGTCTTGTTCTACCTCCTGAAAGTTTAGAAGTTAAATGATCGTGAAGATCAAATTAATGATGTGAACAGGCCATCATGAGCCTGCCAGAACCCCTTAACATACCTATTCCTCCACAACCCGATCCGATTTATGGGACAAATATAATTTCTTTTATCTGTTATTGTCAACATCTTTTTTTTGTTATATTTTTGACCAAAAAATTGTATACTTCTAATATTAATGAAATACAGACGCAGCCAGACGTTTATCCATGCCACGGCCATGTCAAAATCCTGCGCACGCAAATACATGGCACCTGAACGCAAACCATGCTGACGACCAAATGGACATGCAGCAGCCAGAAATGGTTTTAGAAACTACACGACTGACTCACCCACGGAATATCAGACATGCCGGCAGGCGCATTGATCCCTTGCCTACCAACATGCAAGACACAAAGCTGGCCACACGGAGTTATACACCCACAGGCGCAAACCTTAGCCATGCCAAGAGAGAACGACGTTGCATATGAAAAAATTACTACCGACCCAACATAAGGCCCCGCAAAGTAGAACCGTAATGCATCCCTACAACGCAAGGGCCTCCACCCACCCTTATTTAACCTTATAACAGGACAAAAGGCAAGACCTGCGTATCTACCTACAGGGTACCACACATCTACTGCCTTGGAGTCTTCGTTTATCTGTGAGGCAATTGAAGTACAGGAAGTATGCCTGCACACCCCCTGCCTTGTATCTGTGACACCCTGTAAACAGATACATTTCAGACAGTTGCACAATAATACATTCCGCCGCCCCCTAATGCCCGCTGGTGTTTATGCACCCCGCACTTCCTGATTCACAGGATGAAAGGAATGGGTTAGAGTCAACCTGACAGCCATGTGAAATCCACGGGCAATGGACATATCCAATTAGTCCTTAGCCGCAAGGGATGTCACGTGAATCCAGCATGCCTTCCATGCTATTTTCGAAAAGGAGTCAAGCTCATGAATCCATCACAAGGCCCTTTACATCTGCCACTCACGACAGCAATAATCACAGCAGCTCTTATCTTGATTCCACTCTCCTCAGCACTATCGGACACTGCTGTCCCTGAACAACCCCTGCCCAAAGGAGGGACCTCAAGCATCTCCGGCCATGTCCTTGATTCAGACGCCAACCCGGTAACCTATGCCTGCATCTCTGTCTACGATGCCAGCAGTGGCAATACCTTGGAGGAAGGATACTCTGACCAGCATGGCTATTTTGATATCACCTTTCCTGACGCCCCTTCGGAACAGATCAAGGTCCGCGCCAAACCGTATTACGGAATCAATCTAATAGCCCAATTCTACGATGGAAAACTGACAATGGATCAGGCAGATGTGATTGAAGCCCCGCCTGGATCTCATATCGCAGGAATAGATTTTTTCCTGGCAACAGGAGGCATTATAAGTGGACAGGTCCGCTACAAGGATGGACTTCCTGCCACGAAGATCAGTGTCCATGCGTACTCATATGATGACCTCAAGGGGGTAGCGTCAACCGCATCAGGCCCTGGGGGACATTATAATCTCGTAGGACTCCCAAGTGGCGAATACGTGGTAGAATTTGATAAACTTTTCCTGGTAAGATTTGTATTAATGACTGGATATTACGACAATAAAGCATACTTGTTCCAGGGAGACCCCGTACCTGCCACCGCAGGGGTCTACACCACTGACATCGATTACACCATCCCCACTCTCCTGTGTGATCTGGACGGGAGCTGTAACTTTGAACCAGACCCAGACCTCATGGAATTTGCCAAGACCATTGGTGAAAGTCTTTATCCCAATATCGGTGACTTTGACTATGACGGTGATGCTGACGGCATGGATATCTTCCTTATGACTCAATCGGTTGCATATGCACAGGGGGAATGAAATCACAAGGGGGAAATAGCGAATATCCATCCGAAGAGGCCATTTACAGTGGGGACACCCGCCAATTCCAAATCTGCCCCAAACAGGCATCTTGTATTTTCAAGAAAAAACTTGAATGGTTTTCCCCTTTCATTTAAAATAGTTATCAGCTTCATCATCATCGTTCTTGTTGGATCGTTAATCATCATAAAATTTTTCAAGGAGAAGACCATGCGACATCACTCAAAAATCGCTGTAGTGATTTTGTGGGCTTTGCTATCAATCGCAGTTCCGCTACTGGCAAACGCGGCGGACAGCAAAGCGGAGGTGGACCCAAAGGCTGACCAGGTACTCAGGCAGATGTGTGATTATCTCAAGGCACAAAAGCACATAATAGCCAGGGCAGAGACCTCCTATGAATCCATACTGGATTCCGGACAGAAACTGACATACATGAATCAGGTAATGATATATCTGAAACGCCCTGACCGTCTGTATATTCACCGTACCGGCATGATCCGGAACCAGGACATATTTTACAACGGCAAGACTCTTACCCTGTACAGCCGGAACAAAAACGTGTACGCCAGCACCGAAGTCCCGCCAACCATAGACGAAATGCTGGACTACGCCACTGACGTACTCAACCTCCCTGCACCTGGCAGTGACCTCTTCTACAGTGATGTGTATGAGGGACTGACATCGGATGTATATTCAGGGACATACGTGGGTAAGAACAAGATAAACGGGGTGCTCTGCCATCATATCGCCTTCCGGGCAGGGGATGTGGACTGGCAACTATGGATAGAGGCAGGGGATGAACCGATACCGAGAAAATACATAATAACCTCGAAATGGATAACAGGTGCACCTGAATACAGCATGACCATCCGTGAATGGGATACCAAGACGATCATCCCTGAAAGCCGTTTCCAGTTCAATCCTCCCAAAGGGGCAAACAGGATAATGTTCCTTACCCCTGAGGAGATCAATGCTGCAAGAGCCAAAATTGTAAAGGAGCACCAGAAATGAAACGTCTGATAACTATCGTTGCATCAATTGCCGTATTCTACAGCGTACTTATCATAGATTCTGTTGACTTCACCTCTCCTATGCCGGTAATGACAAACCAGGCCCAGGCCTATTATGGCACTCCAAGAAGGGTTGCCAGACGAACTGCCAGGCGTACCGCCAGGCGTGTGACACGACGCCACCACTATCGCAGACCTGTGGCCCCTGTCATCAGACCTCCTGTGGCAGCCGCAGCAGTAGGCCTTGCAATAGGCGCCACGGTGGCCTCCCTGCCACCTGCCTGCAGCAACGTAGTCATAAACGGAGCCACCTACTACAACTGCAGCGGCACCTACTATCAGCGCGCATACGATGGCCCCAACGTGGTTTACGTAGTGGTACAGCCACCACATTAGTCCCTCTCAAAATTCAGGGACAGCTTTTTCACAATGAGTGTATAGAGGGAGGGGGTGCCAACCCTATCCAAAAATCTCTTTGGCCAAGCAGTCCTTCCCAATCCATGATTGAGGGCTGTGTCCACAACATGGAAGTGCCAGGGCATTAACTGGACACACCTGACACATTCAAATAGACAACGGATGGAAAGACCAGGTGGCGGCAAAGATATCTTGGCAAAGGAGAGAGGGACTCAGCAGACAGTGAGAAACCGATGAAAAGCCTGCGGGCCACTGTCTCAACACGCCATAGATACCCAAGAGCCGCCACCACCAATCATGCAACTTGCCCGGAAGGCACTCCCCCAACCCCTTTACTGCGAAATGACTACACTGGTACATATACGTACCACAGGCAACATGACCAGGCACTGATATCCCGCACGCTACAGACATAAGGCAAACATTTCGAAGCATAAAGACATCATAGCGGATCAGGTCAATGGCGTGCCTACCAATATCTCGCTTTCGGCGGACGACTTCGGAAACTTCCGGACTTACCTTAAATTCCACACAACTATTAAAAGAATTAGCTCCGAAACCAATAATTACTGAAAATAATAATTTTACACCAATATCCAAGCTAAAGTCCCTGTACATGGGGATACCATCATACCATACATTTTTTCATCAGAGGTGGGGAAAATCTGTAACATGCGTCAAAAAACCAGCTTTACCAAACGGATCCAGCTATGGGGAGTCATCCTCATTATTGGTGTCACCGCAAGTATAACAACAGTTGATATCATAGGAGTATTGCACGACTTCAATGTCCGCTCCCAGGAGATGAGAGAGGATTTTATTACCCGCCGCAAGCAACTCATCAAGCAGGAAGTTATGCAGGTAGTAGACCTCACCCGTCACGCCCTTGAAAGACACAAGGCCATGGCAGAAAGAAAACTTCGTACCAGGATTGAGGGGGCATATGCCACGGCCAACTATATATATGAGAAAAACAGGGATAAACACAGCACAGAAGAGATCAAGCAGATGATCCTTGACGCCCTGAGGCCCATACGATTTGACAGGGGAATGGGATATTATTTCATAACCAGATTAGATGGCACAGTGATCATGTCCCCTGCAATGCCATCACTTGAGGGCAAGAATCTCATGCACATCAAGGACAGAAACGGCAAGGAGATAATCAAGGACATACTGGAGATAATCAAACGATATCACCATGGATTTTACGAATATACCTGGAGCAGGCCAGGCGAACCAGACAAGGACTTCAAAAAAATTGCCTACGTAAAACTGTTCAAACCTTACAACTGGTGTATTGGCACTGACCTCTACCTGAATGACATAAGGGCAGATATAGAAAGAAACCTTCTGTCCATCATAAGCCATATAAGGTTTGGACGCGAGGGTTACATATTTGTCAACAGATTCAATGGGGATGCCCTTGTATCAAACGGCAAGGTAATTACCGGAAACAAAAAGCTCTGGGAGGTATTCGACAAGGACCCGGAAAGGACAAAACAGCTATTTGCCAAAGAGTACCAGGCTGCCATGAAGCCCCACGGGGATTACATCTACTACACCCACATAAAATTTACAGAACCTGACAAGGAGTCCCCCAAACTCTCCTATATTGCCCAAGTACCTGAGATGAAGTGGATCGTGGGCGCAGGGGTCTACCTCGACGATCTTGAGACTGACATCGCTACCATGCAGACAGCCCTTATGGAGCACATACTGGAAAAGGTGATGATCTTTTCTCTTATAGCCATTGGTATAGCCTCGATTTTCCTCCTGCTCCTGAACAGGCTCAACCACAGGCTCAGGAAGGACATTGACCTGGTTACCACATTCTTCAAGCGCGCAGCCCACTCAAATGAACACATAGACAGAGACAGTGTGCAGTTCCAGGAATTTGACAGCATAGCAAGATATGCCAACAGGATGCTTGAAGACCGCATGAAATCTGAAGAGGCCCTTAGGCGCAGTGAGGCCAAGTTCCGGGACATAGTGGAATCATCTGTCGATCCTATCTGGGAAATCGAAAATAGTGGCCATATCCTCATTTATATAAGCCCGCAAATAAAAGACATGCTGGGCTATTCACCAAAGGAGATGATCGGCAAACCCTTCAGTGACTTTTTGCCTCAGAAAGAGGCAAGGAGAATAATCTCAATCTTGGAGGAAAAGGCCCAAAGATGTGAGCCCATACAGTCCATGGAACATAAGGCAATGCGAAAAGACGGCACAGAAATCATTGTTGAATCAAGCGCTGTTCCCTTCTTTGATGAAGATCACCAGCTTGCAGGCTACCGGGGCATAAGCAGAGACATAACCCAACGCAAGAAGGCTGATGAAGAACTTCAGAAGATGCAGAAACTTACCAGCATTGGCACGCTGGCAGGGGGAATTGCTCATGACTTCAACAACATACTCATGGGGGTGTTTGGGAACATAGAGATTGCACTCATGAAGCTTGAACCTGGCCATGAGGTCTACCGGTTCATAGACAATGCCTATACGGCGCTTGAGCGGGCCACCAAACTCACCAAACAGCTCCTCACATTTGCAAGGGGGGGTGATCCCCTGCTTGAGGCAGTTGACCTGCAGGCGATATTGAAGACCTCAGTAAGGTTCAATCTCAGCGGCAGCAACGTCAAGGCCCATTTTGACCTCCCGGACGACCTGTGGCAGATCAAGGCTGACCGGGGGCAGATAGACCATGTAATTGCCAACCTTGTAATCAATGCCAAACAGGCCATGCCGGAAGGCGGCACCATCTACGTAGCAGCCATGAATATCAGTAACATCAGAGAAACTTCTGCACCCCACCTGTCAGGTGATTTTGTGCGATTCACCATCCGGGATGAGGGCATTGGTATCCCATCCAAGGACATAGGCAGAATATTCGACCCATACTTCAGCACCAAAGATACTGGCAGTGGCCTTGGGCTTGCCACTGTGCATGGCATCATAAAAAAACATGGAGGGCATATCAGCGTGGAATCCACACCGGATGCAGGTACCATATTTACCTTATATCTCCCGGCAGAACGAAATTCCGGCAAATCCGACACGCCCCGCAGCACCAGGGAAATCAGCGAGGAAAAAGGTTCAATACCCCCCGGCCGCATCCTCATCATGGACGACGAAGAGATGGTGCGGGAAGTGGCAGGGGCTATGCTCAAACAATTCGGCTATGAGTTTGAATTTGCTACAGAGGGCAAGGAGGCCCTTGAAAAATATAGGACGGCCATGAAACATGGAAAGGCCTTTGACGTAGTAATCATGGATCTAACAATCCCTGGTGGTATGGGAGGAAAGGAGACGATCAGGCAGCTACTGGAAATTGATGGAAGGGCCAGGGCAATTGTGGCAAGCGGCTACTCAACAGATCCGGTAATGGCGCACTTCAGCCACTACGGGTTCAGTGGCCGGGTGGTGAAGCCTTTCAGCATGGATGACCTGAAAAGGGTCATTGAACAGGTTATGAACCAAAGCTAGAGCTGACCTCTGCCTCCAGTCCGGTACCTACCACCTCTTTCATGAATGTATGGATATCATGGAGGTTTCCGCAAGAGGCCCATGTCTTCAAGGTCTCACAGGCAGTTTCAGACAAAAACCATTTGGCACCAAACCTGTTTTCCAACTCATCAGTCATGATCATAGACGCAATAAAGGCCAAAAAATAGTCCAAGGAGTAGAAATCAGGCATCAGATCAAAGAGATATGTCTCAGGGTGATATGAAAAGCCTGTCTCCCGCTCCATGACGGAGGCATAAAGCTCCTGGCCGCGGGCTATACGGTTGTGTTTGAAATTTTCATACTCTATGAGGAATTTTGCTCCGTACCTCCGTGTCAGCACCTGAAATTTCAATGTATGGATATCCTCGATCTCAGACAGATGATCCAGAACCGCGCCTTCACCACTGGCTCCCATCACCTCCTCGATAAAGGCATGTTTCATTGACAAACGCTGAAATAAAAAGGCAAATGCCTCGGATACAGCACCTGACATGAAAAACTCCCTTGCCTCAACAGGGATATCCGGAGCGGTATGCGCAAAAGAAAAGGCATGTCCCATCTCATGGAACAGGGACTCCCAGTCGAGCCAACCTTCTACTGGCCCAAGGATCACATGCACAAGACCTGGTATGACCACAGGCACACAGTATGACTGCCGTCCTGCCCTGCCCTCAAAATGGAGACATATCCCTGAATCTTCCCGAAGCCCCAACCCTGAAAAAAACTCAAGGGCCTTGTCCAAGGATATGACATGACGGGACAGGGAATCCAGATACCGCATCCCCAGCAGATATATGGCGTCAAACCTGCTTGCCTCCCTTAACTGCATTCCGGGTTCAACCCGTTGCACCCACTCCTCCACACGCGCCATATACTCACTGCGTCCCTGGTCCAGCACATAGGCACAGAATGATGCCTCTTGCTCCAGGGGCCTGCTACGCATCAACTGACACCACTGGATATAACTCTCATAACCCAGTTCCTCGGTTACCGCAGCCATTAATGCCTGCCATGTGGCATGACTCAGGGGGGCAAGCAGACGACACAGGGTACGCGCCTCTGACGCAAGCAGGCGCCTGGCATTACGGTCTGTACAATCCTGACACCAGGTTATTATCTCTTTGAACGGGATACTCTCACCACGCACCTCCGCGGCTGCACCTGCCATCCACTGGGAAAACATGGCCTGAAGAGGTTCCACCCTGCTCCTCACGAACAGCTCCTCAGCAGTAAAGGTTATACGCCCCTCAAGACCGGCCCTCCCGAACTGTTCAGCGATCTCTCTGACCTGTTGAAGGGTAAGTTCATCTCCACACTCCTTGCCAGGGAGAGAAAATTCACGTCCAAGCTGCATGCTGGTATCTGACAGGCGTTGACATCTGAGCAGATCAAGCAGGTCATGGACCATCTTTTCTGGATGTTTTCCTAATGGCATAAAACAACCCAGTTACCAGACATCACTCTTTCATACCCAAAACCGGGGCATGGCCATGAGTCAACAACGATCAATCGTCAACAATGGGCACAAGGCCGGCCTCTTCATCCTTCACATTCATGGCATGGATAAGCATGCTCAATCCCTCTTCGAGATGTATCAGATAGGTGTCGTCAAGCCGGGAAAGGGCCTCGGACAAAGTACCCTGGGCGGGTTTCGGGGCCTCTGCAAGCACCCGCGCCCCATCCTCAGTAAGATAAAGATGTACGGCACGCTGATCTATCCGGCTTCTGTCTCTGCGAACCAGCCCCCTGTCCTCTAACTGGTCCAGCATATTGCTGCAAGTTGACGGATGAATGGACAGCGCCCTTGCAAGCTCGGAGACCTTGAGCCCTGGCGTAGCAAACAGCTCCCACATCATCCACAGCTTGGCACTGCTGAGCCCGCACTTCCGCTGCACAATCTTGGAATGGGCCTGCACTGCCCTGAAAATGATCCTTAACTGTTTGGTTATGTTGTGCATACGTTCCTCACGGGCACTCATCATCTCTCTCCAATCAGACGATAGTTAATACTGGATTTGCATTCTCTGAGGCCATACTGCCTGAAACCTGGGACAGGAACCAATGGACCTGGGTGGATATCCTGTAACATGCCATCATCACCTGCCAACGTGTCAGGTAGTTGCACCCATGACGACAAGAGAGCGCAACGGTATATAGATCATTATACTGATCTGTGTCAATCATACCATTAGACCCCTGGGCATACTCCAGTCCGCCTGAAACAAAGGCGCATGGTACTCTTACTCGCGGTTTTAACGCGTACAAACACATCATTCAACTGATGAGCATTAAAAGCGTGACAAAAACACCATCTGTTCCCCACATATCATGGCAGCATGGCCCTACCGGGTTCAACCAACATCTGTACATGCAGGACCTTATCATTGATAGTACATTATCCACTAACAAAACAGAAACCTACATATCACACCAATGACAGGCGAAAGGTGGCTGTGTTATGAACATGTTCCAGCACACACTATCCATCTCCACCATAAACACAATGATAACCATTACCGTCCTCACAGAGGACCATTCCCTCTGACATGGTTTGCAGGGGATATTAGAACACTGAACTGTCCGCCACTATCCCAGGGAGACTTCACATGATCCAGGAACTAAACGACTGCGTACAACAACACCGCGACGCCATATTCAGTTTTTTCAGGCAGTATCAGGTAAAAGACCAACAGTTGTTACTTGGCAGCGAACTGTGGGATGATCTTACCCGCTTTTGCCACAAAGAGCACCATAACCTGCTCAATTCCGTACTTGCAAAGGCTATACACAAAGGGCTGGAGGCTGCTGTCAACGATACGTGGCTATATCTGAGCATACGCCACCGGGCCGGACACTATCTGTACGTGCGGTATCACTTTTCCAACATGGTCTTTGAACAGCTTTCTGCCTCGGAATTTCTGGCCTTTCGGGAACGCCTGATCACAGGCCGGACAGAGGACGAGATACTGGAAATCGACTTTACCCCGTTTGAACGGGATTTTCCCAAGATGAACCAGGACCGTTCCATTGGCCACGGTGTGGAGTTCCTGAATCGGCAGTTCTCAAGCCGGCTTGCAAATGATCTCAGCAATGGAGATGCGCTGATCTTTTCATTTCTGAAGGTACATGGCTACAAGGGTACCCCCTTTATGATCAACCCCCGGATAGGTAACATCAATGAGTTGCGGCAGGCCCTGCACAACTGCATGGATTTCCTTGAAAAACAACAAGACGGTCTGGAATGGGCGGATGTGGCAGACCAACTGGGTGCCATGGGATTTGAACCAGGCTGGGGGAGGAGTATTGACGGCATAAAGACCACCATGGGCCTGCTGGCAGACCTGCTCGAGGCACCTGACCACCAGACATTGGAAAAATTCCTGAGACGTATCCCAATGATATTCGACCTGGCCATACTGTCCCCTCATGGCTACTTTGGTCAGGAAAATGTCCTGGGACTGCCGGACACCGGCGGTCAGGTTGTTTACATACTGGACCAGGTGAAGGCACTGGAAAGGGAGATGAAAAAACGCATATACAATCAGGGGCTGGACATAGAACCGCAGATCATCATAATCACCCGCCTCATACCTGAAGCAGGCCATACCACCTGCGACATGCCTGAGGAACATATCTACGGTACTGACAACGCCTTTATTGTCCGAATACCGTTCAGGGAAGCTGATGGCACCATACTGCCAAGATGGATATCCCGTTTCGAGGTATGGCCATATCTTGAGACATTCAGCAGAGAGGCTGAAAAGGAGATACTGGCCCGGCTGGGACGGCGTCCTGACCTTGTAATCGGGAACTACTCTGACGGAAACCTGGTCGCATACCTGCTGGCACGGCGCCTCGGAGTAACCCAGTGCACCATTGCGCACGCACTGGAAAAGACCAAATATCTCTACTCTGCACTCTACTGGCAGGACATGGAACCCCAGTACCACTTCTCATGCCAGTTTACTGCAGACATTATCAGCATGAATTCTGCAGATTTCATAATCACCTCCACATACCAGGAAATTGCAGGTTCAAAAGATACAGTGGGCCAGTACGAAAGTTATACCACCTTTACCATGCCTGACCTGCAAAGGGTCATACACGGGATAGATGTCTACGACCCCAAATTCAACATAGTCTCACCTGGAGCAGACGACACCACCTACTTCCCGTACACAGAGAAGGAGAGAAGGTTATTCAGCCTGCATGAGGAGCTTTACAGGCTGATATATGGCCCGGCAGACAATGACAGCCGGGGAACACTGGCAGAAAGGGACAAACCCCTACTCTTCTCCATGGCCCGCCTTGATCACATAAAGAACCTCACTGGCCTGGTCAAATGGTTTGGAGAGAGCCAGAAACTGCAAAAACTTGCGAACCTCCTTATCATAGGCGGGACTATCAACCCTGAGGATTCCTCAGACAATGAGGAGAGAGAACAGATCCGGCGCATGCACCAACTGATGGACCGTTATGGCCTGGACGACAAGCTGAGATGGATAGGCAAACGGCTGGATAAAAAGCTGTGCGGGGAACTGTACAGATATATAGCTGACAAGCGGGGAGCATTTGTGCAACCTGCCTTTTTCGAAGCATTTGGACTAACCGTGGTAGAGGCAATGACCTCAGGACTTCCAACCTTTGCCACATGCGCCGGAGGACCGCAGGAGATCATCAAGGACAGGATATCCGGATTTCACATAGACCCCAACCACCAGGAACAGGCAACGCAGACCATGATCGACTTCCTTGAACGCTGTAATGAAGAACCTGATTACTGGCGCATGATATCAGAACAGGCCATCAGGAGGATACAGACGAAATACACGTGGAGGCTTTATGCCAAACGCCTGCTGGCCCTCACATGCATCTACGGGTTCTGGAAGTATGCCACAGACCTGGAGCGGGAGGAAACCAGCCGTTATCTTGAAATGTTCTACCACCTACAGTTCAGGCCCAGAGCCAGACAGGTGCTGCCAACATAAAAAATTCTCTCATACAAACCCATAGTATGACAGACCATCCAGTATGCCTGCTGCATAGCGCTCCTTGCTGAAATATACATTGGTTCTGTTACGCAGATGCTCCAGTTCCGGGCTATAGTTTCCTACCACCAGGCCACGGGCATGACCGCTTATCATGTCTTCATCGTTTCCGGAATCACCTGCCACCATCACGTGACGGGCAGGAAAGGCAAACTTGTACCTCAGATATCTTATTGCCCTACCCTTGGACGCCCTGACTGGCAGTATGTCCAGAAACTGCCCGTGAGAGTATATGACCTGGCAGTGCAACCTTGCCTCCCTGAGGCAGTGGCGTACCCGGTCAAGCCTACCGTCTTCTTCCTCAAGATAATAACTTATCTTGTGGCTACGCTGTCCCTCTGCCTCCTGAAAGACAAGAAAATCAAATTCTGACAGTACCTGCTTGATCCTTTCAGGTTTCCACTGGCGTGAGATATGCTGTTGCCACCCCTTGTCAAGCCTCAGGTCAGGACCGTAATATATCTCAGTACCCACAGAGCAGATCAGGATATCAGGCATGGGCATGTCATATTCAGTCATTGCCTCCAGGGTGAGTTCCAGGCTGCGGCCTGTGGCCACGCCCCATGCCAGGTGATCTCGGTGAGTGTGGAGCAGGGCGAACAACTGGCGCATGCTCTCTTCATCTCCTATAAGGGTGTTGTCAATATCCGTAATCATGAGGTGCTCCACGTTCAAAAGGCGCCTGCCAAAAGAGGCCCTGGGCCTGGGCCCGGCATTGTCCGTGTCACGCTGCTCGGTCGGATAGGTCAACTCAGGAAAAAGGGAACGGAACTGTTTCATTGCCTTGGCACAGTGGGCATTCCAGGAGTAGTGTTTGCGAACACCGTTTATGCCATTGTTGGAAAATTCTGTCCATCTATCTTCATCCACCAGAATGGCCTGCAGGGCAGACGCGATCTGGTCAGGATGGGAGGCATCCACCAATATCCCGTTATTACAGTTGGCAACGATATCTACAGGTCCCCCGTCGTTGGTGGCAACTATGGGCAGACCACACGCTGATGCCTCGATGAGAGTCAGCCCAAAGGGTTCCACCAAGGCGGGATTCACAAACACCCCGTGGCTTTCAGCACAGATACGATACAGCTCAGGCACCTCTGACGCAAAATCGTTCTTCTTGGGAATGGCCAGCTTGCCATACAGGTCATACCTGTCCATCTGCAGCAACATGTTGGTAAGTACTGCCTTCTCATTCTCTTCCATGGTTGCAATATTGCTGCGGATTCCTGCGAAGATGGCGAGGTTCGCTATGGCCTTCAGCTCAGGGCTGGTGCCATATGCCTCAAGCAGCCCTGAGATATTCTTGCGCCTGTCAGGCCTGCACAGGGCGAGGATGAATGGCTTTTCCGGATCAGACCAGAAACGATGAAGCTCGTTGAACAGCCCGAAACGGGTCTGCTTGACCTCCTCACTGAAAAGATCACTGTCAAGCTGGAGATCATAGAAGGGATAAAAGGTCTGCAAATCTATGCCAGGCGGTATAACGGCAAATCGCGGCTTCCGGCCATTGTCATACAGACCGTATTGGAGTTCGATTTCCTGCTTAGTGGAGGTAATGACAAGATCGGCCCGCCTCATGATCTCCTCCTCTATCTGAATACGGGTCTCCATCCTGTACTGTCTGTTGATACGCTCTATGGCAAGGCCGTCTGATAGCAGCTTGGCCCTCTTGTTCCTTCCAAGGGAGTGGCCGGTGAACACAAACGGGGCATCAAACGCCGCAGCAAGCTCCATGGCCACATAACCTCCATCTGCATAGTGACCATGGAACAGATCAGGTGAACGCCCCTGTGACTTGATGAACCGAATGGTCTTGTCAATAAACTCCTCAAGATGGGGCCAGAGGAGTTCCTTGCGGATATACTTTTTACCACCACACTGGATCCTTACGATCTGAACATTATCCGATAGTTGCTCCACTGGACGGGCATAGGACGGATCCAACGCACTGTCATCTATTAGACGGGTAACCAGATCGACTCTTGCCACATCTGGATGCTCTCCAAGGGCCTTGGCCAATTCAAGCACGTACTTTACCTGGCCACCTGTATCTGCATCACGGCCAAGTTCAGGATTACCGCGAATCAGGCCGTGCACACTGAAAAGCTGTATGTACAGGCCCTGCGAATCTTTTAAATCCATCATAACAAATCTCCAAAATCATTAAAAAAGCCGGGAATCATGGCCACAGAAAGAAATCCACCATTTGCGGCGAGAAAACTTTACAACCAGACGGGATATAAGATCATCCTGATCAGCAGCGGAAAACGGAAACAGTATGTGACAATATATTATTGTTAAATACTATATTGTACAATACAATACATATGCCTTCTGGAATGTCAAGCAAACATATGGAATGCAGCCTATAGAGGAAAAATAATGCATAAAAAAATAGTTATCTTTGGAGAAGTGCTTTTTGACTGTTTTACAGATGGAACAGAAATCCTTGGGGGAGCGCCGTTCAATGTGGCCTGGCATCTTCAGGCATTTGGTCTGAATCCTATACTTATCACCAGGGTAGGAGAGGATAGCCGCGGAGACAAGATAATAGATGCAATGAACAGATGGGGCATGAACTGTGACTACGTCCAGACAGACTCCAAAAGGCCAACAGGCACGGTGTCCATAACGGTCAAGGATGGAGAGCCCGAATATTCCATCTCACCAGAGCATGCCTGGGGCCACATACAGCCTATAGAAGAGAAACCGGCTGATAATGCGCTCCTGTACCACGGCACTTTGGCCCTTTGGTCAGCAGATGCCAGAGACGCACTCCACAAACTCAAAGGTGAAACACAGGCTCAGGTCTTTGTTGACGTCAACCTCCGCTCTCCCTGGTGGGATCATGGCACAGTGTTGTCCCTGATAAGGGATGCCTCATGGGTCAAACTGAATGAGGAAGAGTTCTCCCTGCTCTTCAGCGGCCCTGAAACCGAACAGAAACGGGTGGAGTCAGCACTTGATATGCTGAAGGCAGGGGCATTTTTATTAACCCGGGGTGAAAGAGGTGCCACGTTCTACCAGGCTGGAAAAACTGCTCAAAGTGTCTCTCCATCCCCGGTATCTGGTATTGTTGACACTGTAGGGGCAGGTGATGCCTTTAGCGCAGCATTCATCATAGGGGTGCATAAGGGATGGCCCATAAAAACCACTCTGACACGGGCGCAGGATTTTGCATCTGCCATCATAATGCATCCAGGGGCAACGGTGCAGGACAGGGAATTTTATCAAAAGTTTCGGGACAGGTGGTCTATTACGTAAAATAATACAAAAAAAGGGGCCTACAGACCGATCCATATCTGCAGGCCCCCAACATGACTGTTACTCAGGAAGAACTGTACCGAAGACCATGGATAGATACCTTATCCTGTTCTCTGTAAGTGCAGCAGCCTCCTGTTGAGCAGCCGCCAAATCCATACCATCCACATCATTATCATCGTTATAGTCAAAATCATATGGCCGTGGCACACCATGAACTGTTGCCACACTATCGACTCTGGCCTTGAGATATCCCTGGCCACCTGTATCTGCTACGACGCCGTAT
>CAZXAK010000036.1:0-25729 GCA_964638145.1 uncultured Desulfobacterales bacterium | reverse complement strand
TAATCAAAAGGGAACATAGCACCTTATGAACAAGAGCACTCAGACCATATCCTGGCTGGACAAGTTGAAGATACTGCTGGAGATGATAAAGTTTCAGCACACCATATTTGCTCTACCCTTTGCCTTTGCAGGCGCACTGCTTGCCGCACGGGGATTTCCAGGACCGGAGCAGTCCCTGTGGATACTCCTTGCCATGATAGGGGCAAGAACCGTGGCAATGGGGCTCAACCGAATAGCAGACAGGGAGTTTGATGCAGAAAATCCCAGGACAAAGGACCGTGCCCTGGTAACAGGCGACATAGGCACCAAGGAGGCATGGCTCATGGTGCTGATCGCAGGGACCGTATACTTTATTGCGGCATACAACCTTACCCCTCTATCATTCGAACTTTCACCCCTGTTTCTCTTTGCCATATGCTTCTACTCCTACACAAAACGTTTCACCCATATGTGCCACCTGTTTCTTGGCTTTGCCATTGGTCTGGCACCTGTTGCCGGGTGGATCGCAATCGCAAACAGCATAGATACAGTGGCCGTGCTGCTCGGCCTTGGTGTTATGTTCTGGATTGCGGGTTTTGACGTACTGTATGCCTGTATGGACTCCGAATTTGACAGAAAACGTGGACTGCATTCCATTCCCGCATGGCTCGGCAGGGAAAATGCCTTCAGGGTCTCTGCGGCCTTCCACATCATTGCCTTTGTGGCCTTTACGGCAACAGGACTGGCAGCATCCCTGAACTGGATATACTTTCTTGGCATTGCCGCCACCTTCGTACTCCTCATACTGCAGAGACGGGTGATCACACCGAACGACCTGAGCAAGATGAACATTGCATTCTTCAGGCTAAACGCCATTATCAGTGTTGTGCTTTTCTTTGCTACAGCACTTTCCCTGTGGAGCATATCCTGATGACACGCCATGAACTCAATGCCCTGGTAACATCACAGACCTCCCCTGCAAAGGACATCTATATCCTCAGTATCCAGGCCCCGGAGATAGCCTCCCAGGCCAAGCCAGGCCAGTTCTGCATGCTGCAGGTCGCAGCAGGGGAAAACATCCATGATCCCCTTCTCCCCCGCCCCCTGTCAATACATAACACAGACGGAACGTCCACCGTACAGTTCCTATACCGACGGGTCGGAAAAGGTACCGCGCTCCTGTCCACCATGGAGAAGGGGGATCATCTGCGCGTACTGGGACCACTCGGAAGGGGATTTACATGGGATCATACCGGACACCACGTCATTGTTGGCGGGGGGATGGGCATAGCCCCACTCCTGTTTCTAACGTCAGCCATGAAGAACACAGGAACCAGCGCAACTGTCATTCTCGGCGCAGCCTCTGCTGACGACCTCACATGTCTTGATGCATTCAGCGAGACGGTGCAGAACAGCAGGCTCAAGATTGCCACAGAAGATGGAAGCGCAGGGCACAGGGGACTTGTCACTGAACTGCTACAGGACCTGTTACAGAAACAGTGCGAGGAGAGAAGGCATATGGCCATAGCCTCTGTGATGACATGCGGCCCGTGGCCAATGATGAAGGCAGTGGCTGAAACATGCAGCAGTCACGGCTTACCATGCCAGGTATCGCTTGAGGCCCATATGGCCTGCGGCTCAGGGCTATGCCTTGGATGCGCAGTACCTGCTGCCAGCCACATGGATGGCTATGTGCATGTATGCAGACAGGGACCTGTCATAAACGCAGAGGCCATAAAGTGGTAGGAAACGGAGAAATCTTCTATGCAGATGCAAGCCTCTTTACCAGTTCAAGCCCTTCCCTTGTCCCCATTGCCACAATGATATCGCCTCCGCGCAGTTTCTCGTCCGGCCCCAACTTTATGGACATACCGGTATCCCTATGATGGACCCCGAGGACATTAACACCGGTCCTCTCTCTCAAGGCAATCTCCTTCAATGTCACTCCGTCCATCTCGGAGCCCTGCTGTATGGTTATCTGCTCTATATTCAGGTCCATGTCACAGGTCTCTGTGGCAAGGTCGAGAAACTCTGTGACTGTAGGATGAAGCGCTGCAAGCACCATACGCTTGGCACCAATCTCATAAGGCGTTATCACCTTGTCAGCCCCTGCCTGTATCATCCTCTTCTCCACCGCCATCTCGCTGGCCCTGGAGAGGATGAACACGTCCTGGCTCAGAGACCGGGCTATCAGCACCACATAGACGTTGGCTGCATCAGAACTCAACGTGCATATTATGCACCGCGCCCTCTTGACCCCTGCTGCCTCAAGGACTTCATCCTTTGTGGCATCACCGTGGATGTGGAGGTACCTGGCCTCTTTTATCCTTTCCACCACCTCCGGGTCCTTTTCTATTATTACAAGGGGAAGTCCCCTGGATTCGAAGCTCTTTGCAATGGTATAGCCGAGCCTGCCATAACCGCACAGGATGTAGTGGGACGATAGGTTGGAAATGGCCTTGTGCATTTTCTTCTTTTCAAAATAGCCCTTGATCTGGCCCTCTACTACTGCCTCTGAAAGGACGGCAAGGGCGTAGAAGAAGAGGCCAACACCTGAAACTATCAGGATAATGGTGAATATCCTGCCATTGGTTGACAGTGGATGAACCTCAGAGTAGCCCACGGTGGTCAGGGATATGGCAGTCATGAAGACGGAATCCAGAAAATTCCAGTCCTCAATCACCATATAACCCACCACCCCTATGATGAGCAGGAAGTTGACCAGTACGAAGACTATTACCAGTTTTGCTCTTGGCATATCTGCCTTCAGCCAATAGAGGCAAGGAAATCAATGGTGGCCTCTAAAATAGCGTGTTGCATGCACAACTGCATCATGAGCTACAGCCGTGCAGCACGGGAGAGCACCTTAACAAAACTCTTCATGCCAAGCATGTAATCTGCAGGCAGATGAATATGTATCACCCGCTTGTGTTTCTCCTCCATTGCCTCGAAATCACCCACTGCCTGGGCAAACTGCATATGCCAGAACGATACCCCAAAACCCGGTATCTCAGGATAGTCCCGGTTTCTCTTGCGGGTAAAGATCAGAAATCCTGCTGAGATCGGCCCGCCCTTGTATGCCTGTCCGGATGAATGGAGGTAACGCGGTCCATAACCCATTACAGTGGCACAGCCGCACTCCTGACGCACCATGTGCCGCATCTCCAGGATTAGGTCCTCAAGCTCCGGGTTATAGGGGAGATAGGGCAGAAAGCCAAGATACCCCCAGGTGGGGAGCACCTGGAACAGGTCACGGAGCGTACGGGTAAGGCCCTTCATGGAGGCGGCGAGAAGCCGTGACGGTCTGAAGGTTATCTTGCTCTGGGGATCGACCCAGAACTTTACAGGCATCTTGCCATCCTGCCTGTACTTTTCCAGCACCTCCACGGTCTTGGTTTTGGCAAGAAGCACATCTGGTTCATCAAACGGGTTCAGGCCTTCGAAATAGCATACCAGGGCGGTTACCATCTCCCACAGGAAGAACAGCCCCCCAATATCGTAAATATCTTTCAGCCTGAGCACATAGACAGGAAATTCTGCCTCTCCCAGCTCCCGTATAAACGCATCGAGAGATATCTCCTCAGGGGTCTCCTCCATACGCATATAGACAAAGGTGCGTTCACTGCCATAAAAACTTGGAATGCCTGTAGTCTCACCTACAATTGGTATGAACCCACGAGTATCCTTTCCGGTACTCTCTGCCACGAGCTGTTCGATCCACAGACACAGGGGCTTTATGGCAGGATCTGCCATGAGCGTAAGCTTGTCCCGGCTGAGTATCAGGCAGTTGCCAAGGAATTCCCCAAGCTTTCCGGCAGGATTATCTTTCCAGGGTACGTCCGGACCGCATTTGTCCATCATATCCCTGGCATTTTCAAGCAGCCTCTTGATATCTATTCCCATGAGGGCTGCAGGCACGAGCCCAAAGTATGAGAGGGCGGAAAAACGTCCACCTATGTCAGAGGCGTTTATGAATGTCTTCAAAAAACCCTTTTCCTGGGCAAGCTTCTCAAGGGGTGTGCCACTGTCTGTAATGGCCATAAAGTGCTGGCCAGGGTTTTCCAGCTCCTTTTCTGCCAGGGCATAGAAGAAGTTGAACAGGGCATTTGGCTCAACTGTGGTGCCTGACTTGCTGGACACGACAAAAAGGGTATTTTTTATTTCAATCTCTTCCAGCGTCTGTTCCACCACCTCTGGATCAGTGGTATCAAGCACTGTGAGGTCAGGATATCCCTCGGCCCTGGGAAATATCCGGCTGAGGACCAGGGGGCACAGGCTCGATCCTCCCATGCCCATCAGGACCACCTGCCTGATACCGGCAGCCTGAACCTGCCTTGCAAAATCCAGGATACCGTCCACCTTTCCAAGCATGTCCTGAACGCAACGCAGCCATCCCAGACGGTTTTTGATCTTTTCCTGTATCTCAGGATCATCACTCCACACAGAGGGATCCTCTTTCCAAATGCGCTTTAAAACTTCCTGTTTCTGTTCCTCATTGAGACGGCTTGGATAATTATTCACTTACAGAACTCCTTTTCACTCCACATGCTTGAAGTTGCCACAATGACAAGCAAACCTCAGCGTACCTCATTTGACCCCTGTCTTTTGCAAAAAATATGTCAACGGCAGAATGCCATTCCGGCACCACCGCATAATTATCAGGAAAAACCTAAAGTCATAACTTTTGCAACTTAACACACCAAACATATAAACAGAACCAAAGTTTTGCAAGGATATCATGGACCGTTCAGGCTGTGAAAAACATTTTCCTGTTGTACCAGCGGATCAACGACTACATCATGTCGCAGGACACATGGACAGCAGATAGCCCCATTCCCCATTCCCATGCAACAGGCCACCTGTACGGCATATGGTGCTTTTTATCACGCATTTAAAACCCATCAATAGTTGCTAATGATTTACTTCCTGACATATTGGCCTGCGATCAAAACCACAAGAAAAACACCTTCCACCCTTGTCAAGCCTTCACTTAAATGGTACATAGACCCGATTTGAACACATTAAACACGCCTGATGGCCCCTGTGGTGCTGTTCAGCAGGTCCAGGAGCAGTATGGGGGCGTCTGTTTACAGACCAGGCGGATGACCAACCACATTTACGGAGGATTTATGGCTTACGTAACAATGAAACAACTGCTTGAGGCTGGCGTACATTTTGGGCATCAGACCAGGCGGTGGAACCCAAAGATGAAGCCCTACATTTTCGGGGCAAGAAACGGAATCTACATAATTGACCTTCAGAAGACCGTCAGGCTCTTCAAAGTGGCCTATGAATTCGTAGTGGAAACAGTCGCGCAGGGGGGCAACCTTCTGTTCGTTGGCACAAAGAAACAGGCCCAGGAATCCATCTTCGAAGAGGCCACCCGTGCAGGCATGCCCTATGTGAACCATCGCTGGCTTGGCGGTATGCTCACAAACTTCCATACCATCCAGCAGGGAATTCAACGACTCAAAAAGATCGAGAGCATGTTTGAAGATGGGACCATTGAGAGGTTTCCCAAAAAAGAGATACTCCGCATGGACCGCATGCGTCAGAAACTGGAACGCAACATCGGTGGCATCAAGGACATGACAGGACCTCCTGCTGCCGTATTCATAGTTGATGCCCGTCAGGAACAGATCGCTGTAAAAGAGGCGAACAAACTGAACATCCCGGTAGTGGCCATTGTTGACACCAACTGCGACCCTGATGGTATCGACTATATAATCCCGGGCAATGATGATGCCATCAGGGCCATACGGCTCATCTCCTCACTCATGGCAAATGCCTGCATCAAGGGCAAACAGCTCTATGAGGAGAGACAACAGGCAGAGAAGGACAAGATGGAGGCTGAAGAGGCTGCCCAGGAACCCGTATCTGCGGCAGAGGCAGAGGCCAGCCAGGCACCAGCTTCCGAAGCGGCCACGGCCACTGCGTAGGACTTCTGCTGGTACCCACGTCATCTGTGGTATAGAGCATTAATCTGCATTCAACAAACAAGGGGTTTAAAAACACCTCTGTCCTGCAGCCGGCATATAATGCTGCCAGACAGGGGTGTACCTTTCTGTGTAAACTTCCCCAGCCTCACCATGCGGTCAAAGGGACTTTCATGCACCCACGACATACCCATGGTGGCGGCATGGGATAATACTGTTCGGAAATGTTCCCCCTGTTCAATCTATAAGGCACGTCCACCTCTCAAGCGCAGTAAATGCACCTTGCACAGGACGGACGCTGCCTCAACATCAACAGGCAGAAATGTATGGTTACTACTGCTTACATAGCAGTGTATTGCAGCAGACAAGCGGTTTGAACATAGGCATCAGAGGGGAATAACAAATTTTTCTAATATTGTGGAGGATAAAGAAACAATGGCACAGATCAGCGCTTCAATGGTGAAAGAGTTAAGAGACCGTACCAATGCCGGTATGATGGACTGCAAAAAGGCACTTGTGGAGTGTGACGGCGACATGGACAAGGCGGTGGACTTCCTCAGGAAAAAGGGCCTTGCTGTTGCGGCCAAGAGGGCTGGAAGGGACACATCCGAAGGGACCATCCAGTGCTACATCCACGCAGGAAACAAACTTGGCGTCATGGTGGAACTCAACTGTGAAACAGACTTTGTAGCCAAGACGGACCAGTTCATCGAATTTGCAAAGGATGTGGCAATGCACATTGCCGCAACCAATCCCCTGTGCATCAGACGTGAAGATGCACCCCAGGATGTGATCGAGAAGGAAAGGGAAATATATACACAGCAGGCCAAGGAGTCTGGCAAACCTGAAAACATAATAGAAAAGATTGTAGAGGGCAGAATCGAAAAATATCTCAAGGAAAACTGCCTGCTCGAGCAGCCCTTTGTCAAAAATCCCGACCTCACCATTCAGGACCTGCTGAATGAACTCGTGGCAAAGATGGGAGAAAATATCAGCATTGGCAGGTTTGCACGCTTCCAGGTAGGGGCCTGATCAACACCATGCAAACGACTTCCAAGAAACCTTATGGCAGGGTACTGCTAAAGCTCAGTGGAGAGGCACTGCTCGGTGACACCCCTTACGGCATATCGCCTGAAGTCATTGATGATCTCGCAGCAGAGATAAAAAAGGTCACCGAGATGAATATCCAGCTTGGGCTCGTAGTGGGTGGTGGCAACATCTTCAGGGGTGTGGCCGGCTCTGCCAAGGGGATGGACAGGGCCGTAGCCGACCAGATGGGCATGCTGGCCACTGTGATGAATGCCCTGGCCCTGCAGGACTCACTCATGCGTCAGGGCGTTGAGACAAGGGTCCTGTCTGCCATTGAGCTTGGGCGCATGGCAGAACATTTCGTCAGGGCAAGGGCACTGAAGCACCTATCACGGGGCCGGGTAGTGATCTTTGCCGCCGGTACTGGCAATCCCTTCTTTACCACTGATACAGCCGCTGCCCTCAGGGCTCTGGAGATAAATGCCGAGGCGCTCCTCAAAGCCACCAAGGTGAATGGGGTCTATGACAAGGACCCGGAAAAACATGAAGATGCAATCAGATTTGACGAATTGACATATCAGGAGGTGCTTGAAAAGGATCTCAGGGTAATGGATGCGGCAGCAATATCCCTGGCCCGTGATGCAGGACTGCCAGTTGTGGTGTTCAACATGCAGGTACCAGGCAATATTGAAAAAGTACTTGCGGGTGAAAAAATAGGTACTACTGTTAGATAACATGCTGCAGGCTACCTATAGGCCATTGCATACTACAGGAGACCTGAAATACAGAAACAGTGGACAAAGACAGATGACTAACAATCTGAAGTATCTCTGTTAGATGGGCACTGTTCCAAGGAAGATTTTCCTGCTTCAGAGGGCTTCCTGTTCTCTCAGTGTAAAATTATATGGAGGAAAAGTATGAGTAATCCAGTGCTGAAAGACGCTGATCAGAAGATGGACAAGGCCATAGATGCCTTTAAGAGAGAGCTTTCACACGTACGCACAGGCAGGGCTTCAGCCGCCCTTCTCGATGGTGTCATGGTGGATTATTATGGCACCTCCATGCCAATCAATCAGGTAGCCTCTGTCTCAGTGCCGGAGAGCAGGTTACTGACTGTGCAACCATGGGATGCCAACATCCTTGGTGAGTTAGAAAAGGCCATTCTCAAATCGGATCTGGGTCTTACGCCATCCAATGACGGAAAGATCATACGGGTAAGTGTTCCTCCCCTGACTGAAGAACGCCGCAAGGAGCTGGTAAAGCTGGTAAAGAAGATGGCTGAAGAGTGCCGGGTTGCTGTGCGCAATATCCGTCGCGACGCCATCGAAAAGCTGAAGGCCCAGAAGAAGGCCAAGGAGCTGTCAGAAGACGAGATGTTCAGACTGCAGGACGAGGTACAGAAACTTACTGACAGTCACATAAAAGAGGTGGAAAAGATATTGGGGGAGAAGGAGAAGGAGATACTGGAATTCTGATCACATCACCACTGCCATGTTACAGGACATATAGACGCAGATGGTGCCTTTTTTCAAGCCTTTAAGGCTAATCAGTTGCGGGCACTCAAATGCCCGCTACAAAAACCATAAAAAGGGCATCCTGATACCCTGTGGCAGGCTCCGGTGCACAACTGGTAATGCCTGCAAGGTCGTTGATGCTAAGGACAATAGGTAAGGATATCCCAATCCAATGAGGCCAGTAGGCACTTTCCTTGCTGCAAGGCCTTTATGACAATCTGCCACTCTGGCAGGAGGAATATTTAACAAGAAGTGTATGCTCCCTCAGAACTGAAAACCATTCCAAGACACGTGGCCATCATCATGGATGGCAACGGCCGGTGGGCAAAGAGGCGCGGACTCCCAAGGGTCATGGGCCACAGAGAGGGCGTGAAGCGGGTCAGAGAGATAGTCACTGCTGCACGTGAACTTGGCATAGAGGTCCTCACCCTCTACGCATTCTCGCAGGAGAACTGGAAACGGCCAACCACTGAGGTGAGTGCGCTCATGGAACTCCTGCAGACCTATCTGGTAAATCAGCTCAACGAGATGCTAACAAACCGCATATCCCTCAGGGCCATGGGGGATCTCGACCGGCTCCCACCACAGGTTCGAAAGACTCTGGACGAGACAGTTGAGCGTACTGCAGCCAACACAGAGATGGTGCTAAATCTCGCGCTCAGCTACTCAGGCAGATACGAAATCGCGTGTGCGGCAAGGGCTATTGCCCGGGACTGTATTGATGGACGCCTTGATCCTGACAATATAGATGAAAAATTATTTTCAAAGTATCTGTTCACAGCCGAATATCCGGATCCGGAACTCGTAATAAGAACCAGTGGGGAGAAACGCCTCAGCAACTTCCTCCTGTTCCAGGCTGCATACTCAGAACTCTACATCACGCCTGTGCTTTGGCCTGACTTCAACAGACATGAATTTGTCAAGGCATTGATAGACCTACAGAGCAGGGAACGGCGTTTCGGTATGACAAGCGAACAACTAAAGCCATGCACCGTCAACGGATACTGACGGCATTAACAGCAGGCCCGCTCCTTCTGTCAGCGATCCTGTGGGGAGGGAGCGGCCTGTTCAACATGATCGTTACGGCAACTGCGGGTATCTGCCTGTATGAATATTACAGTGCCGTATTCCATACAGAGACCACTATCACAGTGGCTGGAATAATCACAGGCCTGATCCCTGTAATTGCAGTCATAGTTGGACAGGGAACAACAGTACTGGCCCCTGCGATCTATGTAGTACTCCTTACAAGCATATCCATCTTTCTTGCCACATACTCCCGTTGGGAAAATTGCCTCGAGCGGTGGGCATGCTTTATACTGGGTGCCCTCTACATAGGCACCTGTGCGCTTCATCTCCTGCTCATAAGGGGTTTTGCTGACGGAGTGGCCTGGATACTGTTTCTCATAGTGGTAATATTCAGCGGTGATTCCGGCGCATACTATATTGGACGGGCCATGGGCAAAAAAAAGCTCTGTCCTGCCATAAGCAGTGGCAAAACCGTTGCAGGCGCCGTGGGTGGCCTGCTGCTCAACATAATATCAGGAATGATAATGTGGTTCATACTCCTGCGCCATGTGGATCCCAGGTTCGTGGTACCTCTTGTGATTCTACTCGGTGCAGTGGGGCAGATAGGTGACCTTGCTGAATCCATAATCAAAAGGGCAAGCGGGGTAAAGGATTCAGGCTCACTTCTTCCTGGACACGGTGGCCTTTTCGACAGGGTAGATGCGCTTCTGCTCTCTGCCCCCTTGCTCTACTACATACTTGTGATTGCCGGCCACTTCCACCTGTTTGGCATAACAGAGAGGTTGATTTACTATGCCACCTGAAAAAAAGGTGATATCAGTTTTGGGTTCAACTGGTTCCATTGGTACCAGTGTTATGGACGTAATACGCCGTTCAGAAGGAAAATTTTCCGTCTCGGCACTTGCTGCAGGCAGAAATCTCGAACTGTTGGCAGAGCAGATCAGGGAATTCTCTCCAGGGGTTGTGGCGGTGATGACCGAACAGTTGGCAGAGAAACTGACATCAATGATTGAATCTCCCTTGCCGGAAATAGTCTTTGGCAAAGAGGGTTACAAGAAAGTGGCCACTATGGATAATACAGACATAGTGGTCTCTTCCATGGTAGGGGCAGCAGGCCTGATACCCACGGTGGCTGCCCTTGAGGCAGGAAAGCACGTGGCCCTGGCAAACAAGGAGTCTCTCGTTACCGCAGGACCTCTGGTAACAAGACTCGCAAGGGAAAAACAACTTGCACTGCTCCCCATTGACAGTGAGCATTCTGCAATATTCCAGTGCCTACAGGGAAACAGCCACAGTGAGATGAGACGCATACTCCTCACTGCTTCAGGCGGACCTTTCAAGGACCGCGATCCTGATGAGCTCAAGGACATAACGCCACAACAGGCTGTGGCACACCCCAACTGGTCCATGGGCGCCAAGATATCCGTTGACTCTGCCACACTGATGAACAAAGGCCTCGAGGTAATCGAGGCCATGTGGCTGTTTGACTGCACGGTGGATGACATAACCGTACTCATCCATCCCCAGTCCATAGTCCACTCCATGGTGGAATTCGTTGATGGCTCTGTAATCGCCCAGATGGGTATTCCTGACATGCGTGTCCCCATCTCCTATGCCCTCTCATATCCAAACCGGATGGAGCTTGACCTCCCCTCACTGGACCTGTTCAGAACAGGGCCCCTGACTTTTGAGCCACCTGACCTTGACAGGTTTCCATGCCTCCGTTATGCCTTTGAAGCAGCAAGACGCGGTGGCACTGCCACCACGGCCCTGAACGCAGCCAACGAGGTAGCAGTGGACGCCTTTCTAAATGGCCGCATAGGATTTACCATGATCCCCAAGGTGGTTGGAGAAGTCCTGAAAGAGTTTCCTGTTGAGGACATAGAGGGACTTGATGATGTAATCAGGGCGGATGCCCTTGCCCGGGTGCAGGCAGAAGGTATTATTGCGAAACAATATGACATGAATTGAGCAATTATTACGTCTGCACCTCTTCCGCCTTGCATCTCATGCAGACCTGGGAATCGCTCAATTCAGATATGAATAGCCTTTGTAGCCATTATGTGCCACAACCTGCTACAGGACACCTCTACGGCAGATGGTGCTCTTTTTCATGCTTTTTTAGTAAAGCTCATCTTGAGTTGCAGGCATTTCTTATAATCTGTCTGCCCGCGGGGACACCATGAGAAAAAGCATCATCGGCCCTTGCCAATTCCTTCTGCATTTCGGGTGTCCTGCAGGATAATACTGTCACAACAATAAATATTGAACTATTATGGAGCGTGTATCCCATGACCACAGTATGGTCCTTCCTACTTGTCCTGAGTGGCCTGATATTCGTGCATGAACTTGGACATTTTCTCGTTGCCCGTGGCCTGGGTATCAAGGTAATCAAATTTTCCATTGGATTTGGTCCCAGACTATGGGGCATGGTAAAAAACGGCACTGATTACTGCATATCTGCAATCCCTCTCGGTGGCTTCGTCAAGATGCTCGGTGAACTACCTGACGAACCAGTAGCCCCTGAAGATCAGCCGGTTTCTTTCTCCCACCGTCCTGTATGGCACAGGGCGGCTGTTGTGGTGGCAGGCCCGCTCTTCAACCTCATATTTGCCTGGATGGTCTTTGTGACCATTCTCGTTTTCTATGGCAACCCCATAGTGCTGCCTGAGATTGGACAGGTACAGCCCGGTTCCCCTGCCCAGGCCGCAGGTATCAGACCCGGTGACAAGATAATGTCAGTCAATGGCATGGAGACAACTTCATGGGACGACGTATCACATGCCATAAAGAGCGGGGAAGGCAGGCCTGTAACCCTGATCATAGATCGTGGCGGCCGCCTGATTACCGTCACTGTTACCCCTGAGATAAAGGGGCTAAAAAATATATTTGGAGAAGAGGTGCGGGTACCTGTTATAGGCGTCACTGCATCCGGTAACCTCGTTGTGGAAAAGGTCAATCCCCTGTCAGCCCTGTGGAAAGGGGTTGTAAGGACATGGGAGATGATAGTCCTTACATTTCAAGGGTTTGTCAAAATCATAGAAAATGTGGTGCCTGTATCCTCCTTGGGCGGGCCCATCATGATTGCCAAAATGGCAGGCCAGCAGGCTGAACAGGGAATGCTGAATCTCTTCTTCTTCATGGCCGTCCTCAGCATCAACCTTGGCATACTAAATCTCCTGCCCATACCAGTACTTGACGGTGGTCACCTTGTCTTTCTAACCGTTGAGGCCATAATCGGTCATCCACTGTCTGTCAAACAGATGCAGTTTGCCCAGCAGGTGGGCTTTGCCATACTTGGCTCCCTGATGCTGCTCGTGTTTTACAATGACATTGCACGTGTCCTGGGATTTCTGCCACCTGTAGGTGCACCATAACAGGTATCAGACGGTGCTAACCCTGGCCATAGAGACATCTGACAGATATGGAAGCGTTGCTATCACCAAGGGACCAACCCCCCTGTCTGTCATCACTGTATCAAGCACTGAGACACACTCCCGCAGACTGGTACCTGCCATAGAGTGGCTGGTGCAAAGGACAGGTGTGGACCTTCAGGAACTGGACTGCATTGCTGTGAGTCTGGGACCTGGCAGTTTTACAGGCATAAGGATTGGGCTTGCCACTGCAAAGGGCCTGGCCCTGTCACTTGGCATTCCCATGTCAGGTGTACCCACCATTGACGCAATAGCAGCACGAATACCACCAATACCAGGCGTATTGCTCTGCCCTGTTATTGATGCACGGCGCGGACGCTTCTACACCTCCTGTTACACGGCTGACAGACATAACAACTGCTGGCATCGTATACTCCCCTTTCATATATCCACGCCTATAGAGCTGCACTCACTCATGCTTGACAAGGGCCTGCTGAGAGAGGCCCATAAAGACAACTCTCACGCCATGAAACCACTTGTCATGTTCACGGGCAGTGCTGTTGCCACTTGCGAAAAGGAGATAGAAAAGGTGTTTGCAGCCAATCTGCCCCTGTTTGCCCCGGAACATCTATGGCACCCAGAGGCCATGGCAGTAGCTGCCATTTCAATGAGATACATGGAGACAGGTGACAGCCATGACGGCCTGCAGCCCATCTATGTCAAACCCTCCCAGGCCGAGGAGAAAAAACAGAACCAAGGTCCATAGGCATCAGGGGCATCTGCCATAAAACCATATGGTGCGCAATAACAGAGGGCCGCCACACTACATTATAACTTTGCACATCATCCTGGCTGAGGAACGGGGAGATGACTCCCCTCACCGTCACCCTTCCCTACCCGTATCGTCATCTTCCATGGCTCAAACTCGTACTGTACGCACCAAACATCTACTGCGGAACTTTTTATGAACAAACTACTTTTGAAAACCACGTGGGATGCCGAAGGTATATTCAGGGAACGTCCCAACAGATTTCTGGGAATAGTAGACCTCAATGAGGAATTTGGAGGCCCTGGCCAAGGCGTACACATCCATGACCCAGGAAGGCTTCAGGAGTTACTTTATCCTGGAAACCGTGTTGCGCTCAAACGCTCCACAAGGCCCGGCCGCAAGACAGGATGGACCCTTATGGCAGCACGCCATCAGACACAGTGGATACTGGTAAACTCGGGGCTGCACAGACAGATATCGCATGCAGTCCTCACAGACCCGGACATCTCGCCCCTTGGGCAGGCTGACACCATTCAGGCCGAAATCAATTTTGGCAGAAGCCGTCTGGACTACCGGATCGTTCTTGAAGATGGTTCTGTGGTCTATGTAGAGGTCAAGGGCTGCACCCTGAGTGAAAACCGGGTGGCACTCTTTCCGGATGCCCCCACAAGCCGTGGACTACGCCATATACACGAACTCATGGAGATAAAAACAGAGGGAGAACGAGCAGCCATGCTCATCCTTGTATTCAGGCAGGATATCGACTGTTTTTCTCCAAACGGCAAAACCGACCCTAAGTTTGCAACTGCCTTTTATCAGGCAGTCAAAAACGGCGTAGAAGTATACCCCATGGTGTGTTCATGTAACAGTAGGGGAATCTGGTTTGAAAAGAATACGGTACTCTGTACCGCCCCTGCCTGATGGTAAGTGCTAAACCGAGGGTACAAAAGACAAATCCATCACATTCATAGTCTTAATAATTTGAAACCGTTGCGGGATTCCCAATTTCGCATGATCTGCTGCCTCGGAGTCTTCGCTTGCCTGTCGGATACTTGAAGTCCAACAGTACGTCTGCGTATCCTCCGCCTTGCATCTCATGCAAACTTGGGAATCGCTCAATTCAGGACATACTCTTTAACGAGGTGAAACAACAGTATGGCAAAATTAAATACCATCAACCACGTGGCAAAAATATTCTGTGAAGCAGTCAAGGAGGTACTTGAGACCTCAACAGCGTCAAAGATCATCTTTTCTCCAACCATACAGAACATTCCATCCATCAGCCTGAAACCGGATCTGGGCTGTTTCGTCCAGTTCTCAGGGGATTATTCAGGTCTTTTCATCATGAATCTCTCAGGAGCCGCTGCACTCGAGCTTTACAGGCGGAGCATGACCTACATGGGATTTCCCGAAGATGAACTTGCAAATGATTATTCCTCAGACGATGTAGTGAACTGTATTGGAGAGATCATCAATCAGGTGATCGGAAAGGCCCGAAGCAAGGTGGAGCAGGAATTTGGTCTTACGGCAGACAACAACCAGCCCAAGGCAATCACCATATCCACTGCCATAACACTTTCCATTGCCACAATGCTGGATAAACCGCGATGCCGGCGCCTGTCTTTCAAGACCCAGGACAACAACCCGTTTTATGTAGAGATGAACATGGAACAGACGGAATTCATAAAACTATTCGATGTGGACAGACCAAAGGGGGATGCACAGGCCAACATAGATGCCATGATAGCAGAAGGCATGGATGAATCCGGATCAGAGGAAAAGGGCGATGGAGATGAGGTGGATATAGATGCAATAATGGCAGAATTTTCAAAATGAGTTATTATGATCTCTGATTGCTGATTACGTCCGTCACACAAGCAAAAAACCTTTCAGTTCTACTCAACAAATCAACATCAGAGGTCAGGAGTGACATAATCCATGATTGATATCAGGAAACTGGTGCCGAATCTGTTGGTGTACTCTTTATCCATCCTTATGCTTGCCGGATGTGCCGCTCCGAGGTTTGAGAAACAGGAGCTTGTCTCCACTCCGGACATCCAGGTACTGCTCACGAGAGAGATAGTTGACGGACAGGTTGAAAAACTGGGTTTTGACCACCCGTGGCATGTGGATGAACTGACGCTCGACGCAATCCTGTCGTGCGTAACATATCACAATGTCTCTCTTATCGGGGACACCAAACCAATAGCCGCCTTTCCCTCGGTTATGAGAAGGGCCCTTGTTCCCCATCTCGTGGATGCATTTGCCAAGGCAGGCCCGGATGAAATGGTCTACTTTGCCTACATTGGAAACCGGACATTCCTGTACATTGCCAGCAAGAACTACTTCACCAACGGGGTAATGTTTGTAAAAAACAACAAGCTGAACATTGTATTCAGATATCTGACGCTGGAAGGTCCTGCCAGGATCAGCGACATGCCTGGGGCATGGAGGCTTGATCCAAGACGGAGGCCCCAGTCAGTTGCATGGACATTAAATGAAGGGCCAGGAATTAGGCTGGTACGTCCCAAGGATACCAAAGGGCTGTTTGCACTCAAGGAGTACCCAAACTGGATCAGGATTGACCTGAATCAGAACTGGCTGGCACGTGCCCCAAGAAAACACAGGGTAAGGAGACACAAACCGGCAGGTCACAGTACATACCTGTACAAGGCGGGTACCCCTGCCACCACCAATGACGACGATGAGGAAATCATCATAAGGCCACCCAAGGGCTACTTCTCCATAAAATCATACCCAGAGCTGAAACCCAAATAGCACCTGAATTGAGCGATTCCCAAGAAGTTTGCATGAGATGCAAGGCGGGAGGATACGCAGACGTACTTAGGATTAATTAGCTGTCAAGGGAGAAGTATTCCCTGAGAGGTGCGCAGCAACACAAACATCAGTTAAAAAAACCGTGAATGATGGTAAATGCCCTGCCAGCGGCCGAACAGGCATTCTCTGCCTCTGCCTTTGCATCTGCAGCATTAATGATAGGGGCCTCATCACGAAACTTACGGATATAGGCTATGAGGGATGCGGCATCTGCCGCATCTGCAGGGTCGTCTGACAGATCAGCAGCACACCTTGCCACTGCCTTCTCATCCATGGCAAGGAAGTTGACCTTGACCATTGGTAAGGCTGCTGACAGAGCTTTCAGAAGGGAATCCCCCATATCCGCCACCTTTCGTAAACAGACATCGTATCTGTCTTCAAGCAGGGCGGCTTCTGCCTCATCAAGTTGAAGCCTGCTGTACTTTAAAAACGTGTGCACTCTGATCATTGACTGCATGAACTATAGCCTCTTACCCAAACCTGAATTGAGTGTTTCAAATCATGTGAAATCTTGTTTTATCTTTAATTACAGTAAATTAATGCTGTTTTTTGTAAAATTACCCATCACCCAACGGGTTTGCGGTAACTGTTTTGCTTTCTACATAATTTGAAACCGCTGCGGGATTCCCAATTCAGGCCCAATTATACACTCCAAATACTACACACACCTGAAATTCAGAAGCAATTGGCAAAGCACCATCTGCAATACAGATGTAAGGTAGATGATCGGGGGATACAACCTATGAAAGGCGGGATGAAACAGGTGATGATGGAGCTCCAGCCTGATCATTATCTGTCTGACCGGCCATATTCTTGTAGAGGCGCCTTGAGAGCACCTCATCTGCCACATCACACAGGTCAAACAGGGATTCTATGAAATCAAGCATCTCGGCCTGTCCGTCAGGGGTCCGGTAATCAAAATCCTCATCCCACCTGCCGCTTGCCAGATACTCCTTAAACTCCCTTACCTGTCTTGCTGTAATCATAGGGCATTCTCAAGTCTTAACAAAACATGTTACTGATCCTCATTCAGGAACCTGAACAGGATCTCGTTATCCCTGACCCAACCCAGTCTCTTTCTCACCATCCTGGCCTGATACTGTCTGTCAGTCTGAAGCCTCTTGATCTCCTTCTTCAGTCTGGCATTGTGCATGGCAAGCTGCATGTTGGCAGTATACAGTTCTTCTCTCTGTTCAAGAAGCCGACTTCGGGTCCACAATCCAAAAGGACCTGCCACATCCCAAAGCAACAGACATGAGATCACTGCAATAAGGATCTTCAGGATTATGGTGTTGTGCGGTTCTGTACCGCCTGTTTTTTTGACCCGGGTTGTCTTTCTCAAATAAGTCATGTTGCTCCACCCGACTGGTGCAGCACCTCACCGCCAAGCAGTCACAGGCGCCTGAAAAAACAGGCAGACCCTTCCTGCCGGTTAAGTTAACCTCTCCTTTTACATGAGTAACTGGTTATGTCAGCTTAAACTTTTCCGCCTCTTTTAGTCAAGGGGAAATTGGAGGTGCTGCAAGGGTTGATCTTCAATATTCGTCCCTTCTTCTGTTTAATCGGGGGAAACCGTAATTTTCATAAATATCCCAACCACTTTATACAATCCATAGCTGCAAATTCGGTCTGTAACTTGAAATTTTGTCTGTTTTCATTTACTACCGTCGGGTAAGGTATTGTTCATACAGGAGATAGAAAGGCCCCTCAGGGCCGCAAAAAATATTTCAGTGCGAACAAAGTGACATAACCACCGGGGACCACCACCCAAAAGGAGCGAACAGCATGGATAGCAGAGAACAGTGGAACAGCCAGATAGGCTTTCTGCTTGCGGCAGTGGGCTCTGCCATTGGTCTTGGAAACATCTGGCGTTTCAGTTATATGGCATACAACTATGGCGGAGGGGCATTCCTCGTTCCCTATATCACTGCCCTTGTTACAGCAGGAATCCCCCTGCTCATACTCGAATTTGCTATGGGACATGAACGCATGGGCTCCGCCCCGCTGGCATGCCACAAGATCAGACCCGGATGGGAATGGCTTGGCTGGTGGGCCGTGACCTTTGTCATGTTTGGCATAGTGCTCTACTACATGGTGGTGGTGGCCTGGTGCCTGAACTTCATGGCCTATTCCTTCACCCTCGCATGGGGGAACAACCCAGACACCTTTTTCTTCAAGGATTTCCTTCAGGTAAGTTCATCGCCAGCATTACTGGGCGGTTTCAGGGCCCCGGTACTCGTGGCGCTGACAGTAGTATGGTTCGTAAACTGGGCCATAGTATTCAGGGGGATATCAAACGGCATAGAACTGGCCAACAAGATTTTCATGCCCACACTCTTCATACTGACCTGCTGTCTCGTGATCTGGGCAGTGAACCTGGATGGGGCGACAACAGGTCTCAGGGCCTATGTGACACCTGACTTCTCAAAGATACTCTCCCCAAAGGTGTGGATCGACGCGTACAGCCAGATATTTTTCACCCTGAGCCTGGGTTTTGGAATCATGATAGCGTACGCCAGCTATCTGCCACGCCAGTCCAACATAACAAAAAACGCCATACTGACCGCTTTGATAAACAGCGGTTACTCTCTCCTGGCAGGCGTTGGCGTATTCTCTGTTCTGGGATTCATGGCAGTTTCACAGGGCAAGCCCCTGTCCGAAGTGGTCTCACAGAGTATTGGATTGGCATTTGTGGCCTATCCCCAGGCAATCAGCCTGATGCCAGGCGGGAAGTTTTTCGGCGCCATATTCTTCTTCTGCCTGTTCGTGGCAGGTATCTCATCATCCATCTCAATCATAGAGGCGTTTACCTCTGCCATAATAGACAAATTCGGCTGCAAGAGGAAACCACTGGTAACACTGCTTGCCCTGGCAGGCATGGCGGGTTCACTGGTGTTTGCCACAAGGGCAGGACTCCTATGGCTGGATATAGTGGATCACATGCTTACCCACTATGGACTGGTGGTGGTAGGAATTGGTGAATGCATCCTTACAGGCTGGTTCTTCAACACGGCATTCTTCAGAACACACCTCAACAGCGTATCATCCGTAAAGCTCGGACCGTGGTGGGATGTGATGATCCGCTGGTTCATCCCCTTTGCCCTTGGAATTATCCTGCTTAGCGACATTGCAGGAGA
This sequence comes from uncultured Desulfobacterales bacterium, assembly GCA_964638145.1. Classification (GTDB taxonomy): domain Bacteria; phylum Desulfobacterota; class Dissulfuribacteria; order Dissulfuribacterales; family QOAL01; genus S144-17. Next base: position 6,124 of record CAZXAK010000036.1, on the reverse strand, counting down.
GATAAAAAAACCCTATGGCGGCTACTCATGGCAGGCCATCTTCTTCATAGGCTGGTTATGGATACTGGCAACCCTCGCCATATCCATTGTGATAGCACGGGGTAAATGGCGCAAACGCCCCCCTTACTAAACTTCCATGTTGTGATGTCTGAGGCGACAGCCACCCATTCATGAAAGCATTACACAAAATACCCTGTACCTTTACAGATAAATCATACACAGGAGAAGGCCATTGATCCCCCTTGCTGAAAGACTAAGGCCCAGGACCCTGGAAGAATTCGTTGGCCAGGAACACCTTCTTTCAAAAGGAAAACTGCTTCACAGTCTCCTGTCAAGAGGAAAACTTCCCTCCCTGATACTGTGGGGACCTCCTGGCTGCGGCAAGACCACCCTTGCGCGACTGCTTGCCCGCATGACTGACTCAAACTTTGTGGCGTTCTCTGCGGTACTGTCCGGGATAAAGGAGCTGCGCGCAATAGTCCAGGAGGCAAAGGAAAATCTCCGTGACGGAGGGCCTCCAACCGTATTGTTCGTTGACGAGATACACAGATTCAACAAGGCCCAGCAGGATGCCTTTCTCCCCCATGTGGAATCAGGGCTCATCACCCTGATCGGAGCAACTACAGAAAACCCCTCCTTTGAGATCATATCCCCACTGCTGTCGCGTTGCCGGGTACTGGTGTTGAAGCCCCTTGACCGCAAGGTCCTGAAGGCCATAATGGAACGGGCCATTACCGACACTAAAAGGGGACTTGGCAAGTGGCAGATCACCATTGAACCCGAGGCGCAGGAGTATCTCATCAAGGCAGCGGACGGTGATGCGCGCACGCTCCTCAACAACCTCGAACTGTCAGCAGAACTTGCCGTATCTGCACGTCCTGAGGGCAAGGGTGCTGTAATCACCATTGATACAGTGGAGGAGTCCATACAGCAGAAGGCGCTCAGATATGACAAGAGTGGCGAAGAGCACTACAACCTGATTTCCGCCTTTCACAAGAGCCTCAGGGGCAGTGATCCCGACGCGGCCCTCTACTGGATGGCCAGGATGTTGGAGGCTGGAGAACCGCCCCACTACGTGGCAAGACGCATGATCAGATTTGCATCCGAGGACATCGGGAATGCGGACCCGCAAGCGCTTACCGTGGCGATAAATGCCCTGCAGGCCTTTGACTTTCTGGGAAAACCAGAAGGAGAACTCGCGCTGGCCCAGGCAGCCCTATACCTTGCCACCGCACCCAAAAGCAACGCCACATACACTGCCTATGGCGAGGCCCAGAAAGATGCCCGCAAATACGGCACGCTGCCTGTCCCGCTGCACATACGTAACGCCCCGACCAAGCTCATGAAAGAACTTGACTACGGCAAGGGGTACAAGTACGCACATGACCATCCGTCTGCCATTGCGGATCAGGAGTACTTTCCTGCCGAACTCAGGGAACGGATATATTACAACCCTACCACCAGGGGATATGAAAAGGTCATAAAAGACCGCCTTGACAAATGGCGGAAAATCCTGGCCCACAGACGGGCCATCAACAAAAAGTAAACACTTTCCCTGCCTCAACTCCTGCAAGTGGTATGGTATCCTTGCTGCAGACACCACACCTTTCAGGCGAGCATCCCACAGACAAAATCTTTCCTCTATATGGAAAATTTTTTCACAACAAATATAGTGCATAATCAATCTGTTACAAACACCTACCCTCCGAAATAGAATTTTTTTATCCTCAAAGGCGTCTGTTTCACGTTTAGCAATATTCCGGAAAGTTAACAAAAAATAATCAGTAGTGTCCGGTTAGAAAATTGCATTAATAGTTGGAAATGATTTAAAAAATTTGCAAAAAATAGGCATTTTAAGGTTGACATAATATCGAACAAGGCAAAAATTTTATAATTCTAATGATTTCAAGGAGTTATAAAAATATGCCTCGTTCATTGAAACCAAAGAAAAATGCCATCATCCCTGTATTCAAAAAATTCATAAGACCTATTACCAAAATTTTACCTTATACCCCATGCCTGAAATCACGAGGTAACAGGCCACTAAAAATGACATTCGAAGATCAGCTATACGCATTAATATTCTTCCATCTGGAAGGACACTCATCAGCCCGTGAACTTATACAGACACTGAAAGAGGATGATTATGCCCGCTGCCATATTGCTCCTGAAAATGGCATTAGCAGAAGTTCATTCTCTGAAGCCATTAATGAACGTGGCCTTGAACAACTCATTTATGTGTTCCAACAACTGCAAAAAGAAGCTGCGAAAATTCTACCAAATCGTCATCCCAGGTTGGGAGAACTCATTTCTATTGATGGTTCCTTGATTGATGCTGTACTGTCAATGGTATGGGCCGATTACCGCAAAAACTCGAAAAAAGCAAAACTGCATCTTGGTTTCAATATAAGTCATGGTATCCCTCAAAAATTATTCCTGACAAATGGCAAGGGCGATGAGAGGCCATTTGTTCAGCAGATACTGGAACCTGGACAAACTGGCGTTATGGATCGTGGTTACCAGCAACATCAAATCTTTGATACTCTTCAGCAGGAAAAGAAACATTTTGTATGCCGCATCAAGGCCAATACTATCAAAACATGCCTGGAGAAGTATAAAACAGATCCGGACAGCATAATTTTTTACGATGCTAAAGTACTTCTTGGTAATCCCTCTCAGCAGCAAACCCAAACACCTCTCCGGCTTGTTGCTTACCGGGTAGGCCGAAAAAAATACTGGATAGCAACAGATAGATTTGATCTAACTGCAGAGGACATCGCACTTGTGTACAAACTGCGTTGGGATATAGAAAAATTTTTCGCCTGGTGGAAACGTCATTTGCATGTTTACCATCTTATTGCACGGAGCCAGTACGGTTTAATGGTTCAAATCCTCGGTGGTCTTATTACTTATCTGCTGCTAGCCATTTATTGCCATGAGGAATATGGCGAACGCGTCTCCATTAAACGTGTCAGGTCATTGCGAAACAAAATCAATAATGAGATTCGGCTACTAAAAGTTTTGGATAATGATGCTCCAGACATAATCTCACAACAAAATATTAGGTTATATGCAAGTCCTTAACCGGACATTACTGAAAAATAATATATTATCTTGAACAAAAAACCGGCATATTTTTTGCGGAGTAATAGTGGACTAACACTAAGAAATGATTTTTTTTGCATGATCTATTATCAGATAATGCCTTAACTATCGGTATCTACGCGCAAAAAATTATGCGAAGGACCGGGCATCAATTGAACTAACCAGCTCAGAATATTATATAATACAAATATATTCATGCATAATAATTATTTATGCGAGTAATCAATAAAAAATATGGCATTCTCAGACGTACACTGATCAGATCACAATGGGCGGTAATTTCGGGAAGAACCGTCCTTTGACGATTCCTTGCAGTATTCCATTGGGGAGGGAGCTTGCTTCAATGAAGTTTATCAGACAGATAATGTATTGCCTTGTCCTTTTTTTATTTCTTTCCGGAGGCATCTCAGCCGCCGGTTCCCTTATATACTCATACGATAATCAGGATCGCTTGGTTGCTGTAGAAAATCCTGGGAAGTACCGGATCGAGTACTCATATAATCCGGCAGGCAACCGTATTTCACACAAGATTGAGTTGTCTGCTGTCTCATTTGACCATGAAGGTGATGGTGATGTGGATGGCAAAGATCTGGTTGCTTTTGCCGCTTCATGGGATGGCAGTACCGATGCACTCGCTCAGTTTGCCGCAGCATTCGGTAACGATTAGGGGAGAAGGGAGGAGATCATGTCAGTAATTCTAAGAAGAATATTTGGTGTCTGTTTTTCATTTGTATTCTTCCCTCTCCTGTGCATCCAGGCGTATGCCCTTTCACCTGGTCATGAAAGAACGAGCGCTCCACTCATCTCTTCACAAGAGGCAATAGCGGTCCTCTCCAAATCTTCCAACATTTCATCCCTAAAAGCCAAAGGTAATGAGATAGATTCACCTGAAATTGCTGCGCTCGCCAGGTCACTTAAACACAATGTGGACCTGATTTATCAATTTGTCCATGATCATATTGAATACACTCCGATATTCGGAGCTATAAAAGGTCCCCTGGGTACCCTGCGCGACAAATGCGGCAATGATTTTGATCAGGCAGCACTGATGGTCGCTCTCCTGCAAAAGTCTGGTTATGACGCCGGATACATATTGGGACAGCTAAGACTGAGCCCGGAACAGGTAAGGGCATGGCTGGGCATAGATCCCAATGCAGGAGGACTGGGATATCTTCTGGGCTCGGCCGGTATTCCTGGTGTGCCGTACGTTTATTCTGACGGCACACTCGCATATCTGATTGTAAGTCATGTATGGGTGAGGGTAAACATAGACGGTAATTACTATGTATTTGACCCAAGTTTCAAGGAACATTCCATTGAAAACGGTTTAGATATAGCTTCTGTGACCGGTTATGACAGGTCATCATTCAAATCTCAGGCCCTTTCCGGGAGTGTAACCGGTACGGATTATATCCAGGACATTAACAAATCTGCCCTCTCTTCTGCCCTCTCTTCTTATGCGCAGAACCTGATACAACACATAGAGAGCGACATCCCAACTGCTACGATGCGCGAAGTGGTTGGCGGAAAGGAGATTATACCCCTTTCTCATGATGAGCAGTTGCGTCAAACATCCCTTCCATATCAGGAGTCTGTGGATGAGCAATGGGCATCAATACCTGATTCCTACAGAACGGCCATGCGAATTCAGCATGTCGGCATAGATCAGAACTTCTTTACAGATGAGATATACGGAAAAAGGCTCACCATATTCTACAATGGTTCCATGCAGCCTGAGCTCCGCCTGGATGGCCAGTTAATCGCTACAGGAAACAGTGTCAGCAGCGGTTCTTATCAGGATATAATTGTAAGTGTGGATCATCCCTATGCAGCATATGGTGGTACCTATTGTGATGATACCAGGACTTTTCAGATAAAGGCTGGCGGTTCATATGTTGTAGTAAATGGATGGGCTGAAACCACGAGAGGCATGGTAGAAAGACACCGCAGTCTTTTGAAAGAGGCCATGTTCCACAACAGTGATACTGCTTCGGAACCAGTGCTGGGAGAGAGTCTCGAAATGATCGCCTATACGTGGCTTGCAGAGTGCAGCATGTTCGATCAGTTAATGGACCGTTTAGCCCATACCTTCACGATACACCATCATATGGTAGGAGTTTGTGGACAAAACAAGAGCCCGTATATAGACATGCCCATGTGTCTTGTCAGTACTGTAAGTGAAAGTGGTGATGCAAACAGGGCAAGTGCGGCCTTTTTTGTGAGCAGTGGCCATCACAGTGCCTTTGAGTGGGGAGTGATAGATCAACTGCAGCCATACTCTGCTGTTTCAACTGTAAAATTACTTGATATTGCCAATGAGGAGTCAGATAAGCTATTTGATGCCGATTCTTCCAATTTTTCTGCCATTAGCTCGCAACTTCACAATTACAGTTCATATGAACTATCAAATGTTGAGATGTACATAAATGCAGGTTACAGGGTACTGCTGCCTGAAAACGGTGACTTGGGAGAAGGTGAATGGGCAGGAATAGGTTTCCTTACAATTAGTCCTGATGAACAGCAGATAGGCCATATAATCGCAGGGGGGTTGCATGGGGGATATGCTACCAGTAGTGGCAATGCTGACCCAGGCCATGCTGCTTCCTCCGGGGAAAACAGCGATCAATCAAATGATGATGCAACAACCAATGAGCCTATAGACCTTGTCACAGGTGATTACCTGTATGACCATACGGATCTAACCGTTGGAAATGGCCGGTTCCCGTTTCAGTTGGCCTTTAAACGTCATTACAATTCAGGGGCAGGGCTTGATAGGGGCCTGCTTGGTCTTGGCTGGACCCATAATTTTGCACTTTCGGCAGAGCAGGATAGTGACGGATTCCAGGGGCTTGGGGAAGATTCCCCCATAGACGCCGCATCTTCAATAGTGGAGTGCATGGTCTCCATAGATTTGCTTGATGGGACCAAAACCTCCGATGCTATTTTGATTGCCACCCTCTCACACAGATGGGCCATGGACCATCTCATAAACAATATCGTAACTGTCTCTGAACCTGGA
>CAZXAK010000035.1:0-31030 GCA_964638145.1 uncultured Desulfobacterales bacterium | reverse complement strand
GTTTCCAATGGAGGTGCCAAGCATCCTGTTGTATGTTGCTGATATGCTGGCATTTTCTCTCCTGCAGGTTTTAAAGGCTGTCAGTGGCAGTAGTTAAGGTGATGACACTGACATTGATAATTTTACCGTGAAGCTGCTGGCTTGTTGCCGGTTGCCATTCATGGCATGGGGGTGTTACCCGCTGTATCGGCGTAACATGAAAGTTTAGAGTTCGTTTTAAGGAGGCTATGTAGCCATGGAACATCCATTACTGTTTTTATCAATTTTGTTGGATGCCATTGGACTGCCTGCGCATGGGGGGGATTCGGCGCTGGCACAGATACTTGCACCACACATGCAGTATAGCTATCTTGCAATGATTATTTGTGTAATCCTTGCCAAGGTTGGGACCAGCAACATGAAGATGATTCCTACCGGATTGCAGAACATCCTTGAGATGTTCGTGGGTAGTCTGGAGGAGTTCATTGATGAGCAGACTCACGACAAGAAGAAGACGCGGCTCATTTTCCCAATGATTGCTACGTTTGCAATGTATATCCTGATAGCAAACTACATGGGGCTTATTCCTGGCTTCATGTCCCCGACTGCCAACCTGAATGTTACTTTAGGGTGCACAGCCATTTCAATTTTTGCCTATCATGCCCTTGGTATCAGGTTTCACGGTATCAAATACATAAAGCATTTCATGGGGCCAATACCTGCCATGGCACCTATGATGTTTCCCATTGAAATATTCAGCCATGTAGGCCGCATACTTTCACTCTCAATTCGACTTTTTGGAAACATGGTATCCAAGGAGATTCTCCTTGGGCTGCTGTTCATGTTGGCTGGTCCGTATCTCGCACCTCTGCCCATCATGATCCTCGGTGTGCTGGTATGTCTGCTCCAGGCGTTTATCTTCATGATGCTCTCTATTGTGTATGCAGTTGAGGCAATGTCTGAAGGCCACTAAGAGCAGCTTTATCTGTAGGCGTCCTTATCAATAGGACAACTAAAATTTAGCAAGAAGAAGGCCAAAACATATATAACTCTAAAGGGAGGAAAAAGATGAAAAAGGTTACACTTGTATCTGTGCTTACAGGCTTGATGGTTCTCGGACTGGCCGGTCTGGCAATGGCTGCCGATGGTGACGTTGCAAAGGGTGGTCACATTGGCTTCCTGATGGCTGCCTCTGTTCTCGCCGCTGGCCTGGGTGTTGGTATCGCCGCATCCGGTTGTGGTGTTGGTATGGGTCACTGTTCCAAGGGCTGCCTCGACGGCACAGCACGTAACCCTGAGCTCGCTGGTAAACTTACCGTTACCATGTTCATCGGTCTGGCTCTGATTGAGTCACTCACAATTTACGCACTGGTTGTTGCTCTTATCGCACTCTACGCCAACCCCATGCTGCCCAAGCTCATGGAGATCTTTGGTATGGGTGGTTAATCAGCCAGAGTGAATATGGATGTACAGAATCAGCCCCGGCCTTGTCCGGGGCTTTTTTTTGTACATTTTTAGCAGCAAATTTTATTCTATCTATGTATGGAAGCCCCTTGTCCCGTGCAATTATCGCATCTCAGTGATTATCAGGGTCTGTGGCAAGGCCCTGGAGGAACTTCCATGTGAGTGATTTTTCTGCCTTGGCCATCTCCTCTATGGTCCCCTGGAAGGTGATCCTTCCACCATCCGGTCCCCCACCAGGGCCTAACTCGATTATCCAATCTGAGACGGCAATCAGCCGTGGATCATGTTCTGCTATTATGACTGTGTGTCCCAGTTCAAGCAGGTCGTTGAATATTTCAAGTATGTTTGCCACATCCTCTAAGTGCAGGCCCATGCTGGGCTCGTCGAATATATACAGGGTCTCCTGCTGGTTTGATTTGGCAAGCTCTTTTGCAAGTTTCAGGCGCTGTGCCTCCCCACCTGAAAGCGTGTTGGTAGGTTGTCCCAGTTTCAGGTAGCCAAGGCCTGCACGTTCCAGCCATTCAAGTGGCTTGTGTATTGCGGTGATGTGTGAAAAGAAATTTGCGGCCTGATTCACAGTCATTCCTAATACCTCAGAGATCGTTTTCCCCTTGTATGTCACAGAGAGTGCATCCCTGTTGTAGCGTTTTCCTCCGCAGACATCACAGCGTGACTGTACAGGCGGCAGGAACTTGAGTTCTGTGGTCAGGATTCCTCTGCCGCGGCATTGCTCACAACGCCCCCCTTTTTTGGTCAGACTGAACCAGCCTGCAGTGATCCCCCTCTTCCTTGCCTCTCGAGTCCTTGCAAAGAGCCTGCGTATTGGGCCAAAGATGCCCATCCAGGTGGCAGGCATGGAGGTGGCAGGGCCTGATATGGCTGACTGGTCCATGATCAATACCCTGCTCACGTCTCCCCTGTCCTGTTCATAGCTGCCTGTCCTTCCCGTCTTTGGGGCCTTGGCGTTACAGGGCAACTGCCTTGCAATATCCTGGGCAAGGGTGCTCTTTCCGGATCCTGACGGGCCCACCACAGAGGTAAGGCATGCTACTGGTATTTTTATGGCAATCTCTTTCAGGTTGTTGCTCCTGAGGCCATTTAGCGAGATCCATCCCTGTCGGCCAGGGACAAGTCTGTCTCTTTCAAGCCCCTTTTTGCCTGACAGCCACGGGCCTGATGCAGTGTCCCTGTCTGTGTGCATGATTTCCTGGGGAGTGCCTGAAAATATAACCTTTCCACCCTGTTCTCCGGCGCCAGGTCCCAGTTCCACTATGTGGTGAGCATGTTGCATAAAGCCAGTATCGTGTTCGATTATCAGCACCGTGTTGCCTGCTGCGCATAGTTTTTCTATCTGCTTCCAAACTGCCTGGTGCTCTGCAGGGTGCAATCCTGTGGTAGGTTCATCCATTATGTAGAGGATGCCTGACATGTTGCGGGCAAGCTGTTCTCCTATCCTGATGCGCTGGAGTTCCCCTGTGGACAGTGTCCATGTCTGACGTTCAAGGGTGAGATAGCTCAGATTCATCTGTACAGCAGGAAGTATCCTGTGCCTGATTGCCCTCAGGAGTCGTTCTCCTGCCATACGGTGTCCGGCCACGGTCCACGAATCGGTTTCAGACATGGATGCCTGTGCAGTGGTGATCCAGCAGAGCAGATCGTGCAGTGTCAGTCTGAATATCTCTCTCCATGTTATCCCTGCAAGCTCAACGCACCTGATGAATTCCCTGAACTCCGCTGCGTCCATGTGCGCTGGAAGGATTTTGTCAAGCTGCTGGTCTGTGCCCCCTTCAATAAGGGTGAAAAATGCAGGTTCCAGTTCTGGAAAGGTCCTGTGGCACTGTTTGCATGTAGGACGTTCTGTAAAGGTAAGGAGGCTGCTGGGATGGCCAGGCTGGCTGGAACCCCTTTGCATGACCTCGGCTATCAGTATGCCGTTTCCTGCCCTTAGGGCAAGTTGTGCAGAGTCGGTCAGCCTGCCAATGATGCCCGGTTTTATTACCAACCTGTCAATCACTATCAGTGCCTCTTCTATTGGTTCATGGTAGTCAACAGGCTGGTCAGTGTAGAACTGTTGGCCATTGACCATGACCCTGAGAAAGCCCTGCTCGCGGACGGTTTCAAAGGCCTTTTCAAGAGGCATTGACTGAAACAGGTGGGTGACAGGTGAGAACAGTATCAGTTTCGTTCCCTCTCCAGGCTGAAGCAGATGATCCACAATTTGATCAATGGAATAGGCCCTAAGGGGCTTGTGGCACGTGGGGCAGAGTGCTGTGCCTGCAGTGGCAAAAAGCATGCGCAGCAGGGGTTTGATTCCGGTCAGTGTTGCCACTGTTGATCTGTGATGGCCGTGGGGCCGTTTCTGCTCCAAGGCAACAGGGGGCGGCAGGCTGGATATGGATTCCACGTCAGGCCTGTCCCACAGTTTCATACTGAGCCACACATCCTGAGACAGGGATTGCAGATACCTGTATTGGCCTTCGGCAAACAGTACATCCATGGCAAGGGTGGATTTGCCAGAGCCAGATATCCCTGTGATTACAGTAATCTTGCCAACAGGAATCTGAATGTCGATACCTTGTAGGTTGTGCTGCCGCGCCTTGCAGATCTCTATCATATGGCCTTGTTGCATGTCAGTCACACTGTCTTCATTCGTCTGTTTCAGGTGAACACCTTGGTAGGAACGTGCCTTTCCTGAGAAATTGCGCAGTGAGCCTGGCAGCTTCAGAGGAAAAGAGCAGCCCTATGTGGTTGGTCCTTATGGTTACGTGTTCCTTTATCCAGGGTACGCGTGTGTCTTTGAGGGCAACAAGGCCATCTGCCGGCAGGTGGTCTTTGAGAAAGAACATTCCAAGCCCAATGTTGATACTGCCGGCAATCATGCCAGCCTCAAGTTTGCAACAGCCGGCTGGACATCCCTGCATGAGCGCATCCCAGCTCATTGCTGTGGCATGACGCAGAGGCCACCATGTTGCCCGCTCACGCACCACTGTTGATCCCGCAAGGGGAGAGCCGAGGAACACAACACGACATTGTGAACGCAGGCTGTGCGTATGGGCGTTGGCCATGTGGCACAGTACTATGCCGCCAAGACTGTGACAGACCACGTGGACATTGCTTTCATAAGAGTGGATAAGATTCCGGAGTCTTTCAGCATTGGTTCTAATCCCTGCCTTTCTGCTCTCATATGAGAAACGTACTGTGCAGAAGCCGTGCCGGCGCAGCCTGTGTGCCAACAGGGACATCTCCCTACCTGTCATCCACAGGCCATGAATCAGTACTATTAATGGCGGGCAGGTCTTCTTGTTGATTTTTCCCATTGATAACCCCACTCCTTAGTGATTTAAGTCAAGGAGATCGGCTGGTATAGTGATAATCTGTACTGGTATCTGCATGTGATATCCATGCGGCATTTGATGCCATAAGAGCGACATGTATTAGAGCGGAAACACCGGCTGGTTTCGTTTGTTTGCAGGACACCTGAGATGCTTCTGCCTCGGCGTGTACGCCGCATTGCGTGTCAGTTAAATTTGGGGATCACTTGATCCAGGATCATATAACCTAAATCATGCAATTGCCAGAGTTGTCACATAACCGCAGGGAGACTTGGCAGTAGTGTAGGGGCATTTCCTGTTTGTACGGCATTGTATTTGGTGTGGAGCAATTATGATTTTTGGGGATCATCATGAGACTTTTCAGGTGCAACATGCGGGTCTGTAACAGGCATTTTCAGAGATCAGCCAAGAGGGTAGTGCCACAGTTGTTGTCAGCAGTTTGGGACAAACAGGGGCTGCTAATTGCCGCATCTGTAGTGGCAGACTGCTATTTTGTGACGTTTGAGATTGCAGGGTTTTGGCATAACGGGGTAATGGTATGAGATGGACAGAAGATGCTGAGGCAAGAATAAAAAAGGTGCCTTTTTTCGTGCGGCGCAGGGTCAGGAGGCAGGTAGAGCAGGAGGCGGCTGCACAGGGGGCAACGGCAGTGGATATTACACATCTTGAGGCTTGCAGGAAGCGGTATATGTCTGATAAACATCATCAGACCAAGGGGTATGAGATAGACCAGTGTTTTGGTGCTGATCAATGTCCAAATCGTGCTGTTGAATTCGATAACATCTATGACCGGATGGAAGAAGTGTTGAAGGCCAAGGATCTTTCCGGTTTTTTACGTGATATTATTGACGGTCCTGTTAAGATGCACCATGCCTTCAGGGTGTCAATATCCGGTTGCCCCAACTGCTGTTCCAGGCCACAGATCGTGGACTTTGGCCTTGCCGGCGCCTCGGTGGTCCATGTTACAGATGAGGAGTGCGTGGAGTGTGGCCTTTGTGTTGATGCCTGCAGGGAGGATGCCCTGCAACTTGCGACCAATCCGATAGGTCCGGTGATTGATCATGAGAGGTGTCTGATGTGCGGGGAGTGTGCTGGTGTATGTACCAGCGGGACCCTTGCTGTGGCAAGGCGTGGTTTCAGGGTTATGTTCGGGGGAAAGCTTGGCCGCCATCCCCAGCTTGCGCAGGAGATCAGTGGGGTCTGGTCTCATGATGAGGTGCTGGAAATCCTCAGTCGTACTGTTGACCATTTCAAGGCGCACAACCGTGGAGGTGAACGTCTCGGCGATATTATCAATCGCACTGGCCTGGAGTTTCTTGACTAACGTGGCTCAATAAACCGCAGGAGTGATTACATGTCCATTTTCAAGAGATTTGATTTTCTGTTGCCTGTCCTGCTGATCCTGTTGGCAGCGAACATGTCTGTATGCCATGAGGCAGCAGCCAAGTCGGCATCAAAGGCAGATACCAAGGGGATATCTGCGCAGAGTGCGGATCAGACATCTGTCAATGAGGCAGAGGAGCCTGAAGTGCAGGACAACACCCTGCCTACCCTCAAGTCGATATTGGAACTCAGGATACAGCTCAAGTCCATCTTGAAGGAGAAAAAGAGGCTGCTCAAACGCGCATCTTCAGAGAGTGAGAAGGAGAGGCTCCTTTACGAGATTGAAAAGCTTAACAAGCAGCTTACCAAGTCAAGGAATGATTTTGATCGTATAGCAGCAGGCATTGATGTCTCCATGTTTCAGGATCGGAAGGATAAGAAGTTTGACTGGAAGGAGGAAATCACAGCCCTTGTCAAGCCCGCCCTGAATGAGATGAAGCGTTTGACAGCCAAGGTGCGTAGGAAATCACAACTGAACATGGAGCTTGAACATGCAGGGAAGTTGCTGCCTGAGGCAGAGGAGGCTGTCAAGAATATCAAGCAGCTTATTTCTGAGACCCAGGACAAGGCCGTGAAACGGGAGCTGAAAAAGGAGTTGAAGGATTGGGAAAACAGGGTCAGGCAACTTACCAATGAGCTTGCCATTGCCAAGATGCAGCTTGAGCAGCTTGAGCGTGAAGAAGAGTCAATGGTACAGGCTTCACAGCGTACCATCATACATTTCTTCCAGACCAGGGGACTTTACATATTCCTTGCCATAGCGGCCTTTGTGGGTATCATGCTTTTTTGTTGGCTGTTTTACAGGTTGCTTGTAAGGATACTGCCAGGGTATCAGGAGGAGCATATCTCCATAAGGCTCCGCATACTGGACCTGACTTTCAGGATAATTACAGTAGTCCTGGCTGTCACGGGGCTGTTTGCGGTGCTGTACGCTGCCCAGGACTGGGTCTTGTTGAGCCTTGCAATAATCTTCCTCCTTGGCATAGGATGGACTGCAAGACTTGCCATTCCCAAGATGTGGAACCAGGGCCGCCTCATGCTGAACATCGGGCCTGTTCGTGAGGGAGAGAGGGTGCTCATGGATGGTATCCCCTGGCTTGTCAAGAAGATTAATGTGTACTCCCTGTTTGAAAATCCCGAGCTTGGAGTCATGCTGCGAATTCCTGTTGAGAAACTTCTCAATATGGAATCACGTCCCTTTGACAAGTCAGAGCGCTGGTTCCCGTGCAGAAAGGGTGACTGGGTCATCCTGTCAGATGGTACCAGGGGCAAGGTGGTGAGCCAGTCACATGAGATGGTTGATCTCGTTATGCGTGGTGGCGCCAGGAAGAGCTACCGCACCTTAGATTTTCTCTCTCTCAATCCGCTTAATCTATCAAGCAACTTCAGGATCAAGGTGCCCTTTGGCATTGGCTATGATCTCCAGGAGCACGCCACTGCACTGATTCCCGACGCCCTTGCCGAGTATATTGAGGAACGGCTTGCCGAGGAGGGGTACAAGGACTCTCTTAAAAATCTCCGTGTGGAGTTCCAGGAGGCAGGCGCATCCTCCTTGGATATGGTGGTAATTGCCGATTTTGGCGGGGATATGGCCCCTCTCTATAATCGTTTGCGCCGTGCCATCCAGAGATGGTGTGTTGATGCCTGCACCATAAACAACTGGGATATCCCATTTCCCCAGCTTACTGTCCACAAGGCGTGAATCAGGGTATCTGCTCCCAGGGTAGTACACCTGCTGCCGTCGTAAGTGTTGCAACCTTGGGCTTTGCTGACACTCTGACTGGCGCAAAAAGGAGATAATAATGAGGTATGGTGTGCGTGGAGGATGTTTGGAGTCTTTTGTGTTTCAATGGTGGAGGCTATAGCAGCATTTGTGAGCGGCCTTGATCCTGCATCCTGCCCGGCGAGATAAACTCCTTGATAATGAAGGCCCGTCACGGCAGAGGCGGACCGGGCAGGGGCAGGCAAAAAAAGATCCCGAGGCAATAGCGATATTGGCTTTAATGTGATATTACCTAAGTGCCTGCACTACTGGGCAGGAGGGAAGGTTTTTCAATTTAAACTATCAGGTGAAGGAAATGGCAAAGATAGAGAGAGCGATTCTGAGTGTTACTGACAAGACAGGTATTACTGATCTGGCATCTGAGCTTCATGCCATGGGTGTTGAAGTGCTGTCCACAGGCGGCACAGCCAGGGTGATCCGGGAGGCCGGAGTGCCGGTCAAGGATGTGTCCGAGCTTACCGGTTTCCCGGAGATGATGGGTGGGCGTGTGAAGACACTTCATCCAAAGGTGCATGGCGGCATACTTGCTATAAGGGATGATGCAGAGCACAGAAAGGCAATGGAGGACAACGGTATCGTGCCCATTGACCTTGTGGTGGTCAACCTCTATGCCTTTGAAAAGACTGTGGCAAAGGAGGGCGTTACCCTTGCAGAGGCCATTGAGAACATAGATATCGGAGGTCCAACAATGCTCAGGTCCTCTGCCAAGAACTTCCGTTATGTCACAGTGGTGGTAGATCCTGCAGACTACTCCAGGGTCCTCGATGAGATGAAGAACAACAACGGGGAGACCACACTTGCAACCCGGTTTGAGCTTGCCCGGAAGGTGTTTGCCACCACTGCCGCATATGATACGGCCATTACCGAATATCTCAAGGGTATAGACCCTGCATCTGTATCATAGGGCAAGTCAGTCAGATGCTCTGTGTTTCAATAGCGGAGAGGACCTTTTCCAGCGTGGGCCAATCCCTGAAATCCTGCATGCAGGAGGCGGATATGGCAGAGATACGGTTAGATTCTTTGGCCGGTTCCTTTTCCGAGAAAGCGTGCAGAGAACTGCTCTCCTTGAGTCCCATTCCCCTGATATTTACCTGTAGAAAGGGCGATGAAGGGGGACAGTTCGCAGGTACGGAAGAGGAGCGTATAAAGAGACTTGCTGCAGCGGTTGATGCCGGGGCCCCCTATGTAGATGTGGAACTGCGGACAGAGGCAGGGCTGCGAAACGGTCTTGTGGACCATGCCCATGGTAACGGTTGCATGGTCATTATGTCATGGCATAATTTCAGCGAGACCCCGGAGTTGGAAGAGCTTGAAAGGGTGCTTTCTGATCAGGTTGCATCTGGCGCTGACATAGCCAAGATTGTCACAATGGGCCGGGAGAGTGGTGATATCCCCCGGCTCTTTTCCCTCTATTACATGGCTTACCGCCTTGATATCCCGCTTGTCTCCTTCTGCATGGGGGAGACAGGCAAGATCAGCAGGGTCGCTTCTCTTGCAATGGGGGCATTTTTTACGTTTGCAAGCGTGGATGACGGGACAGAGACAGCCCCAGGTCAGATTCCCTTGCATCAGTTTCGCAAGATCATGGATATCTGCTCACAGGGTACCACATCTACTACGTTGCCAGGCACTTGAAATAGAAGGAGTAAGCCTGCGTACCCCCCCCCGCCTTGCATCTTATGCCAACTTGGGAATCGCTAACCCCCGGTTTAGGAGTAATTCTTTCTCATAAAGGCATCTATACGGTCGTACGCCTCGTTGAGCACCTTCTCTTCCGGCAGGAATACCACCCTGAAGTGAGGTGTTACAGGCAGGGAGCCAAATCCGCTTCCATGCACTACCACAACACCGGTATCACGGATCAGGCGTTTTACAAAGGTGGTGTCATCCACATCTACCTCGATCCTGGGGAATGCGTAAAAGGCACCCTGTGGCTCCTGACACGATATTCCGGGTATTGCATTCATGCGTTCAACAGTGAGATCGCGTCTGGCCCGCAGTTTTGCTCTTGTTTCCCTTATGTGCGACTGATCACCATTTAAGGCCGCAGGTATGGCGAACTGTTTGGGATGAGATGCGCAGAGTCGTGCCCTGGCCAGTTTCCTCATGGCCTCTGTGTAATCCTCGATGAGTTCAGGGGCTCCGCTGATGATGGCCCAGCCGATGCGGAAACCTGGGGCAAGGTAGCCCTTGGACAGGCCGTTGAAGGTCACTATGGGGAGTTCCCTGTCAAGGGACGCGATGCTGATGTGTTTTTTGCCATTTAGGATGAGCTTGTCATATATCTCATCACTGAATATTACCAGGTTGTGCTCCCTGGCAAGTTCTATGATACTCCGCAAGGCCTCTTCACTGTAAACCGCTCCCGTTGGATTGTTGGGGTTTATTATTACAATGGCCTTGGTCTTGTCATCGATCTGGCGTGCAATATGGTCAATGTCAGGTTCCCACGCCTTGGCTTCGTTGAGCTGGTATGGCCGCGCCTCACCTATGAGGCGGCTCAAAAGGGCATCATACAGGGGATAGCCAGGCGAGGGCACAAGTACATTTTCTCCCTTGTTGACAAGGGCAGAGAGTGCAAAGTCTATTGCCTCGCTTGCACCAGTAGTGATGAGGATCTCATGAGGTTCTATGCCGTTTGCCATTGCCTCTTTCCTGATGGCCTCCACTGCCTCGGGTACACCTTCTGAAGCAGAGTAGCCTGTATGATTTTCGAGCATGGCCTGATAGGCAGCATCTTTCAGGTGCCTTGGGGTCTCAAAGCCAAAGAGTACCGGATCCCCGATGTTCAGATAGAGGAGGTCTCCGCCGGCAGCCTCTCTGTCATGGGCCACAGCGAGGATATCCCTGATTGCGTATGTTATGTGTTCTGTCCGGTGCGAGGGACAGATTCTCTTTAAATTACTCATCTCTACATTCCTGCCAATTTTTTGTTGTTATCTTTCGTGCTTATCACCGTACTCTCTGTTTGTTCACGCCACAGATAACAGCAGGCCAGATATGATACGTACCGAAAGTGAATGGACCCTTTAAAACCAGTATATCCATGGAGATACAGCAATAGTGTCTCACAATGGACCCGTCTGTCACGGCTTGAGCATGATCTGCGGCGGATAGATTGGAAACAGAACTAATCAGGGCGGATCGGCAAAGTGCAGACCGTCACTCTCTGAGTTTATGCTGTGAAAATACATGGAATCTATGCGGTTTGTCTTTTGTCTCTCCAAGTCCTGAGCTATATGGGCAGCCTCTGAAAAATGTTAGGTGTATAACAATATTTCTGTACCATGAATTCACCTACCAGCCATTATTGTCAACCCATTTTTTTATTTTTTTCTTCTGCGTGGTGGTGATCCCGGCCAAGGTAAAAGTTGATCCATGAAGAGGTGCGAAACAGTGCCCAATTTCGCGGTGGCAGATATTTTCTGTCAAGTATCTCGTTGAATTCAGGGGTGCCGAGTTTTTCGTACAGCCTGACATATATGCATTTCCGTTTGCCTGGCCATACCTCACACCAGCCATTGTTGCTACCGCCGCATGGGCCGTTAAGCATGAACTTTGCACACTGGGACTGCGGGCAGAGAAACTCCATGTCATCAAGTGTGCAGTCCCCACAGTGCTGACAACTGTACAGTAAACCCTTCAGCAGGTATTCAATGCGTGTGAACAGGGGCTCGATCCTGGTTCCGCTTATCTTTCGTGCCGTTGCAGCTGCCTGATGGTACAGCCCTTCTCCTGGTACAAAGAAGAGTTTGTGCACGAGATGTTCCATAATGCCCATGAGACTGAAAGGTCTTTTGTTGTTTTGTTTGACATGGGGTACAGGTCTATGGAGGTTCAATCCAGTGACAGGGTCTTTCTCATAAAATCGGAAATTCCACTCCTCTGGATAAAGGCTCTCCTGAACATATTCCTGCCAGTTGGGCAAGATGGTTTCCGCGCGTTCCAGTATGCCTGCAATCTGTGAATAGGACAGGCCAGGCCCGCTCAGATGGACTCCCTCATAACCAATACCATGCAGGATGGCAACCTGCCTTGCAGCCCTTTCAAGAGCGGCGGAAATGCCACCATCAGGTGAGGTCGCCTCTTCCTCAATCTTTTCAAGCAGACGTTTGGGGATGGTGCAGCCTGGGATAGCCCCCCTGTAGATGATGCGTGCGAGCCTTGCGTCAGGTATGAAAACAGTCCCGAGCAGAGGCACGTTTATGTGCATATCATCCATGAACTGTCGAAGTTCATGGTGCCTGCACACATCGAATCCCATCTGGCTGATGACATAGGACGCGCCGGCCCTTATCTTCATTACCAGTTTGGCGTACTGGAATACCTGTTCTGCCTCTTGCCGTTTGAAGGGTGAGACCACACAACCGGCAAAAAAAGGCAATGGATCAAGACACAGATCCCTATGAGCATATTTTAGCCCTCTTCCCAGCTCTTTTATGAACTTCAGTGCCTGAACAGAATCAAGGTCAAACACCGGTTTGGCCACACCGGAGAATCCATGACTGGGATAGTCGCCAGTGAGTACGAGAAGGTTTCTGAGACCGGTGCGGTCCAGCTCAAAGAGCTGGCTCTCCATGGTATTTCTGTTTTTGTCCTTGCAGGAAAAGTGAATTACCGGTTCGATACCCAGGTTCATTATCTCACGGCTGAGCGATACCGGGTTGAGGGCAGGATGGCCGCCTGCATTGTCCGTGACAGAGAGTGCGCTCAAGACCCTGTCCACTGCGGCATCCCTGGCAAAGTCCATGATCTGGTCCAGTGCCCTGCCCCTGGATGCCCTGGCTGGTACCAGTTCAAAGGTGGATACCGGTCCCAGGGTGCTGACAAACTGGCCTGGTTCCCTCTCTTTAAGTGCCTTGCGGCGTGCTATAAGGGCCTTTTTGAGTTTTCTCGCAAATGGGTTCACTGCACCTGTGTAATAACCTGTAAGTGTTTGGGTATGTCAGTCATCATATTGCGGGACACCTGAGATACAAGAAAAGCACCATCTGCCGTCTATGTGTGTCCTCCAGCATGGCCAATCAGTTAAGGACCTCCCCGCAACTTCCTCTTTTCACCGACCCGCAACGTAATACGCTGGTTGTCCAGGTATTCAAGGAGGGGAATCATATACTTTCTTGAGATGCCGCCGGTCAGCTTGCGGAAGTCGTCTATACCAAGTTCCTCATTTTCTTTGAAAAAGTCCAGAACCTTTTGTTTTATGTCGGCAAGGGCAGAGGGATGATAGAAGAGTTTGTCCTTTAGCCGTACCAGGGTACCGTCGCGAACGAGCAGGTCAAAAATTTCCTCTGCTGCCTCCCTTTCCTCAGGACGTGCGGCCCTTTCAATGACCTCATCCCTTGAAGGTGTGGCAAGACCGCTCTCCCTGTAAATGGCCTCCACTGACTCCCTTATCTCTGCCTCTCTCTCACCAAGGGCTACCTTGTGCGTAAAGAGCCTGACTTCATCCTTCTCCTGTATGATCTTCTGCTGTTTTACCAAATGGTTGATGAGCCGGTTGAATATCTTTTGCGTTGCCCCCTGTGTGGCGGCCCTTGCCTGCATGGACATGGGAAAGATGCGGGAACGGAACTCCTCCTTGGACACACCGGCCACAAGGGGATTCTCCCTGTGATATTCTTCAAGGAAGTCAATGGCACGGTGGCACAGTTTTTCAAACACTGCCATATGGATTATCCGGTCTTCGCCCTCTATCCTGATTATCTTCCTTGCCCCGGCGAGCCTGTCAATCTGTTTTGTAAGGGCCTTGCCATATAATCCGCTTCTTATGGATATCTCCACAGGGGTCAGTCCCCTGAGCCCTGCCTTTCTGATATGAAGCTCAACCAGTTGGTGGGGTTCGCCAGTTGCTATCAGTTCAAGCTCCTTCCACATTTCAGGCTTGGTGCGTTTGCGTTTTCTGGGGAGCGGATTGAGTATCCTGCCCCCGCCAATGGTCCTGATGGGGGAGTAGCTGCGGATCACATAGCGGTCACCTGGCAATACGGCCACAGGTTCTTCCAACTGGATCTGGATGTATGTACTGGTCCCTGGCTCTATATCGTCTCCTGCCATGAGAACCCTGCCGATCACCTCTGTGGTCCCAGCATGGAACCTTACAGGGGCCCTGTACTTGAGAGGCTTTTCAGCGCTTGTGAGATAGAAAAATTCCAGATCAATGAGGTATGAGCTTCTCAGGGAACCTGCGGTGGCAACACAGTCTCCACGTCTTATGTCAGAGGTGCTAAGACCCTGAAGGTTCAGTGCCGTCCTCATGCCGGGGTGGGCCTCTGTGCTGTCCACTCCGTGTGTCTGTATCCCTCTGACCCTGGTCTCTATACCCCTTGGGTAGACCATCACGTCCTGGCCTATGGCCACCTGGCCTGATAGGGTGGTTCCTGTGACTACAGTGCCAAAGCCCTTGATGGAAAAGACCCGGTCAACAGGCAGGCGGTAGGGGCCTGAGGGGGCCCTGGGCTCAATATCGACCACCATGGAATCAAGGGTGTCCAGCAGTTCATCGAGGCCTTCGCCTGTGGTTGAGGATACGGCAACCATGGGTGCGTCCTCAAGGAATGTGCCTTTGACAAACTGGCCTATGTCATCCTGCACCAGTTCGAGCCACTCTTCATCTACCAGGTCCCGTTTGGTAAGGACTATGAGCCCCTTTTTGACACCAAGGAGCTGACATATCTCCATATGTTCCTTGGTCTGGGGCATAACGCCTTCGTCAGCAGCAATAACCAGGGCCACCAGATCCATTCCTACGGCCCCTGCTACCATATTCTTGACAAAACGTTCATGCCCTGGGACATCCACGACCCCTACCTTGCGGTTAGAGGGAAGCTCGAGTCTGGCAAATCCCAGCTCAATGGTGATGCCGCGGGCCTTTTCTTCCTTAAGGCGGTCGCAGTCCGTTCCGGTAAGGGCCTTTACAAGGGTGGTCTTGCCGTGGTCGATATGGCCTGCGGTGCCAAGGATGACAGTGGATTTGTCTTTGTCCTGCTGTGCTGTCATGATCGGTGTGTTCAGCTAATCTTGGAACCCGGTTCGGCTGGTGTGTCCACTGTGGTGAGGTGAAGGCCGTCCTTGTCCTTTGCTACCAGGAGCATGCCGTTGGACTCCACACCACGCAGTTTCACAGGTTTCAGATTGGCAACCACAATGACCTGTTTACCTATGAGCTCTTCCGGCTTGAAGTGTTCTGCAATGCCGGCCACTATCTGTCTCTCTTCCGGGCACTTGACCATGAGCCTCAGAAGCCGGTCTGCCTTGGGTATGGGCTCGGCTACAGTTATCTCTCCGAGCCTGAGGTCCAGTTTCATGAAGTCGTCGAATGAGATCAGGTTGTCTGTGTTGTCCGTCTTTTGGGTGTCACTGCTCATTTTTTTCCCCTTCTGTTTCTTTTTCGTTTGGGCCTGCCCCTTCTTGCCCGCTGCTGCCTCATTGTCGATGTCCTTCTTCATGTCCAAGCGAGGAAACAGGGAGGGTATGCGTTTTGTGGCTGTGCCAGGTTTGAGTGCCCCCCACTGTGCAGACTCAAGCAGTAGTGCGTCCTCGCCACTGATCCCCAGTGCCTCGAGCATCTTCCGGGCTGTTTCCGGCATTACCGGCCCTACGAGTATTGCGAATATGCGCTGGGATTCAAGAAGGGTGTAGAGCAGCGTATCAAGTTCCGAACGTCTTGATTCATCCTTGGCCATCTGCCAGGGGGCTGCCCTGTCTATAACCTTGTTGGCCACATTGATGACCCTCCAGACCTCTTCCAAGGCCCGGTGTACCTCAAATGCCTCCATGCGTTCCTGCCATAGCGGAACCACATCCTGTACGGCACGTTTCAGTTCTCCTGCAGGGGAGTGGTCCTCTGCACCAGTGTTGGCAGGGGGGGCAGGCACTGCGCCATCTGCATATTTGTGGACCATGGTAAGGGTGCGGCTGAGGAGGTTTCCTATGTCATTGGCAAGATCGGCGTTTATGCGGGTGACAAACGCCTCGTCACTGAAGCCTGCGTCCAGGCCAAAGGCCATCTCACGCATCAGGCAGTAGCGTGTGGCATCAGTTCCAAATGCACTTACGAGATCAGCGGGCTTTCTCACGTTGCCAATGCTCTTTGACATCTTTTGGTCCTTCATCTGCCAGTATCCATGCACATGAAGTTTCCTGAAAGGTTCGATGCCCATTGCCCGGAGCATTGTGGGCCAGTAGATGCCGTGGGGCTTGAGTATGTCCTTTGCGATTATGTGCTCTGCATGGGGCCAGAATTTTTTAAAATTTTCTCCATTGGGATAGCCAAGGCCGGAGAGGTAGTTTATGAGCGCATCAAACCATACATAGGTGACAAAATCGTCGTCAAACGGCAGGGTTATGCCCCATTTGAGCCTGGTCTTTGGCCTGGAGATACAGAGGTCTTCAAGAGGCTCCTTGAGAAATGAGAGCACCTCGTTTCTGTATCTTTCCGGGGTTATGAACTCCGGATGTTTCTTTATGTGGTCTATGAGCCAGTCCTGGTAGCGGCTCATGAGGAAAAAGTAGTTTTTTTCCTTTATCCTCTCTGGCACCGTGCCGTGATCAGGGCACTTGCCATCAACCAGTTCACGTTCTATGTAGAACCTCTCACAGCCAAAGCAGTACAACCCTTCGTATTCCCTGAATTCAATGTCACCTTTGTCATAGACTGCCTGCAGGATCTGCTGGACCGTGGCAATATGGGCAGGGTCTGTGGTGCGTATGAAGTTGTCAGGCCGGATGTTAAGGATGGGCCATGTCTGCCTGAACATGTCACTTATCTTGTCTGTGTATTCCTTGGGAGACATCCCGCGCTTTTCAGCCGCCTGGACTATCTTGTCCCCATGTTCATCCGTTCCTGTCTGGAAGCGTGTCTCTTCCCCACGCATCCTGTGGTATCTGTTTTGCACGTCTGCCACCACAGTGGTATAGGCGTGTCCAAGGTGGGGTTCCGCGTTTACATAATAGATCGGGGTCGTGATATAGAATCTCTTATCCATGATAGTTGAACATCTTCTGTGTCTTATGTGTGTGCTCTGCCAAAAAATGATTTAAGGGCCATATCTTCCCAAATATGAAATGGGGATAGAGTACAACAATAAGAGGAAATTGGAATATATTTTGTTACTGTGAAAATACGCGCCGCCACAGTATATTAGCTGAATTGAGCGATTCTCAAGTTTGCATGAGATGCAAGGCGGAGGGTACGCAGACGTACTTTTGAGCCTTGGAAACATGGCCCAAAGCACCATCTGCCCTATAGGTGCGCTGTAGCACGAGGTATCTGTATGGTATGGCAGGATGTTTGCTATGATTTGTCCTTGCGTTGTTGATTTTTTTTGCTTTGCTTGCCCCTGCGTCTGCTACCCCTACGTCTTCCCCTGCCTGCCTTGCCGCCTCCAGCCGCTTTACGGGAGGCATTCTTGGTGGAGAGACGCCCATCCCTTTTCTTGCCAGTACCCCTTTTGCCCTTTTCCTCTTTTGGGGCCTCTCTGATTTTCCTGGCTTGTTTTTTGGGCTGGCGGAGCTTTTCCTTCCTGTTGGAATCCTTCTTTCCTGTGTCCTGCGCCTGTGGCTCTCCTGCAGGTGCCTGAATGCCAGCAGTACGGGTGCTTGGCTCCTCACGTCTCTCTGTATGGGACTGATCCAGTATCTCCTGCTCCTTGCGCTGCCTGAAATCCTCCAGCTCCTCATTGGAAAACTCCACCACTCCGTTCTGTTCAGTAGCGAGAGATACTGTTTTCTTTAATATGTTTCTCCGGATAACCTTGCCCTCGCCTGATGGGGAGTCACAGACGTTTCCCATGGATGGCAGGGTCTTGGCATATTCACGGTAAGTTTCATATTCAAAGGTAAGGCAGCAGAGCAGTCTTCCACAGAATCCCGAAATTTTGCTGGGATTAAGGGGTAGGTTTTGTACCTTTGCCATTTTGATTGAGACAGGATCAAAATTTTTGAGGAAACTGGTACAGCACAGTACCCTTCCACAACTTCCAATGCCTCCTGTCATCTTTGCCTCATGCCGGATTCCTATCTGGCACATCTCTACCCTGGTCCTCAATGCCCTCACCAGCTCTTTTACCAGCTCCCTGAAGTCCACCCTGCCATCTGCAGAGTAGTAAAAGATGATCTTGCTGCCGTCAAAGAGGCTTTCAACCCTCACAAGCTTCATCTGCAGGCCCAGTGCCTCTATGCGCTCCTGACACACCCTGCGGGCATTTTTTTCGCTCTCTATGTTCTGGTAATAGTGTTCTATCTCACGCGTGGTAGCCAGGCGTTCTATCTTTGGGATCTCGCACCGGCCAGGGACCTCGATCCTGATGGGCAGCCCGGCTACCTGCCCCACCTCGCTGCAGAGCTCGCAGGGTACAACTACCCATTCCCCCTCGTCAACTGTGAGACCACCTGCGTCGCAGTGAACAGACGGGCGGTCATTGCGGAAACGTACAGGGACCAGGGTTACCAGTCTGCTGGGGCATATCTCTGTCTCCTCACTTGAGACATCAGGGGCCTCTTCCTGGGAGGCGGTTTCTTGTGATACACGCTGGTCCATATGTTCAGCTTCTCTTTTGATCATGGGTACAGTGTTAGCATTTTTTCACAGGTGCGTAAACAGCATGTCTACGTGGACAGGAATATTCTCACGCATGGAAGGTGCGATGTGTTTTGGGGCCTGGATGAGGTACCGGTTGCCAGATCTGTTTGGTGTGAGAGAGGTGCTGTGTGGGACCCAAAAGGCCTGAAGGGTAGCTTTATGAGTGATAAAAGGATGCTAAATTGAGCGATTCCCAAGTTAACCTTAGATGCAACACGGAGGACACGCCGAGGTACTGGAGTACTTCAGGTGTCTGACAACGCAGCAGATCAGGTGAAATTGGGAATCGCGCAGCGGTTTCAAGTCATGTGGCAAACAGTACAGGATCCGGCAATGGCCCTGTGGGGATAAGGCTGGCCGGATGTGTTGCAGCAGCCAGATCAACTGCCGCAGATCTCCAGTTCACTAAAAAAATATTTTATTTCAGTGGCAGCGGTTTCAGGGGCGTCTGACCCATGAACCACATTTTTCTCTATGTCTGTGGCAAAGTCCGCCCTGATGGTGCCAGGTGCTGCTTCCTTGTAGTTTGTGGCACCCATTAGTTCACGGTACCTCTTGATCACATTCTCGCCTTCCAGGACCATGACCACAATTGGGCCTGAACTCATGAAATCGGTCAGGCTGTCAAAGAACGGCCTTTCCTTGTGGACAGCATAAAAACCCTGGGCAACCTCTTTGGTCATATGGATCATCTTCATGGCTATGATCTTTATGTCATTGGCTTCAAGCCGCTTGACTACCTCTCCTATGAGGCCCCTGCTGACCCCATCCGGTTTGATTATCGAAAGTGTTCTTTCCATTTCCCTGTATTTCTCCTTTCAATGTGCAAATGCTGGGTGTTGAGCACGCCATTTATAATCCATGACGAGAAAGATTCAACAGCAAAGGGGATCACAGGCGGAGGTGTTAGATGTGGTGTGGGTAAAAACATTCCATATGGGAAAGTGTTTTCCGATAATTTTTTTCTATTTTGTTGAGATAAATTTGGAAAATGGTGAATATGCCCCAAGGTGATGAAGAAAAATCGATATTACTGATAGGTATGGATTTTGCTTTTTGGAATTAGACAGGTAGGTTTGGGACAACTGCCCTGATCGTCTTTCTATGCTGACTCAACTAACTGGTTCTTGTGATGCATGGACGAGTAGGGTGTGGTTCTGTGAAGTAGGAACAGATAGGATGAGGAGCTGCAATGAAGGTGGAGAGGAGAATACTGCTGGCCGGAGCAGCGGCACTCTGTTTTTTATGCATAGTTTTTTCAACGGTATTTTGTCCGGATGTCTTGTCCGGTTCAACTGAGGATCCTTCTGTAAAGGGTTCAGAGGGGCCATGCCTTGGCGATCTGGACATTGATGGTGATGTAGACGGCACAGATCTGAGTATCTTTAAAGGTTATTTGCGCGATAACTCATCTCTTGCCGATATTGATGGCAGTGGCAGTACAGATAATGACCCTGCCCTATTTGCCTCAGAGTTTGGCCGTGAGGACTGCCCTACCCAGGTTTATCATGTCACAATCGTGGCCCTCCCACCATCCGGGGCCGTTCCCCTTGAAGTCGCTTTCTCTGCGGTTGTTACAGGCGGCGTGCCACCGTACAGTTTTGCGTGGGATATTGATAACGATGGCCAGACTGACGAAACCGTACAGGATTTCCACCATCTTTTTCTGAACAGCGGTACATATACCGTTAGCCTTGCTGTTACAGACAGTGAGGGCGAGGTATCTCAGGATCAGGTGCTCATTACTGCAATGATTGCACCAGAGGTAACTGCCTCGGCAACGCCCCTTCATTCTGACAGTCCCCCGCTCAATGTCAGTTTCTCGTGTTCCGTAACTCATCATGGCAGTGATATAGCACTTTATCAGTGGGATTTTGATGGAGACGGTACCTTTGACTGGAGCAGTGAGGATGAGTGTTCATGTTCCCATACCTATGCCGCCAAAGGTGCCTTTCAGGCCACTGTGCAAGTTACAGATACCCAGGGGCTTCAGGCCTCCGATACTGTTTTTCTGTATGTGGGTTCCAAGCCCCGCGTACTGGCCTCTGCGGCCCCTATGACAGGGGCAGCGCCTCTGGAGGTTCATTTTAATGGATCTGTAACTGACAGTGACAGCACGATTTCAGTTTATCAGTGGGATTTTGACGGGGATGGCACATTTGACTGGAACAGTAATTCTGAGCCGACCGTATCTCATACCTATGCCAGCGCTGGCATGTACCGTGCGACATTGCAGGTAACAGACAGTGACGGCATCCCTGCCTCTGACACTGTTGTTATTTCAGTAGCCGGCGCCCCTGTTCCCCTTCCTTCTGCATACCCTCTCAAGGGCAATGCCCCGCTCAGGGTCACATTCTTTGCCGATGGGCAGGACTTTGACGGAAGCCCTGACAGGTTTCAATGGGATTTTGATGGGGATGGTACGTTTGACTGGAGCAGTACGGACACCACAGTTGTCACACATACCTATGATGTACCGGGGGTATATCATCCTGTGCTCAGGGTGGTGGACAACCAGGGGCTTTCCGCTGACAAGGCCCTGACCATTGAGGCAACGGAATCAGGCCCGCTTGCAACACTTACTGCTTTGCCAGGTGTTAATCCTCCAAACGGACCAGTACCCCTTGAGGTCCATCTTATTGGAGATGCAAGTGCCCCATATGTGCCTGTTTGTCAGTATGAGTGGGATTTTGATGGGGACGGCATCTTTGACTGGAGTGAACAGGTAGGCCATGCCTCATCCTTGGGCAGCACGGTAATAGGTGTAAACGCAGCAAACAGTCCTGCCTTTGTGGATCTGGATAGTGACGGGGATTTTGATCTCGTTGTAGGAGATTCAGACGGAAAACTCCATCTTTACACCAACAGGGGGTCTGCGCATGTCCCTGATTACGCTGATTCAGGAGTGATTGAAGACTCGGATGGCAATGTGATTGATGTGGGTTTCCACAGCCGTCCGGTTTTCGGGGACCTGGATGGTGATGGGGATCAGGACATGATTGTGGGCAATGAGGAGGGCACGGTCCTGTTTTATGAGAACAGGGGCGATGCAACCACTCCATCCTGGCATGACTCAGGTCCGTTTGTCAGGGCTGACGGGGAGCCGATCAGGGTGGAATACAACAGTTGTCCCGCTTTGGCCGATGTGGATGGAGACATGGACCTGGATCTGTTGGTGGGTGATTATTTTGGCCACATTACTGAGTTCAGAAACATTGGAGACCGTGCCGTTCCGTCTTGGTCGGCTCCTGAGGCCCTGACAGATACTTGGGGCAATCCAATAGATGTTGGTTATTACAGCACTCCGAGGCTGGGGGATATTGATTCTGATGGCGATTTGGACCTGATCGTAGGGGCTGATTCGGGCAGGGTCTATCTGATCCTCAATCAGGGAGGGACAGCCACAGCCCTGTGGGAAGAACGGGGAGAGCTGCTGGATCACCATGACAATCCCATAGATGTTGGCTACTACAGCCGCCCCTTTTTAGTGGATATTGATGCAGATGGCGATTTGGACCTCTTTGTAGGAAATGGGAGTGGTTTTTTGGCCTATTATGGCAATACAGGTACGGATAAAGCCCCTGTGTGGACACGTCTTTCTGCCCGCTACAACAGCCTTGGTACGGATTATCGTTCTGCGCCATATCTCGTGGATATTGACCATGATGGTGATCTCGATCTCTTTACAGGCGCACAGGACGGGACCATTTACTTTTTCAGGAATAACGGTACCACCTCGTCTCCTGTCTGGACCCCGCTTGGAAGGGTGGAAGATATGTGGGGAAACTACATGGATGCCGGAGAGAACAGCAGGCCGGTCCTTGCAGACATGGACGCTGACGGAGATTATGACCTCCTCTTTGGGTCAGCTTCAGGCCCTGTGTATCTTTCAAGAAACGAGGAAGGGGCTTCCGGGCCTGTATGGCGTACACCTGAAAGATTGATGGATTCAGGTGGCAGTGAGATAAGTCCTGGTCCCAACACCAGACCAGTCCTTGCGGATATTGATAATGATGGTGACATGGACCTCTTTGTGGGGGTCCAGACAGGCACTGTTTACTGTTTCAGGAACGATGGCACTGCATCTCTACCTGCCTTTGTAAACACAGGGGTGCTCAGGGATATTGAGGGAAACAGTATTGATACCGGAAGCGGAGCCAATCCGGTATTCGATGACTCAGATATGGACGGAGACCTGGACCTGTTCATAGGCACAGATGCAGGAAAGATATTCTTCTACAGAAACGTAGGCTCTCCTTCTGCATCTCTGTGGGAGGCCCAGGGAGAGATGCATGATTCAGAAGGAAGGCCGGTGAGTGTGGCAGGTACTGCCGTTCCTGCGTTTGGTGACATTGACGGAGACAGAGACAGTGATCTGTTTGTAGGTCAAACCTACGGAAATATCATACAGTACATCCGTACCGGTTCGCTGGTACACACATATAGTGTTGAGGGGACCTATCATCCTGCACTCAAGGTTACAGACTGTAATGGTGCAGAGGACACTGCATCACTGACCATAGTGGCAGGAGGTCCTGGTGCACCGTATGCCATGGCAAGTCTTGATCCGTCTCAGGGCACAGGGCCTCTTGAGGTGCATTTTTACGGTTCCGGCACAGACCCGGATGGTTCCATCTCCCTGTTTGAATGGGATTTTGATGGTGACGGTGTGTATGACTGGAGCAGTACGGATTCCGGGGATACTACCTACACCTATGATAAGGTGGGCGAGTTTTATCCGGTGTTAAGAGTGACAGACAATGATGGAAAGACAATAACCCATTCGCTCAAGGTGAGAGTCGAACCGAATGTACACGCCTCGTGCAGCGGGAGTGTAAATCCCGCGCAGGGAGTTATGGGTACCATATCGACCACTCTTGGTGCCGGAGCCAATGTTACTGTCCGGATTGTAGATCAGTATGGCAATGTGGTTCGTACACTGCTCAATAGCGAGTGGCGTGATGCAGGAGATTATACTGACTCATGGGATGGCAGGGACGATGATGAGCAGGTTGTCCGGGATGGTGTCTATTACTTTGTTTTGGAAATAGATATTGCCGGACAGACCTGGACGTATGATCTGAGGAAGGATGCCCCTTATCCACAGATTGTGCCTCCCAGGTCGTTCCCCAGTATGTTTGCCCCATATAATAATGAAGTATTTCCCATATCTTACAGCCTTGCCAAGCCTTCTGCCGTAAGCCTGTATATTCGCACCACCGGAACCAATGGTAATCCGTTTGACAGGGTGAAGACCCTTCTGTCATGGGAATACCGGTCTGCTGGTGATCATGTGGAGATATGGGATGGCACTGATGATCAGGGAGTTACAGTACCAGGCGGCATGCCTACGGGCGTTACCCTGTGGGCATGGGAGCTTCCTGACAATGCAATGGTTGTATCTGGAGGTGCGCCTATTGTCTCAGATGTGGCGGCTGACACAAATTATTTCAGCCCAGCCCTTAATCCCTACGCAGCAGTGCCACACAACGTGACAGTGGTCCGGTTCACACTTTCCGGGCCAGCAGATGTTGAGGCCATAGTCAAGGATGAAAATGGGCTTGTGGTGCAGCGTATAGACAAGCCGGACATGCCAGCCGGTACAGGCAGCATTGTTTGGGATGGCAGAGATCAGGATGGGAATCTGCTATCAGCAGGTAACTACACGGTAGGTATTACTGCAATAGACAGCCACGGCAACAGGTCGCAGACTATTCATGCGTCCATTGTGCTGTTTTATTGATTGTCTGTTTGGTCATAGAGGTGTTGTGCAAGGGCCTGTCCCTATTTGCATATAACAGGAGAGGAGATTAACAGGAGGTTTACGTGTCACATTTCAAATTCAGACGCCAGATCTCTCTCATAGTGCTGTTCACATTCTGCTTCAGCATACTCTGCAGCGGAATGGTGATGCCGCGTTCTGCCAGTGCTTATCATGTAAGTGGAGACCATGGGAGTGTGGTCCCTTCCACTCCAAATGCCGGCAATGGGAATCCCAACAACAACGACTCCAATCCACCCCATGGTGGTGACGACCCTGTTGACCTGACAAATGGCAACTTCTACCACGAGCATCAGGACCTTCTGATTCCCGGAAGGATGCCGCTTGAGGTGATACGGAAATACAATCATCAGGACATGCGTGAAGGTCCGTTCGGGTACGGCTGGACATTCAACTACGATATAAGCCTGACCATGGCGGTCAAGGAGGGCGTAACGGTATGGACTGCAATGGGGCTGGTTCCTGGCATGAGGCTGGAGTTCAGGCGAGATCCCAGCGGGAGTATCATTCCTCCCAAAGGTTTTTATTTCGAACTTATCTTGGAGGCAGATGGCATAAGCATCAGGCAGAAAGATGGCAAGGTCTTTAAGTTTGATGCATCTGGCAAGCTGGTAAAAATTGTTGATCGGAACAATAACGGTCTCACGTTCAGTTACGATGGTAGTGGCAGACTAATAACCGTGTCAGACGATACAGGCAGAAGTCTTCGTTTCAGCTATGGTACCAACAACAAGATAAGCCGCATCGTTGACCCTGCCAACAGGGAGTTCCTGTACCAGTACGATTCCCAAAATAATCTCACCGGCTATGTCAACCCGGCAGGATACAGGATCAGTTATGGTTATGATGCCCGTCACAGGCTTGTGAGCATAACTGATCCCAAGGGTACTACCTTTCTTACCAATACATACGACTCATCTGACAGGGTGTCACAGCAGGTGGTAAACGGTGGGACTTATCTGTTCGAATACCATCCGAACGAGAAATATACCAGGGTATGCAATCCAAGGGGGGGCTGGACTACATATTATTTCAATGAGAATGGACGGGTCATAAAGGAAATTGATCCCCTGGGGAATACTGTTTTAAAGACGTGGGATGATAATGATAAGCTGACTTCCCTTACAGATGCCAGAGGTAATACAACTTATTACGAGTATAATTCTAATGGAAATCTCTTAAAAACCACAGACCCTGCAGGAAATATTACCACTTTTAAGTATGACCCAAATTTTGAAAAATTGGAGAGTATCACCGATCCGTTAGGGCGCACTGTACATTTTGAGTATGATGATAGAGGCAACTTGACAAAATATGTTGATGAGCTCGGCAATGCTACTGTTTTTACTTATGGTCCCAATGGCGATCTTCTGACCAAGACCGACGCTCTCGGGAACATAACCACTTTTTCTTACGACAGTCACGGCATGGTCACGCAAAGAACAGATGCTTTGGGTTATTCCATACGTTTCACTTATGATTCCCGTGGCAATTTGACTTCGGTAACAGATCAGTTGGATCGTGTAACCCGGTATGAATATGACTCCCTTGATCAGGTCATCAAAATTGTGGATGCATTGGGTAATATTATTCAATTCACATATGATGAAAATAATCATAATAATTCCATAACTGATGCCCAGGGTAATACTACACAATTCGTTTATGATATTTATGGACGATTGACAAGGATTGTAGATGCACTGGGTAATTATATAAGTTTTTCTTATGATGCTAATGGCAATAAGATATCTCAAACCGATCCTGAGGGTAACCAGACAGAGTATGTGTATGACGAGCTTGATCGCCTGAAAGGGATAACTACTGCTCTTGGTGATAAGATAGAATATGAATATGATTCAAATGGAAATATGGTTTCCATAAAGGATGCTAACAATAATGTTGTTGCATATTCATATGATATCCTTGATAGACTAGTTAGAATATCTTTTCCAGATGGATCTGTAGAAAATTTTTCGTATGATAAGGTTGGTAATTTAATATCCAAGACCGATCAGCGTGGATATACTATTCATTATCTTTATGACAACCTTGATCGTTTAACTTCAAAGATATATCCGGATGCTAGCCGAACCACTTATGGATATGACAGGCTCAATCGTTTAGTCTCTGCCGTCAATAGCAGCAGTAATATACAATATACTTATGATGCTTTAGGAAGACTTATAGCTGAAATTGATAATGGTAAAAATGTATCATATGAGTATGACGAATTTGGTAATATTACGAAGATTACATATCCTGATGGAACCTATATCAGGTATGTATATGATTCCTTGAATCGTATTGCTGAAATAAGGGATACTGATGATCATGTTGTCAGTAGTTATAACTATGACAGTCTTGGTAGAAAAATATTAACAGAATATGCCAATGGAGATAAGGTAGAATATCAGTATGATCCTGTTTTCAGGTTGACCAGTATTATAAATAAGGATAGTTCAAATGTTGTAATATCAAGATTTGATTATGTTTATGGTAAATCAGTACTGAACTGTATTTCAATGGACAGTCAAGATGGTATGCACAACTATGTGTATGATAAGCTGTTCAGATTGAAGAGCGTAGATTATCCTGATGGTTATCCATTTAGTGATATACAGTTCAATTATGATTCTACTGGAAATAGGACTTCTTCAGTAAGTGGAGAGGTGGTGAGTTATGTCGTCAACAACATGAATGAGTATACCCAGGTAAATGGTACAGCTTTTTCATATGATGCAAGTGGCAATCTAATTTTTGATGGTGTCAATAGATATGAATATGACTTTGAAAATAGATTGGTAAAAGTAACTACGCCTGACGATACAATAACCTTTACCTATGATGCTATTGGCAGGAGGATCGCCAAGACAGATTCTCATGGTTCAACCAGATTCATATACAGTAATGATCGTGTTATTGCAGAAACATCAGATACAGGATCCATAACTGCCAAGTATGTTTATGGTAAATATATTGATGAAATAGTAATGATGGAACGAGGCCTTAACCGTTATTTCTATTTATATGACGGAGCAGGCAATGTTAATAAAATCGCAGATGATGCTGGTACTATTAGGGAGACCTATAAATACAGTGCATTTGGCAAGGTTTCCATATTTGATAGTGACAATAATCCCATATCAGATTCGGAAGTAGACAATCCATATCTGTTTTCAGCAAGGAGATATGATAGAAAGTGTAAACTATATTTTAACCGGGCACGATATTACAGCCCTGAGATGGGCAGATTCTTGCAGAAGGATCAACCCGCTTATGAACCGGGTGATCCTCGATTGATGCAGATATCTTCCTTTACTCATCCATTGGTTCCCATTGTTAAATCCCCTATCCTGGCTTATGGCTGGTCAAATTATGATAATATATTGAACAATTTGACTACCATTTCAGGCAAGCTTAATAACGCAAGGGTAAAATACTATCCTCTGTCATATACGTATGTAAATAACAATCCCATTGTGTATAAAGATCCTGAGGGCAGATTCATCTTTGCCGCCCTTGTGGTGGTAGGAGTAGCTTATCTTGGCTATAAGATTTACAAATCAGTCAAGAATTTTGGAGATAAGGTGGAAAAGCTCAGAAAGGCTAATGAGGAATATTGGAAGGACCCGACCAATGTTGACAAATGGCGTGCCAAGGAACGTGCATTCGTAGAGGCAGGAAAGGCTGGAGTAGAGATGGGTGGCACCATTCCGGGTACTTCCTTGACTGGGCCGCCTCCCACCAGTGGTGTAGATGTCGTCTCAGGACTGGCTCAGGGATTACTTACGGATGCGTTGAACAAGCCCGGTGGAAAACCAGGAAAGTAGGATTGTGTCAAGAAGAATCGTTTTTGCCATAGGATTGTTGATACTGTTCCTTGTCGCCGGTGAGCTTTACGGTGCCATCATTGCGCAATGGGCCATGGCTTTAAAATGGCATCTTCTCAATGGTAACAAGGTGGTATTTCACGACATGACTGTTCATCTCCCTTACAGATGGTGGCCTGATTCACAAGAGGGGAAACGTATGATTCTAACCGCTGTGGCGCCAGATCATGTTAATTTCTATGGATTGGTCATCATTGAAAAAAAATCTGTCTCAAAGGAGCAACTGTTTGCTTTCAAAGCAAAGAAAAAGATAAATGACCGTGAGGTAAAGTTTGAACAAACTGAAACGGGACAGATTGGGGGAGAGCAGGCATTTGGAATCGTTTTTTCCAGTGCCAGTTCCAGGGGGATTGAATATGAGTTTTGGACTATCCCTGAGAGACATTTTGTCATCTCATGCTTTGCTATTCCTGTGAAATACAAAGATATTTTAGCCGGTTTGCTGTCTGGAATATCGTTCTTAGAGCAAAACATGCAAGAAAGAGAATCTCCACAGATCGGGGCTCAGGGGCGCAGCTATGTGATACACATGCCTGTTCCCTGTTTTTCGGGCACGGTGGAGTGTTGGTATACACATAATTTTGGATATAGTTTTCCTGTTTAATTATTTGTTGGAAGAGTGGGTGAGGTTTCTTTCATGTGGACCAATATTGCCAAATTTGTTTCAAAGTGGTGTCTGACAGCTCTTGTATTTTTTCTTGGTCTTACTGTTCCTGTTAATGCGTCCGATATTATGTCCCTCAGTAATATTAACTTGGAGGCACCATCTTCTGAACAGGGTACAGTGGTTATCTCCTGCGAGCCATTTCACCAGGAAGGTAAAGGTTTTTTCCAAAGAGTGGCTGTAGATGTCAATTGGGGCAAGGTGATTGTTGGAATCCCTTGTCTGTATGATGATGGAACACACGGGGATAAGAAGGCAGATGATGGCATCTATTCCGTAAAGGTCTCTGTCCCTGATGGGGCAGGGAGGGTGAGTTTGAGGTTTTATCTGCTTGATGTCAATGGTGATGAAGCAGAGATAGGGCCTGTGGATAGGGAACTACCATGAGTTGTGTTTCCCCGATTTCTGCAGATCACCTTGCGTTCCGGCAAATCTGCTGGTTGTAGGCCTTAAATGGAAGATATGCAATTTACTACCTAAGGAGAAAACAGGTGTGAGGAGAGGAGCAATGAAAAAGGTATTTTTGTCCTTGATATTTATAGCTGCAGTAAGTGTAGGTCTCTGTGGTGTTGCTTTTGCTGCCCCATTTCCTTTTACTGATGATATGGAAAGTGGCTCGACAAACTGGAGCTTGGATGCACCATGGGCTGTTAGTGACATAGATGCCCATAGCGCCTCCAATGCACTTTGTGACAGCCCCGACGGCTATTACGAAAACAATGCCGATATTTCAACTACCCTTGCCTCTGCCATTGATCTCAGCGCTTCAGAAAATCCCGTACTCAAATTCTGGCACAAGTATCAGCTCGAAAACGATTACGATTTCGGCTATGTGGAGGTGTCCACTGACAATGGCACTACCTGGAGCACTGTGGCCTCCTTTACAGGCACTTCAGGCGGGCAGTTGCAACCCCAGTGGGTAATGGACACAGTCAACCTCTCGGCCTACAAGAGCGAAAATTTCCTGGTTAGGTTCAGATTGAATACCGACAAGACAGAAGTGAGGGATGGATGGTGTATAGATGATATTGCCATAGCTGAGCAGCCCCATTCCGTGGATTTGACAATATCAAACCCTGGCACAACCAGTCTTGATCTTGTCTGGACGCAGAATCTCGACCCTGCCGATACCTTTTCTGCCTATAAGATTTACCGTAGTGAGCTGCCGCAGGTGGATTTCAACAGTACACTGGTAGCCACCATTACAGAACAGGATACCACGACCTTTACCGATACTACGCTCACTCCAGGTCATACCTATTTTTATCGGATATATGTGGTAAGTACCTACGAGCTTTATGAGGGAAGCAAGACCGCGGCGGGCACCACCCTGCCTGGAGGAGTCTATTCATGGGGTTTTGAGACAGGCTCTGCAGACTGGACATTTACCGGTTCATGGGCCGTAACCGATGAAGATGGTTACAACAGTTCCGGGCATTGCCTGACAGACAGTCCTGGGGGAACTAATTATGGCAACAGTGTTGATCAGTCTGCAACCGTCTCTGTTGATCTTGGTTCTGCCATACGCCCCGTGCTCTCTTTTTATAACAGGTACGGTTTTGAGTCCTACCATGATTTTGGCTGGGTAGAGGTATCCAATGATGGAGGCGCCCACTGGCAAAGGCTGTTTTTTGTTACAGGTTCGAGCAATGGGCAGTGGATAAAGAATGAGATTGATCTTAGTGAGTATTCTGGTCAGGAGCTGGAGATCAGGTTCAGGATTACGTCTGACAATAATGGGGTAACCAATGATGGCTGGTATGTTGATGATGTTCAGATAACCGAGAACAGGACTGTAATCCCGTATCCGTTTGAGGATAATTTTGAAGAGCAGAATGCCAACTGGATATCTTCTTCCTGGGGCAGGTATTCAGGGGACCCTCATAGTGGTATCTGGGCCATGGCAGACAGTCCTGAGGGGAATATGGCAGACTGGGTCCATAACGGGCTTACCTTAAGGGGAACCCTGAATCTCCTGGCAGCAGCAAGTCCCCGTTTGAGTTTCTGGTACAAATTTGATGCCGCTGGTGAGGATTACCTGTGTGTATATGTATCCACTGATGGGGGACGCAACTGGACCCGCCTGTGGCAGTTTGGGGGATATAGTGATCAGAATAACTGGACCAGGGTGGAGCTTGACCTGTCTCCCTATCGTTCATCCAACGTGG
>CAZXAK010000034.1:0-91543 GCA_964638145.1 uncultured Desulfobacterales bacterium | reverse complement strand
CCCGTAGGGGTTTCAAATTATGTAGAAAGCAAAACAGTTACAGCAAACCCGTTGGGTGACGGATAATTTTACAAAAAAACAGCATTAATTTACTGTAATTAAAGATAAAACAATATTTCACATGATTTGAAACGCTCAATTCAGGTCATACATAGAATGTTTACAACTCAATGTCAGTGGATAAGCTTTAAAAGCATGGGAAGAAGCACCATCTGCCGTATAAGGTGCCCTGTAACATGCTCTCTTATGAATGCAGTGAAATAGAATAGCTGGACCTGCAGACAAAGACATGATTGCAGGCCCGATTGATCAGCTCAACAAGGAGATTCCAAAATGTCGTGGGAAGCACCACTTGCTGAACGTGTCAGGAACCTGAAACCGTCCCCTACCCTTGCCGTTGATGCAAAGGCAAAGGCCCTTAAGGCAAAGGGGGTGGACATTGTAAATCTCTCAGCCGGTGAACCGGATTTCGACACGCCGGATCACATCAAAGAGGCAGCCATAAAGGCCATCAAGGAAGGATTCACCAAATATACTGCGGTTGCGGGTATTCCCGAACTAAAGGACGCAATAGCCGCAAAGATGCAGAGGGACTACGGCATATCCTACTCATCAGACGAGATAATTGCCTCAACCGGTGGCAAACAGGTACTGTACAACATAATGCAGGCCATTCTCGATCCTGGTGACGAGGTGATAATCCCGGTGCCATACTGGGTATCATACCCTGCCCTTGTGGAGCTGGCAGGTGGCGTACCGCAGTATCTCATGTGCAGCGCTGATGACAACTTCGCCCTTGATATGGACGGGCTCAGTACAATGATCACCTCAAGGACCAAGGCAATAATACTTAACAGTCCATCCAACCCCACTGGCGCAGCATACTCACGCACAGACCTTGAGGAGGTATCAAAACTCGCCCTGCAACACGATTTTTACATCATATCAGACGATATATATGATGAGATACGTTTTGACGGCATTGCGCCTGAAAATGCAGTATCCGTAAACCCTGAATGCAGGGACAGGGTCCTTGTGGTGAACGGTGTCTCAAAGACATATGCAATGACAGGATGGCGTATAGGTTATATGGCAGGGCCTGCTGCAGTGGTCAAGGCCACTGCAAAGATACAGAGCCAAAGTACATCCAACCCCAACTCCATTGCCCAAAAGGCTGCGGCTGCCGCCCTCTCTGGTCCCCAGGAGTGTATCAAGGTAATGAAAAAGGCATTTGCAGAGCGGAAGGAGTACATTATCAACAGACTCAGAGGTATTGATGGGGTAAAATGTGTAGAGCCATCAGGCGCATTCTATGCCTTCCCTGACATGTCCGCCTTTTACGGCAGGCAGCATGACAATGGTACTGTATCCGATTCGCTCTCTCTTGCAGACTATCTGCTGGAAACCGCCCAGATTGCATGCGTTCCTGGCATAGCATTTGGCGATGACCGGTTCATTCGCTTCTCGTACGCCACTGACATGGAGGTCATCAAAGAGGGCATGGACAGGTTAGAAAAAGCTCTTGGAGCTCTTAGATAGTCAGATTCAAGATATGCATGACAGAATAGGGTGTCTCTCAGCAGAGAACAGGTTGAAATGGGCTGCCATTGCCTCAGCAATCTTCTGCGTCTGTGTGCTCATGCAGATCGCCTTCATCCTCGTGAGAGGGGCACCCCTATGCCTTAACACTGGCTGCAAGGTAGTTGAAGAGCTGGTGGAACTAAATCCCATACTCTTCAACCTGTTGGGAGCTGTCTTTTTTGCCGCCTGCGCCACCACTGCTGCCATTGGCCGCAAACATCCGCTGTTCTGTACGCTGTTCCAGGTGCTATGCATAGGCGGCTTTGCTGCAGAAGGCATCCTGTTCAGCTATCAGGCATTTGTAGCAGGGGCCTGGTGTTCCTACTGTCTCATGATCCTTGGCGCAGTAGTGATCATAAACGCCATTGCTGGCATAAGGCAGCTGTTTGCAGGCCTCTTCATTCTCGTGGTGGAAGTATTGCTCTTCTCTTTGCTAAATTTCAACATCTCCACGGGAAAGATACAAACCCTCACCCTTGACAACGGCACATGCGCCATTACGAGGTGTGAAAAACCGGCAAGGACCCTTTACCTGATATTTTCACAGGACTGCCCGCACTGCCACAAGGTACTGGAGGCATTATCCGGTTGCAGCCAGTGTGAGTTTCACTTCAACCCCATCAAAAAGATACGAAAGGGACTTCTACCTGGCACCATGCCTGAGAAGGAGTATGTACCAGAGATAAACCGCCTGGCCCTTAGCATCCTGGGTATAGACTCCATACCTGTACTGCTGGTAAAGAGACGTGATGGCTACCTGCTGATAAAGGGAGACCACGAAATAATAGCCTACATTCGCAGCCACTGTTCACCACAGGCCCCTGCACATAATGTTCAACCAGAAGGCAGAGTAAAACACAAAAAAAACGGTGAAAATGATACATTCCTTCAGGAAACGGCCCCGGATTTCCTGCAACCTGATGACAACGGGGGGGCATGCTCTCTTGAAAATGGCTGCAACGAGCAGTAGATTTAATCAATGATTCAAATTGACCATTCAGGGAAGACTTTTATAAGACACAAGCCTGACTGAATCAATCCTTTCCTATTAAACCGACCTGAAATTCAGAAGCAATTGGCAAAGGCGTAAGGTCCTTTTTCTCATGATTTTGACCGCGGGCAAATTTGTCATGGACAAGTCATTGCAACTGATGAGCTTTAAAAGCATGATAAAAAACACCATCTGCCGTATAGGTATCATGTAGTATTATGGAAATCATAAACTCGGTAGAAAAGATGCGCCAACGGTCAAGGTCATGGAGAGGTGCAGGCCTTACCATTGGTCT
Organism: uncultured Desulfobacterales bacterium; assembly: GCA_964638145.1. Classification (GTDB taxonomy): domain Bacteria; phylum Desulfobacterota; class Dissulfuribacteria; order Dissulfuribacterales; family QOAL01; genus S144-17. Next base: position 88,676 of record CAZXAK010000034.1, on the reverse strand, counting down.
GGTCCCAACAATGGGCTTTTTTCATCAGGGCCATCTCTCACTCATGGATCAGGCCATAAAACTATCACAGCGGGTGGTGGTTAGCCTGTTTGTAAACCCTACCCAGTTCGGTCCTTCAGAAGATTTAGATAAGTACCCCCGCAACGAAGACCGCGACATACGCCTTGCTGAAGAAAGAGGGGTACACTGCCTGTTCATGCCCAGGCCAGAAGATATCTATACCCCCGGGCATCAGACATGGATAGAGGTCACCGAGGTGTCGAAGGGATTGTGCGGCAGATCCAGGCCAGGACACTTTCGTGGTGTGGCCACCATTGTTGCAAAGCTTTTCAACATCGTTGAACCGGACATGGCAGTCTTTGGAGAAAAGGACTTTCAGCAACTACAGATCATCAGGACAATGGTCCGTGACCTGAATTTCCCTGTAAAGATATACGGTCATCCCATAGTCAGGGAAGATGACGGACTGGCCATGAGTTCGCGTAACACCTACCTCTCTCCAGAAGAGAGAAGCCAGGCCCTCTGTCTCAACCAGGCGGTAGGACTGGCCCGCGAACTCGTACTTGAGGGATGCAGGCAGAGGAGCGAGATAGAAAAAAAGGTGCGGGACCTTATTGCCAGCTACCCACTTGCAAGAGTTGACTACATATTCATAGGAGACCCAGAGACCCTCAAGGAACCTGAGACCGTTCCCTCACCGGCCCTCATTGCCCTGGCAGTGCACATCGGATCAACACGTCTCATAGACAATGGATTAATCCCCTGAACAGTTATATAGAAACCATACTACACAACACCTGAAATGCTGAAGCAATTGGCAGAGGCGTACAGGGCTTTCCCCATGGGTTTGACTGCGGACAAGCTTGTCATTAACAGCTCATTGCAACTGATGAGCCTTAAAAACATGATAAAAAGCTCCCCATGCTGTATAGGTGTCATGTAGGATGATAGAGAAAGAACCAAGAAGATATGTTACGTTCAATGCTCAAATCAAAGATACACAGGGCTACTGTTACTGATGCCAACATAAACTACGAAGGCAGCCTCACCCTTGACAGGGACCTCATGGACGCCGCTGATCTCCTGCCATGTGAAAGGGTAATGGTGTACAACATCACCAATGGTGAAAGGTTCGACACCTACATAATCACAGGTGAAAGGGGAAGTGGCACCGTATGCATCAATGGCGCAGCAGCGCGCAAGGCAAACATAGGCGATCTCATCATAATCGCATCATATGCCAGCTATTCAGACTCTGAAATACGGGATGGGGGCAGCAAGCTGATAATAGTCGATGATCTCAACAAAATAAGCGAAGAACGTTTTGAAACATGGATGCCAGATCAGGCATGAGCCATATGCCCCTATCCTCCCCAGCCCACTGTCCTGTTACGCCCTTGGGATTTTGCAATATAGAGTCTTCGGTCAGCAAGCTCTATTATGGCCTCTTCTGTGACATTCTTGAGTTCACCTGCCGAAGCAACCCCTGCGGAAAAATGCACATATATCCGTTTTCCTCCATAGGTGAAACAGTGTTCTGAGATAATACGCCTCAACCGTTCGGTAAACTCAACACCTGTAGTCAGTCCACCCTGGCATATCCCGTAGAACTCCTCGCCGCCATAGCGCCCCAGCTCGTCCTCCTTTCTCTTGGCCCTGCTCATGAGCCCTGCCATGGTGGAAAGCACATAATCCCCTGCCTGATGTCCAAAGGTATCGTTTATTACCTTGAAGTGATCTATATCAATAAGTATGAAACAGAAATCCTCAAGATGTCCACGACAGAACTGTGCCACATTGATCTCAACTATCCTGTCCATGATGGTCCTTCTGGGCAAGCCTGTAAGCTCGTCGTAATAACCGATACGCTCCAGCAGCTCTTTCTGTTCCATCTCCTTGGTGACATCGGTGAGGCAGCCTGGAGACAGATAGATATTATCCTGTGGAAACTTTACGATTACTGACTGATCCTTGAGCCACAAGGCACCTGTCTTCAGCTTGATCTTGTAGATGGCCTCCACGCCCCCCTGACGCACGCCCCTCCTCCTGAGATCAAGGCGTTCAGCCCTGAGTTCCCTTCTCGTTATGATCTTCTCCTCAATCCTGGCACTCACCGAATCTGTATAGTTGTACTCCCTGCGATCAACCACACTCTCCCTTATACATTCAGCCACTTGCTCTGGGCTACAGAGGAAAAGCTCACTCAGTTTGGGACTGGCGTACTCATACCACATCCTCTTCCTGTCAGATTTCCAGGCAGCAAGATAAGGCATGGCAGGGATACCGCAGTTATCCATAGAAACACAGGTACAGGTAAGTTTCCGGACATGCTCTACGAGTTCTGTACTGCTATCAGGATTATACAGGATGGTTCCGATATAACCCTTTTCCCTCAGATCATCTACGGACACAGGGGTGACACGTTGATACAATCCACCCTCCTTTTGATACTTCTGAAGCATTACCATACAACACACATCCCCCACGCAATCTAACTGGTCACACGCACTCCAAACGCATCACCCATTTGTCCATGTAGCCGTGCACAGGACAGACAGGAAATGCCCCCAAACGCTTTTTGTGCTGATATTATTTACATATTGGCTTACTCTCTTGAACATGCCTGTCAAGACAAATTTCATACGGACTTAAGCAACAGACCGGGAACATACATACAAACGGTTAAGCATTGAGCAATATGTGTCGATATTACATTGTAGCAGGCCACAACGGAACTGTGGCCAGACACCACAACCCTTGTTAAAAGAGAAAGAGTATTGAATATACTACACATTGCAAAGAGACATTGGCTGGCCTTCCTGGCAACAGCGATACTGGTGGTGGTCATGGGCCTCAGTCTAAACCTCGTATGGCAGTCCTACTGCCTGCGGGGAGGCATGACAGGCAGGGCCCCACAGAGTACAGAGACTGTTTCCGACTCAGACGCCGTCCCCCCCGGACTTTGGCTCTCAGGCAAAAATATCAGAGACCTCAAAAAGATAGTCCGCACAAGCTCCTTGCTCATAACCGCCCTGTTTGCCCTGAGCGCTCTGCTCCTCTGGTATGCAATACACAGCCGCACACTACTGGCCCGAGCTGCATCCATACGAAAAAAGAGCCATGACCGTTACAGATTTCTCACAGAAGGCCCGCCTACAATAGGTATTGTAAGATTCAGCTTAGTAGATTTCAGGCTTCTGGACTGCAACCGTGCTGCCCTCAACATTACCGGCATGCCACGGGCAGAATTCATTGGCCGGCCTGTGACAGACTTCATTGATGCAAGGGATACAGGCTTTGTAAATCTTGAGCTTGAGGAACTCAGGGCAGGCCGTTCCAGTCATTACTTTATAGTCAAAATGCCCCACTATCACGGTGGTGTCAGGCACATTGCCTGGCACATATCTGTAATAAGACAGCTTGATGAAGAACCCCAGGCCGTGGCTATCCTCACAGACATATCGAGGGAACACGAGGTCCAGATAGAACGCATGGAAAAGGAACGGCTTGCCGGCGTACTGCAAATGGCGGGAGCTGCGGCACACGAACTCAACCAGCCCATGCAGGTGGTATCCGGTCTGCTATGGATGCTCCTCAACAAGATCGACAAGCGTGACCCATCCTACAAGACCCTGCGTACAATATATGCAGAGGTGGAACGTATGACTGCCATAAGCAGAAAGATATCTGCCATAGGCAGCTATGAGGTCAAGGAGTACGTTGGGGAGACAAAAATCATAGATATCGACAGGGCCGCTGGCGGACGCGGCAGATAACTATCAGGGTACACGTTCCACCACCTTTACCCTGAGACCACCGTTACGAAAGGTGGTTATGGTCTGCGCCTTCACTCCCGGCAGAGGATTGGCTCTGTATGAGGGTGCCAGGCACGTTATCCCCCATGAAATGAACTCTGCCCGCACTGCCTGGGCAATTTCTCCATATATATCCTGTCTTTGTCCCATCCTGGCAGAAACGCGGCGGCCATAGGGCGGATTGGTGATGATCCAGCCAGGACGTGGACAAGGAGATAGAGAGGCACGTGAAAATAGTGCCTGCCCCATGGCAACGCAGTCACTCACGCCGGCTGCAGCAGCATTGGCCATAGCCGCCTCCACTGCACCCGGATGCGCATCACGGGCATAAATTCCTTCCCCTTCCTGGCGTCCGGAAGATGCCCTTGCCAGGGCATCGGCCCTGATGGACTGCCACAGATCCGGATCAAAATTCCTCCACTGCATAAAGGCAAACTTCCGTTTGAGACCAGGAGCCATATTCCTGCTTATCATTGCGGCCTCAATTGCAATGGTCCCGGAACCACAGAATGGATCCAGCAGGGGCATGTCCCTGTGCCATCCTGACATGAGCACCAGAGCGGCAGCAAGATTTTCCCTGAGCGGGGCCCTGACCCCCATGATCCTGTATCCCCTCATGTGCAGAGGGGCACCTGAACTGTCAATACTCACTGTGCATATATCCCGCACCAGCCTGATCACAACGAGAGGCGCATGCTGTTCCGGCCCCTTGACTTCATAGAGGGGGCCGGCACGCCTTGCAATTCCCTCAAGTACCCTCTGGGCCACTGCCCCTGTATGGTAGAGCCTGGACTTGTGACTGGTCACCCTTATAGTGGGCACAACTATCCCTATACCGTACAACTCCCATGGATACCGGGAGATGCGGGGAATCAACTCTGAGAGCTGAGTGATCCGGAATCTTCCAACCCTAACCAGAATTCTGTTGGCACTGCGGAGCCAAAGGTTGGTCCTGTAAAGTTCTTCCAGGCCACCGTGGAAATCAACGCCCCCGACACCTGGAATGCACCTCACCCCCATGGCGTCAAGCTCCATGGCTGTAACCCTTTCCAGACCAGGCTGGGATACGGCAAACATCTCAAATCGGGTGGAACCGGACTTACTCAAAACACTCTCCTTTGACTAAAAACCCCATAGTGTGCGGCTGTTATCGCAGAGGCTATGGACTTCACAGCGTCATTCGGTATGATATTTATGTGACCACAATTGACAGAATGTCAAGGGAACCATTCCCCATGCACCTTTGCCATACGAAGAAGACAACCTGGAATATACTGTCCACCCTGCCTTTCATGGGCTGATAAAAGGGGAGACCATTTGATCCGATGAAACGCATCAAAGCAGCACCCTCATACCAATACCACAGTACAGGCGGGGCTGTCTCCTTCAAAACCCTGCTGATATTGCTGCTCACCTCCATTGGACTCCTTCCCCTGTTCATTGCCATAGCGTTCAATCTTCCAAGGGTAATAAACACACTTGAGACAATCCTGGCTCAGAAACAAATTGCCCAGCTCAAGGAAAAATATATAGATGTGGGCAAAGAGATCATAGCGCGTTCCGAAAGCGTGAGGCTGCTGGCAAAAATACCGGCTGTCCGACATATTATTTGTGCCTGTCAAAATTGTCCTGCACAGCAGGATCCTCCTTGGCCCCGGCAGCTTACAGATATCATCCAAGAGTGGTTTGACCCCATAGAACCCATCAGCAGTATCTCTCTCCTGGATTGTTCAGGAAAGGAACTGTACAAAATCGCAAGGGGACAAGGTGGCAGACTCCGTAAACTGCAGGAAGAGGAACTTGGAATCGTAAAAGAAGCAGCCACCAAACTGCAAAGGTTCAAGTTTCAGGGACCAGACAGCACTATCTTATGTATCACCAACCGAATTGACGCAAATGATGACAGGAAACACAAAGGCCACCACCCTGAGGTGACCATCTGCTGCCCTGTATACCACAGCATGAAGATGATAGGGCTTGCCACAATTACGCTGAATCTGACCCCCATCCTGGGAAACAGCAGGTTCGATTTCATCATTACAGGCAATGGTGACTATGTCTACAACTGCACTGCCGGGAAAAAGGACATCCACCAGCCAGGTATTGCCTTTTCCCATTTTCCTGAGCTTAAATCCCTGATCAACTCCAAAAGGCCTGGCGTCATTACTGATCATAAAAACCGCACACTGGCATGGGTACCCATAATCATGAGCGACAGGATACAGCATACCATGTGGAGCGGATCAGTAGTGGACTCCACCATGATCACCGCCATGAAGAGGACCCTGATCAAACGCATACTTTTCATAGCCTCTCTCATATTCACACTGGTCTTCCTCGTGGTATGGCGCTACTCGTCCATTGCTGACAGGTTCAGAGACGAACTCATAAGGGCATTGAGAAGCCTTATTGAAAAAAACCGCCCCATAAAACTCAGATGGAAAAGGCCAGAGGAGATCAAGGAACTGGGACAGGAGATAAACAAGCTCTCTGACAGATATCTTGAGATCATGTCAGAGAGGAAAAAGGCAGAATCAAGGCTCGCAGACCTTAACCAGCGCCTGAACATGATCCTTGACAACGCAGCCGAAGGCATCATAGAGCTGGACTCCAAAGGCAGGATACAATTTGCCAACCCGGCAGCAGCAAAGATACTTGGAATTGACAGGGACAATCTAATAGGTAATGACCTTCACTTCTTGGTGCACTATCTCAGCGAAAAGGACGAACATGATACCAGGCACCAATGTCCCTTCTGCACCGCATTGATGGACGGCAACTACCACCTCTTTACAGAAGACATATTCTGGCTCAAGAACGGCAGGGCTGTAAACGTAGAGTACCTAACAGCCCCCATATATGACAGGGACAACAATCTTACCGGCCTGGTAATGTGTATCCGGGATCTGACTGAGCGGAAAAAGGCTGAAAAACGGGCTGCTGACCTGCAAAAACAACTCCTGCACTCCCAGAAGATGGAGGCCATCGGCACCCTTGCAGGTGGTGTTGCCCATGACTTCAACAACCTGCTAACAGCCATTACAGGTTACTGTGAACTGCTGGCATTGACCATAAAGGACAATGAAGAGGCCCTCAAGCAGGTCAGCTACATATCCATGGCTGCAGAAAGGGCCTCGGAACTTACAAGACAGCTCCTTGCATTCAGCCGCAAACAGCAGGTGTGCAAACAGATTGTGGATATAAATGAGCTGGTGCGGAACCAGGAAAAGATGCTCAAGCGGCTCATTGGCGAAGACATAGAACTGACCACCCAGCTCTCGGACCAGGGACCATTGAATACCATGGCTGACCCCGGCATGATCGAGCAGGTCATCATGAACATAGTACTCAATGCACGGGATGCCATGCCCAATGGAGGCAAGATCGTCATAACCACCACCAAGGTCTGTATACCACCTGCTGAAAAATCAACACGTGATAAGGGCAGGAGTGGCAGGTTCATTGTCATATCAGTGAAGGACACGGGCAGCGGCATTGCCCCAGAGATACTGAAACAGATATTCAACCCCTTCTTTACCACCAAACCCGTGGACAAGGGCACAGGGCTCGGTCTTTCAGTGGCATATGGAATAGTCGAACAGCACAACGGATGGATAAACGTAGAGAGCAAAAGTGACAAAGGCACTGTCTTCAGCATATATTTACCTGAATATATGGAAGAAACAGCAAATACCCCGCAAAAGGACGAACTCATACAGGCAAGTGTCTCTGGCAGGCAGCGCAGGATACTGATTCTTGAAGACGACCTTATGGTAAGGGAAATTGCCAGAGAGATACTTGAATCCCACGATTTTAATGTTATCACTGTGGAGAATATCAAAGAGGCAAAACGAATATTCATGGAAGAAAAAGACCATTTCGATCTGGTCATCAGCGATGTAATACTACCGGATGGAAACGGGCTGGAGTTTATCGACTGGGTGTTGGAGTTAACCCCCGAAATGGCAGTAATGCTCACAAGCGGCTATATAGACGAAAGCATCCATATGGAGGAAATCCGAAGACGTGGCCTTCCATTTACTGAAAAACCTTTTCATTTAAAAGACCTGATAGCGGCAGCAGACGCAGCAATGAGGAAGGCAGATGACTGACAACCATAGTGCGAACAATCCCTGCAAGGACTGTCCCAGCCTGTGCTGTACTGCAGTGAAGCACCTGCCGTTTCTTGGTGAGACATCTCAGGAACTCTTTTCTTCCATGCTCATAGGTGCCTTTCCAGACATTGCGCCCCATGGGAACTCTCTGCAAGAAGACACTGATGGTACGAGTCACCGCAGGCCATTTGTAACAGAGTGGCTTGTCCCTGCACAGGCTAGTGCATGCCCCTGCCTGAACAGTAACCAGCTCTGCTCTGTATATGAACACAGGCCCTTTGCCTGCCGTCAGTTTCCAGTATCACCTACCGGAAAGATCCATCCATTCTGTCCCCATGCGGAACGATTTGCCCCTTCTGATTACTATGGCCACAGGTTCAGTAGCATGGTTGACTGTCTGGACCTGTTTCTTGTTGATCTGCTTGAAACAGGTGGAGAATCCGCAATCCATGACTTCCTGCTCCAGGACCAGGAGGTTGGTACTGTCATGCTCTACAACCCATATCTCCTGTACCTCCTTATCCTTGCAGGCGCAGATGTGGCACATGCGCTTTCAGGACAGGCTGAAGTGCTTGAACACTACCGCCTGGCTGGCATGGAAGAGATGACATTTATAGTGCCAGGTACAGAGTACTGCATCACTGCCTCCACACGGGAACTTGCAATAAATCTATCCTATATCAGGGCGCAGATGGAGCATCAGGACCTTGAAGGCCGACTGGCACTAAGACTAAAAGAGGTAATGGAACTCAACACATGAACATCTATCTCATCATCATAATAGGTGCACTTCTCATCAACTATGCCCTGTCAGCAACGGCAGCATGGCTGAATCTTGGGAACATATCCGAAGAGCTGCCAGATGAATTCAAGGGCTTCTACGACCAGGAACGATACCGCAAGTCACAAACATACCTCAAAGAGACCACCATATTCGGGCTTGTGCACGACACATTCCACCTGGTAATAATCCTTGCCTTTATCCTTGCTGGCGGCTTCAATTACGTGGACCACCTGGCCAGATCAACAGCTCAAGGTCCCATTGCCACAGGTCTAGTCTTTGCCGGCATCATACTGCTCATGTCCCAGGTCATAGACATCCCATTTTCCGCATGGAGTACCTTTGTCATTGAAGAGAAATTCGGTTTCAACCGGACCACACTCAAGACATTCATCACAGATATACTCAAGGGGATCGTTCTCACCGCCATAATAGGTGGCATGGTCTTTGCTAGTATAATCTGGTTTTTCCTGTCAGCAGGGCCGGCGGCTTGGCTCTACTGCTGGGCAGCCCTCAGCGCATTTCAGATAATGCTCATGTTCGTGGCCCCTGTACTGATAATGCCCATTTTCAACAAGTTTGAGCCACTTGAAGATGGGAAACTCAAGAGATCAATCATGGACTATGCCCGCAAAGAGAATTTCAAGATGCAGGGTGTATTCAAGATGGATGGCTCAAAACGCTCTACCAAATCAAACGCATTTTTTACAGGCTTTGGACGGTTCAAGCGCATAGTCCTGTTTGATGTCCTGATTGCACGCCATACCGTCCAGGAACTTACGGCAATAATTGCCCATGAGATGGGCCACTACAAACTCAAACACATAATCAAGGGAATTATACGGTCCATACTCATGGCAGGCTTCACCTTCTGGCTGCTGAGTCTGTTCATTGGGAACCAGGGGCTGTTCGAGGCCTTCCGCATGGAACATGTCTCAATATATGCCAGCCTCTTTTTCTTTGGATTTCTGTATGCACCCATTGGAATGCTCACAGGGATCATAGACAAGGCCATATCCAGAAAACATGAGTTTGAGGCTGATGCATACGCAGTAAAGAGCTATGGCCATCCTGATGCCATGATAATGGCACTGAAGAAACTCTCTGTGGACAACCTCTCAAACCTCACCCCTCACCCCTTCATGGTATTCCTTGAATACTCTCACCCGCCAATTCTCCAAAGGATAAAGGCAATCAGAACTCTTGCAAAAAAACTGGGAACAGGAGGCCAGAATGACAGTTGAATGGGCATACTTACGTAAGGGCTGAAAATCGTGCCAGAGGGCACAGGCTGTGCTTGATGCAAAGGGCATCACCCCTGAAACCGTAGTTGAGGCCAGGAAAGAAAAAATTGCAGGGGACCAGGCATGGAATCTGCTCAAGGTGGCAGGTGAGGTAGTGGTTGCCAAAGGCAGGAAGGTCCGGACTTTCAGACCTGACACAGATGACAGGGAAAAGATTCTGAAGGCATGTACAGGCAGGACAGGCAATCTACGAGCACCTACGCTCAGGATGGAAAACCGCATGATCGTGGGATTCAACCAGGAAATGTACGATAGATATGTAGGGCAGGCGTAGTATGGCAGAAGACATATCTCTATACTGAACTTCCAAGAGTCTACGCAGATGTCATGAAAATAGCAATCACAGGCGCTGGCGGTTTTATTGGTTCCAGGATACGAAACCGCTTCAAAGATCATGTCATCATCCAGCGCAACCACACAACAGGCGATGTAGTTCGCATTATCCGCCAGGCTGATGTGGTTATCAATCTTGCCGGAGCCCCCATCATCAAACGATGGACCAACCCGTACAAACAGGTCCTGAGGCAAAGCCGTCTAAGCACAACCGCCAAGGTGGCAAGGGCCCTGAACAGCACTGATGGCAAGAGGCTACTGATCTCAGCATCTGCCACAGGCATATACCCTCAGGGCAAGGCGTGTGACGAGACATGTCATCACCATGCAGACGATTTTCTCGGAAAACTTGCGGCAGACTGGGAGGCAGAGGCACTGAAATACAGAGGACCTGTGGCAATCTTTCGCCTTGGCATGGTGCTTGGTCCAGAAGGAGGGGCACTTTCAAAGATGTTGCTGCCATTTCGCCTTGGCATGGGAGGGTCCATAGGCAGTGGCAGGATGATGATGAGCTGGATCGACGCAGAAGACCTGATGGATGTCTTTGCCTTTGTGATGGAAAGGGGTTTGTCAGGGATATTTAATGCGGTTTCTCCACACCCTGTGAGCAACAGGGAGTTTACCCAGTGCCTTGCCAAGGCCCTCAGACGTCCTGCCTTTCTCCCAGTACCTCCTCTGATCCTACGACTCCTTTACGGACAGGCCGCATCGGTCATGACAGGCTCATGGGAAGTGTATCCCGCAAGGCTTCTTATGATGGGATATGAATTCCGCTATCCTGACCTGTCAGCTTCTCTTGATCATCTGCTTGCCGGAAAGAGCAGATAGGCCAGACCATTAATACTACGCTCTTCCCTTTCCCTACAAGCCATACTCCCGCACAGGTTTTCCCAAACGGAAAGGGCCGGTTGTGATACCGGCCCTTTTCCTAACCCCTATTATGGGTGGGATATCCATTGATCAGATCATGAGATTCAATATGGTCTCGGCCTTTGCCATGTCCTCGGCAGAGACACTCCTGTCTTTCGTTGTAAACTCCTTGGTTATATTGGCAATGACATATATAAGAGTGCCTACCATCTCAGGGAGCTTTTTCTCAAGCTCCTCCTCTAAAGCGTACTTCAGAGGGGGAAGTGTGGCAAGATGATCGAGGATTGGCTGCAGCTCCAACTCCTCCTCGAATCTGGCAAACTCTTTCATGGACTCTTTCATCGCCTTTGTAAAAGGCACATCACACATCCATATAATATCGCGTCCATTGTACTTGGCGTTTGCCTCTGCCACCACCAGCAGGTCATACAGTTTCTGATCAACAATATCACTGATCTGTTTGACCTTGCTCTTGTCTAATCTCAGGCCTGCGGCCCTCTTGTAGAGGGCCTCGATCCTGTTCGCACCTGTTACTGCCATACCGTAGCTCCTATGCTATTTTTCTTCTCGTTTTTCATTCAGTGACTTTATGGCCTTCTCCTTAAACTCCTTGAGTTTTGCAATGAGTTCGTCAAAGAGCTTTTCAGCCTTGTTCTTCCCCTTGATCTCCTTTTCCACAGAGGCAATGGAATCATCCAATGCCTTGTAGGTGGTATCACTGGTACTGGTATAACCCAACGCCTCTGCTACCTGAAGCTCATTACGGGCAGCATCAAGATGTTTCAATGCCTGATCCTTATGGGTCTTGGCTATCTTTTTGGCCTGAGCTATGAGTGCCTCGGCCTTGAGAAGGGGCAGAGGTATAACTATATCATTTCGGACAAGGGTATTGAGGGCCATCTCAAGTACATCACGGGCCTCATCCGCCTTGTTCTGGTGCAGATACTTTGCTGCCAGTTTCAGTGCCTGAGGATAGGATACAAGGGGCAGGTTCACTGTAATTATGTCTATCTCACTCTGAAGGGTATCCAACAGACGCCTAGCCTCCTGAACCCTGCCATCGTCCAGTAACCTCTTAACCTGTTTGACACTCTTCTCGATTGACTTGAGATCACCAGCGTACTCCACAGCCACAACGGATGAATCAATAGGGAGCAGCGCAGGGGCATTCTTGGCGGCAAGCACTACCTCGAGCTTTCCAATGGCCTTTTCCAGGTCCTTGATAGCAGACTTCTGATCCTTCTTGTCCAGGTCGTCCAGAACCTTGTGTGTAAGAAACAGGGCATCTACAGCCTCCTTGACCACCTGCTGCTGCTTTTTCTCTGCCACTGACTTTGCATGTTTTACCGCCCCGGCGCTTACCTCTGCCGGTGTATCAGCCATTACATTTACAACCCCGGTTCCAAGTAGCAGCACCATAGTCGTCATTAAGGCAAATAGTTTTTTCATGACCAATTCCTCCAACTTCAAAAATTAGTTTTTTAAAATAAAGTAGTATACCTATCATAAACTCAGCAAGTTCGGTACAGCCAACAAACTTAAATCACAGCTTATTAAATTCAAGAAATAATGCTTCCAACCGGTTGGTATTGGCCGTCCTCACCAAATGCGCTTTTTACACTAAGCACGACCAACAACACAGGCAAGGGGTAAATTTGAAATAATGCCCTACTGCCTATTCAAGCAGATCATGCAACATGCCGAATTGAAAAAAAGTTACAACTCTCTTTATGGACCATTCCCGGTCTATCCCCCGACAACTGCTGCGCGCGCCAACCACCTTACGGGACAAACGGGGAATGCTCCAATACAGATCAACGAAAAATCCATATAATTTCAGGAGACACGGATGCACTACCTTAAAAACGTAAAGATTCGATTCCTTCTCATCATCTTGTCCGGTATATGGGCTGCCGGCCTCACAGGTTCTGGCCTAATCGGCCTAACCGGACTAAACAAGATAATTGATGTGACATCTTCCATTACAGAAAAGAACATCCCGTTTACAGAGATGTTTGAAGATATAAGCAATGATATAACTGAACAGACAAGATTTCTGGTTAGAAGTGTACTTGCTGACCAGAACAATACCCGGCCCAAAAAACTTTTCACCACCATCACAGCAGATATTCCCGAAAAAATACAAGACATCCAGAAGGTGGTAAAAAAGAATCAGGGGGAATCAGCTGCAACCAGGGAGCACCTTGCCAAAGTGACCCGCCTCATTAACGACTACAGAAGTGCCTATGAAAAATTTGCCACGGCCGGAGTTGCTTGGATAGACAGGCAGGACAGAAAGGCCCTGGAGAACCTTGACAGGGCCTGGAAGATGCTCACCGTATTACACACCAAAATATCTGACGAAATCAGCAAACTGAACAAATTATCCCACAGAGAGGTATCGGCCTACAATATAGCTGTAAAACGCAATTATCTGACCATCTTTCTTGCGGTCATGGGCGCTGGCATCCTCTTCAGTTTTCTGGTTTTCAATAGTGTAATAGCCAAACTGAATGATACCCGTAGCAAACTTCACGATGTGGCCACAGGCGACGCTGATCTGACCAAGAGGATACTCACCAAAAGCAATACTGAAATTGATGAAATAGCAAGACTCGTCAACACCTTTATCGGACGCATTCAAGACCTGATCAAAGAGGTCAAGTCAAATGGCCTCTATATAACAGAAATGGCCGAGCAGACCGGAGAACTGGCCACATCCCTGGCCAGCACTGCAGTTGAGGGCAGTGCCCAGTCTGAAGAGGTGAACAGGCATGCCAATGACATTGGCGATCAGATGGGCAGTATTGCCGCTGCCATGGAGGAGATGACTGCCACTGTATCTGAAATCGCCCAGCACACGGCTATCACCGGACAGAAATCAAATGAGGCCTTCATTCAGATAAAACAGGCAGCAGAAATCGTGGGAAACCTGTCGGCCGCATCTGCCAACATCGGCGAGATGAGCAATCTCATCGGCAATATTGCCCAACAGACCAATCTGCTTGCGCTTAACGCCACCATAGAGGCTGCTCGTGCCGGAGAGGCTGGCAAGGGTTTTGCCGTAGTAGCCGGAGAGGTCAAAGAACTGGCAAAACAGACGGGAGATGCTGTGCAGAAGATTGATCTGAGTGTAAACGACTTGCAGGACCATGTCGCCAGGGTAAGAGCGGTAACAGAACAAGTGGTTAGCATCATAGAAGAAGTAAGTGAACTTGCCAACAACGTAGCAGCAGCAGTGGAAGAACAGACTGCCACCACCCATGAAATCAGTCACAATGCTCAGGTGGCCACTGGCAACACCGGCCTGCTGGTAACCCAGAGCAAGGGGATAAAAGAGGCCAGCACAAATACAGCAGAGAGCTCAGAACGCATGAGGACCTCTGCCCGGGACCTGAATACGGTAGCCGACGACCTGAAGAGGACACTGGATACATTCACTGTATAGGGGCCAATGGCAATATCCCTACTCCTTCACAAACTCGCCAGCACCCTTTGCCCCTCCTTCACACAAAAAAACAAGGCCCGCCTATTTGCGGGCCTCTAAAACACTATAACCTGATCAGGCGACCTTCACCTCTATCTTGTGAGGCTTGGAGTGCTCTGCCTTGGGCAACACAAGCTTCACAACCCCAGAATGCATACTTGCCTCAATTTTATCAATATCAACGTCAGGACCAATGGTAAACGCCCTCTCATACCGCCCTGGACCGCTAAACTCTACATACAGCGGTTTGGCGTCTTCGGGAATCGCCTGGGCAATGCTACCTCTGATGGTAAGGATATCCTTGTCAACCTGAATGTCCAGACCATCCTTTGAAACCCCTGGCATATCAGCCAGAAGTATTATTCCATGTTCATTTTCATATATGTCAACAGGTGGGACGAGAGCTGCCTTCTTCTCCTCCTGCGCAGAGGCAGGGGCAGTTCCGCTCTCCTGGGGACGAATCTCTTTTGTCTCAGCCATGATGCACACCTCCTGATTATTTCTTCTTTTTCATATGGCATCTATTCAGTATTAGCTCACGTTTACCGCTATCTTTCTGCTACGCTGCTCTTCTTTCTTGTGGATAGTAACCGTAAGGATACCTGCCTCATAAGTTGCCTCTGTCTTGGCAGGATCTACAGAATCAGGCAGGGAAATCACCCTCTTAAAAGTACCTGAAAACCTTTCCCTTCGATAGTAACCACTGGGATCTACATCTTTGCCAATCTCAGAAGCAGTGTCTCTCGCAGCAGAAATAGTCAGCAAATTCTTTTCAATGGTAAGATCCAGTTTGGAAGGATCAATCCCCGGAGCATAGATATATGCAATAACACTTTCCGGAGTTTCTGCCACATTAACAGGGGGGAAAGTACCTTTAATAACCCCTCTTATATTGCCAGAAGGGGCATACAACCCAAAGAGTTTCTGCATTTCCCTGCCCAGCTCTTCTAATTGGCTCCACGCCGGATCAGAAACTGCTATCCATGGACTTAACATCTTACCTTACCTCCTTGCTCACTTATATTTATTTATATGACAGCAATAAGAAAACAGATTAATGACATATCTACTCACTTAACAACCATGAAATATCCCTACTTCATGATACAAACAAAACAAATGTCAATCTCTTACAAAAGACTTACAATTTATAATTGAGAGACTGTTTATAACTATATAACCATAGGGAATTAATCTATTGCTGCCCATTTCATCTGAAACATAAGCATCATCAGAAGGAGGTCAAGGGGAAAAAATTTTTATGGGGGCAAAACCATGGTGGCACTGCAGGAAACATACACCGCCACGGTAGCTTTTACGGTAGCTTTTGCGGAACAGACATGGAAGAGGAAACGGGCAAGGAAGTGCCCTGACCATGGTGGGCCTGCAACTCATTGCGGGCCCACCATGTATTGATGGTTAAGTTTAAACCCTTGTATTTCAGAATACAGAGGAGGCGGCATCCTCCAGGAAGGAGAAGTTACTGGCAGATATATCGTTCTGAATCTACGCCAAAAACACAAAAAACAGAAGATTCAACTCTCCCTGGCACCTGAGATGAACTCTTCAGTTCGCCTGTAAGCCTCATCATCTGTAAACTGTTGTGGGGGATGCTTCATAAAATAGGAGGAGGGGGAAGAGAGGACACCAGCCACTCCACGATCCAAGGCTATCTTGCAACACCTTATGGCATCTATGGCAACGCCGGCTGAATTGGGAGAATCTTCAACGGAGAGTCTCATCTCGAGATGCATTGGCACATCGCCAAACAACTTACCCTCCATACGAATAAACGCCACCTTGTTGTCCTTCTGGAAAGGCACATAGTCGCTTGGTCCAATATGAATATTTTCCGGCTCCATCCGCTGGGGCAAAACAGATTGAACCGCCTCGGTCTTGGAGAGTTTTTTGGACTTCAGCCGGTGTCGATTTAACATATTGAGAAAATCTGTATTCCCACCTGTATTGAGCTGATAGGTCTTTTCAAGCTTGACACCTCTGTTCTTGAACAGACTGGCAAGTACCCTGTGGGTAATTGTGGCCCCAAGCTGGGACTTTATATCATCCCCAATGATTGGAAGCCCCTTTTCCTTGAACCTATCGGCCCACTCAGGATCACTGGCAATAAAAACCGGCATGTTGTTTATATAGCCCACACCTGCCTTAAGCGCACATCCTGCATAGAACCTTACGGCATCCTCTGACCCCACTGGCAGGTAGTTTATGAGTATCTCCGCTCCAGACTCCTTGAGGATATTCACCACATGGTCCTCGGTTGCCTCCGGTTCATCAGAGAGAACAAATGTCTGGTTTGGAGGGTACTCGGCCATGTGGTCTGAATATCCATCAAGTATCCTGCCCATTTGTACGACAACCCCGGTCTCCGGGATATCCTTGCAAAACACAGTGGTACAGTTAGGCGGGGCAAAGATTGCCTTTGATACGTCCTGCCCAACCTTCCTGCGGTCGATATCAAAGGCAGCCACTACATCTATATCTCCCGGGGTGTAGCCCCCAATGTCCCAGTGCATCAACCCGATTGCCTCATCAGCCTTCTTGTTCTTATAATAGTTGATACCCTGCCACAGCGAGGAAAAGCAATTCCCAACTCCCGCAACAGCAATCTTTATATTTGACATCCTTGTTCCAAGCCTCCCGATTCCGGACGTCCCGCAACCAAGTGCGGAGTATGAATTTCTTTAATACCAGGTGATTCCAGTAAAGCCCCGGTGTTTGAAAACAATATCCGGGGAGAAGAATTCAGACTTCTGAAAGCTCTTCTTCCTCCTCTATCTCAAGCTCAAAAAAACTTGTACCACAGTCATAACATTTGACATCAATACTTCCCGGCGCCTGCAGGCTCACATATATCTCATTACAGCCACATTCGCAGGGGCCAGTAATGGATTCTTTTATGACCTCTTCTATTGAAGGGCGAACATCCCTGGGGATATCCTCATCATATATTATTTTCAAACTTTTTTCCTCCCGTACAAGGGTATTGTTCAAAGGATAATCTGCAAACATACTCCTATCTTCATATGACTGTAAAGGCTCTTGTCTGTTTTTTAGTGCAATTCCAGCATTCAGGCCCTTTACCATTATGTTTATTACGATTATGTGTTGACAATCCCAAACAACTTAGTTAAAGGATAGTTGGCATTATGAATGGTTATTCATTAATTTTCCAACAAAGGAGGAAGTTCAGGAATGGATAAGAAATTTTCAACACTGCTGGTAGCTCTTCTTTTTGGCCTGGTAATGGCAGGGATAGCTTTTGCTAACAATGGCCCAGAAACCATCGTGCTTGAGGCAGGTAAAAAAGGCAATGTAACCTTCCCACACAAGAAGCACCAGGAAAAGATCAAATGTGGTGTATGTCACCATGGCCCTGGCCACTCTGCATACAAGGAAGGAATGGAAATCAAGAAATGTGCGGCATGTCACAACAAGCAGAATGCCGAGATGCCCAAGAAGTTTCAGAAGACCATGAACGTCTTCCACAAGAACTGCAAAAACTGTCACAAGAAAGAGGGCGCAGGCCCAACAAAGTGCGGTGCTTGCCACAAGAAAAAATAGTTTGATGTAAAATTTCATGGCTGTGACATAACTTCAGCCATAATTTCAGAGATCAAGAAGGCCTGGCACATACTGTGTACCAGGCCTTTTTTTATGTATCTGCCTACCATACGACACCTATACGGCGAATGGCACCACATCTACCGCCTCGGAGTCTTCGCTTACACATGGGGCACTTGAAGCCAGGAAACACACATGCATACCCTGCAAGCAGATACATTTCAGACAGTTATACCTCTAATACCCCCAAGAACCCTGTGAGGAGTTACTTTTTCATGGCTTCTTAACATGACCGATCTCCTTTGACTCCAGACGACTGCTCATATCCACTCAAATTAATTGCAATAAAATAGTACCCATACGTAAAATCCGGCACATTTTTTCATTTTTTTAGTGAACAAAATTTTAAATTGTGATATTCTGGAGAATTGAGAGAAAATAGAGTGTGAGTTGGTGACCTTCATTGGTAAAATAACGGCGTAAACCAGTGCAACGTCAATCCACTGGCAGGCGGGATGGGCTCCGGTACGATTCCTACCCCGGCTGCAATCTTTAAAATCGAGGAGGACAGTATTGTGAGAAATGAACAGTCCGTAAGGCCAGATGCCATTACAGACGAGGAACGGCGAACATTCCTTAAATTAGGGCTGAAGATTACAGGTCTCTTGGCAGGAGGAACCGTGTTGTCCCTGGTACCTGTATCTGAACGAGAGGCCAAGGCTTCATTTGATTTTGCAGGGTATGAAAACTCCAAGTACAAGCCCCACTACGGGATGGTCATTCGCCAGAATCACTGTGTCGACTGCGAAAAATGCAAAGTGGCATGTGCCAAGACCAACCATGTCCCAGAGTATGGCTTCAGGACCACCATTCTTGAGAGAGAAGTAGAGACTGAGCCAGGCAAAAAATATCGCATTTTCATGCCGGTGCTATGTAATCACTGCATGAATCCCCCCTGTGTTCGGGTGTGCCCCACAAGGGCCACCTACAAGCACCCGGAAAACGGCATTGTCATGATGGACTACAAAAAATGCATAGGTTGCAAGACCTGCATGGCAGCATGTCCATACAATGCACGTTACTTCAATGAAGAAGTACGGGCCATTGACAAGTGCAACTTCTGTTTCGATACAAGGCTTTCCAAGGGCAAGAAACTCACCGCATGCGCTGAGGCATGTCCAGCCCATGTCAGGGTATTTGGTGACCTCGCGGATCCTGAGAGCGAACCCTACAAGCTCATTCACCAGCCTGACAAGACCATCTGGGTACTTAGGCCTGAAACAGGCGCCAAACCCTTTATCTTCTACATGAACGACTAAGCACGGGAGGAGATTGATGAATAACTTACACAAGACACTTCTGGGGACCCTGATCGCCCTGACGATTGCCGGGTTGTTTGTGGTAACTTCCCAGGCTGTAGGCAGTGACGAGGAAGAAGACGGCGGCACCATAATATTCACCAGACCGGTCAAGGCTGTAATCTTTGAACACAGTATACACATGGACATGGGGCTGGAATGTGACAGTTGCCACGACGACCTGTTTGAAATGGCAGCAGGTACAGCAGAAGAAAATGACGACTTCAACATGAAAGCACTCTACGCAGGCAAATACTGCGGGGCATGCCACGATGGAGAGACCGCCTTTGCCTCTAACACACGGTGCACAGCATGCCACATCGGGGTAAAAGGCTACGACAAGCTCACAGGCAAATCAAGCAAGAAGGGCGGACACGGCCACCACTAACACAAGGCAAGCATGCGGAACCAAGTTTCCGCGGGATTCTCTACTCAGAAACTACGCTGCAGGCACAATGTTTGCAGCGTTTTTTTTATTCGTCATCCATCAAGAAGAATTTGCTATTGCCTCATCAAGCTGGTACAATTAAGATAATATTATTCTCAATAAGACAAGGCGCTATTCCGCTGAGCAGCATGATTGGTAAGGCACCCCTTCTGCGGCTTGACATCCAAGATAGTTTAGTGGATAAATAAAATTATTGATAAAGGAGATGTACAGTTTATGAATCAGATACTCACATTAATCCTGCTTATACTCTTCTGGTGGGCCATTTACAGATGGCTACTCCCCAAACTCGGGATTGGGGGCTGAGGTCCAGTGTCATCAGGCATCGGGTCCCGATGCTGCGGAAGCGACCAGACCTCCCCTAACATCTCACGGGAAAATACAGAGCCCAAGAAGGGGGAAAAGGATTCTGTCCAGCCTTAAGGCGTGCGCATCCCCCTGTATCACCGAAACAGAAGTGCGTCTGTCCGGCCTGCACGTTACTTCTCCGCCTTCTGTGACCACTGGTACACTCAATCAACGCGGGAGAAAAGAGTGCTGCACAACCCAGGCACCCCTTCTCCGGTCTTTGCAGATACCACTACGATATCCGAAACAAATGCGGGGAGAACCTGCCCAATCTCCTTGAGCCTTGCCTTTCTCTTGGGCTGGGATATCTTGTCAGCCTTGTTCAGGACCACACAGATGGAACGACCTATGCTGTTGAGATATTCAAGAAGATCAAGATCCAAGGGATCGGGGCGTCTCCTGATATCCAGTATGCACACAACCGCACGCAGATATTCACTGCCCTCCAAGTAGCCATCCACCAGCCTGTGCCACTGCCTGATCACATGCTTGGGGGCCCTGGCAAACCCGTATCCAGGCAGATCTACAAAATAGACGCGTCCGTTAACAAGGAAAAAATTGAGACTCTGGGTGAAACCAGGACGGGAGCTGACCTTTACAAGGTTACGCCTGTTGAGTAGGCGGTTCATCAGAGATGATTTGCCCACATTTGACCTGCCCGCAAAGGCAATCTCCGGCAAACCATCACCCGGAAGCTGGCCAAGGTCAAACACACTTTTGCAGAACTCTGAGGTATGAACCAGCGAACTCATACACCCTCTTGGCAACAGGCCATGCGTCTCAAGGCAAAGTCATGTGCATCAGAGCACCTTGTTCAGCGCATACTCGATAATACCCTCTGCGCCTGCCTCCTGCAGCCTTGGCACCAGGCTCCTAACCTCTGCCTCATCAATAACTGTCTCAACAGAGAACCACTTCTTGTTGTATAATGGTGAGACCGTAGGCGCATTGAGGCTTGGAAGCAGATCCACTATGGCCTCCAATTTCTCCTCGGGGACATTCATCTTCACCCCAACAAGCCTATCAGCCCTCAACGCCCCCTGCATCAATACAGCTATCTGCTCGATCTTCTTTCTCTTCCAGGGATCATTCCATGACTGGCGATTGGCAATGAGACGCGGAGTTGACTCCATCATGTCCTCTATAATCTGAAGGCCATGGGCCCTGATAGTACTTCCGGTCTCTGTGACCTCTACAATTGCATCTGCAAGACCGCTGACCACCTTTGCCTCAGTGGCCCCCCATGAAAACTCCACTTCTACGTTCACGCCAAGATTCTCAAAGTACTTGCGTGCAAAGTTGACCAGCTCGGTTGCGATCTTCTTGCCTTCCAGATCCCTCGCACTCTTGTATGGCGAGTCTGCAGGCACAGCCAGGACCCACCTGGCCGGACGCCTGCTCACCTTTGAATAGATGAGCTCTGTCACTATCTCCACATCCGACTCATTCTCCAGTATCCAGTCCAGCCCTGTTATCCCCACATCAAGGGTTCCATTATCCACATAGCGGGCCATCTCCTGTGCACGGCATATGCTGCATGAAATCTCAGGATCATCTATGTCCGGGAAGTAACTGCGGCTGTGCACCTTTATGTGCCAGCCAGACTTGGCCAGCAACTCTATGGTGGCCTTCTCAAGACTTCCCTTGGGTATTCCGAATTTTAGTCTTTTCACTTTCCGTAAATCTCCTCTGGATCAAAAACAGGTTCACCCTGAGGTACAAGATCTGCACCTTCCACCTTTTGGAAAAAACAACTCCGATACCCGGTATGGCAGGCTGCCCCCCCAAGCTGCTCTACCTTCACAAGGATGGTATCAAGGTCACAATCCACATAAGCCTCCTTCAGCATCTGGACATGCCCCGATGTCTCACCCTTGAGCCATAACTTGCTCCTTGAACGGCTCCAGTAGTGCACCTTGCCTGTCTCCAGAGTCTTTTCCCATGCACGCTGGTTCATATATGCCAGCATCAGCACTTCACCGGTCTCATGATCCTGCGCAATCACAGGAAGCAGGCCGTTTCCCTTGTTAAAATCTAAATCTGATACGTGTTTCATGGTGCCGTTGTTTAACTTCCACAGATGGAGATGTCAAGGGGGCACGAAGGAGGGCATAAGACATCACAAACCGCACGTACATAAGAACCTGAATTGAGCGATTCCCAAGTTTGCATGAGATGCAAGGCCGAGGATACACATACGTACTGTTGTATTTCAAGTATCCGGCAGGTAAGCGAAGACTCCGAGGCAGCAGATCATGCGAAATTGGGAATCCCGCAGCGGTTTAAAATTATGTAGAAAGCAAAACAGTTACAGCAAACCCGTTAGGTGACGGGTAATCTTACAAAAAAACAGCATTAATTTACTGTAATTAAAGATAAAACAATATTTCACATGATTTGAAACGCTCAATTCAGGAAGAAGTAATCCGAAAGAAACCGGCCCGCCGGCTATAGGCTGACAGAAAAATCAATCAATTGGCCTCCTTTTAGATCAAACCCCACATTTACGGAATCAAAATTCCACATATAAAAAGAATTATTTTACCCATCCCTTGGTAATTAGGGCGATTTTGCACGAATCAGCCGGAACACGGCCATATATTTAAACAGTTATACATGGCACACACATTGCTTGACTTTACCCACATACACCCATGAGTCAAGGCGGATAGAGGCGGTACAGAGTTGACAAAGATTAAGCACTAATTATACTTAGCGGAAACATGGATTATGGATATCAATAGTATTTTTACATCGTCAAAAAGAATTATCGTTTTTCTCTGGCTTCTTGGACTGCTTTTTACCCTTCCTGCCTGCAATACTATGGACAGCAAGGTAGAGGGCAGTTACAACAACCCCTATACAAAGTCAGAGATAGAACGGATGCTGAAATATCACGGGGCCCTGGTAGCTAAGTTCGAGCAGGGTCAGTGGTACTTTCTCTCAGGGCATCGCTGGATAAAAATAGAAAACGGTGGGGCAAAACGATTTGCCCTTGCCGGAAATACATCCAGAGAGAAGTCTCCCCTCTGACTTTCCCAACATAACCAATATAAATTTTATTCTGTTACGATGCACTGTGGACTGCTGTTCAGTCCTACGGGAAGGTTCACGCGTGGGGTAACATTTTTCAGCTAAAAGGACTTCATTTACGACATAGCTAACGCGCAAACCACAGGAGGTTACAGAACAGGTGTCAACCAAGGATGCCACAGGGTTATACGCCACACAAAAAACAGGATAGTGCCTTTTGAGTGCCAATGACATAACGGGTTGGGACGGAATGCAACCTGCTGCTATCACTATTCAGGTCAATTTCCGGATTTTATTATCAACGTAACCGGACCATCATTTACGAGCATTACCTGCATTTCTGCCCGGAACCTACCCCTCTTAACCGGCACTCCCTTGTCCGCGATCATACTGCACAGGAGGCGGTAAAGCTCTCGCCCCCTGTCCGGAGAGGCTGCATTGACAAAGGAAGGCCTTCTTCCCTTCCTGCAGTCCCCACAAAGCGTGAACTGGGAGACAACGAGCATCTCCCCGCCCGTTTCAATTATAGAGCGGTTCAAACGGTTATTTTCGTCATTGAACACTCTGAGATTAACGCACTTGTCAGCAATGAAAGCTACATCTTTTTCTGTATCTTGACTCTCTACACCCACGAGGACAAGTGCCCCGTTGCCTATTGAACTTATTATTTCGCTGTTTACCTTTACTGATGCCTGAAGCACCCGTTGCCATACTACTATCATGAATTACATAACCTCTCAGTCTCAGGTCTTTATTGCGATGCATGCTACAGAATATAACAGGATGCTCTACTTTTATACATATGGAATCGCATGCGCCCCTTGCTGAATTTGACTATTCTGATACAGATATTAATGTGTAAATTTGACATTTGAAAATATTTTGCCAACGGCTTTTAGATATTAAAGTATGATTTTTCAATAAAAAGCCTTGTATTTGTCCATTCATAAGGGTAAATGGACCGATGCTCAAGGGCAAACAGCAATCACAGGGCGAATGGCCAGAAAAATTCTCCATGTCCTTGAAGACATGGGGCTTACAATCAAGCAACCTGAAAATGGTTACCGTTTTTCAGTGGATTCACTGCTCCTCGCAGACTTCTGCAGGCTACGCAGGCAGGACTGTGTCCTTGACCTCGGGACCGGAAGCGGGGTAATAGCCCTTGTTCTTGCAAAAAAATATCCGGAAATTAGTGTCACGGCACTGGAAATCCAGAAAAGATTGGTGGAATTTGCATTGCTCAATGCCCGCCAGAACGGCCTGGAACGACAGATAAAGGTCATACATGGTGATCTCAACAACATAGACAGGG
Organism: uncultured Desulfobacterales bacterium; assembly: GCA_964638145.1. Taxonomy (GTDB): domain Bacteria; phylum Desulfobacterota; class Dissulfuribacteria; order Dissulfuribacterales; family QOAL01; genus S144-17. The sequence goes on along the minus strand of CAZXAK010000034.1, from coordinate 63,893 downwards.
TCTTAATGGCACAGAGCATGGATCATGTCGTTGCCAATCCACCTTACAGGCCACCTGTTTCCGGACGAATATGCATAAATTCAATGGAAGCCCTTGCAAGGCATGAAATTCTTACCGATATAGAGAGGGTAACACAGGCCGCCCGGTATGTACTCCGGCCCATGGGTCGTTTTAGTGTGATTTTTCCTGCTGAAAGGGTAGCCGGACTTGTGACCACATTGACAGCCAACAGGATGGAACCCAAACGCATGCAGATGGTTCATCCTGATGAGAGAAGCAAGGCCAGAATGTGTATGATAGAGGCGTGCAGGGATGCTGGCCGAGAGCTACATATCCTGCCACCAATTTTCCTTAACTCCCCTGATACTTGACGCAACAGGAGACAATAAACAAATGCAACATAAGCACCGATAACTATTATGGATATAGTAACAATTGACGGGCCGGCAGGGGCTGGAAAGAGCAGCGTAAGCCGGATAGTGGCCGACAGGCTTGGATATGACAGATTAGACACCGGCGCCATGTACAGGGCAGTTGCATGGCAACTGAAACAGCTCAACGTCAACCTTGACGACATTGAGGCAGTAACACATATCGTAGCGGATTGCAGCATCAACTTCAAAGGAGACCGTATCCATATCAATGAGACGGATGTTACTGATCTAATCAGGACCCCTGAAATGGACATGCTCTCCTCAAGGGTCTCTGCTATCCCGGTCGTTCGTAAACGTCTCGCCAACCTGCAAAAGGATATTGGCAAGGCCGGACGAATTGTTGCCGAAGGCCGGGATATGGGAACCATAGTCTTTCCTGATGCGAACTATAAATTTTTCTTAACGGCATCAGCAGAGGAACGCGCGAGACGAAGAAAAAAACAGCTTGAATCTGCCGGTGAAATTGTGTTATACGAAATGATATTAAAACAAATAATAGATAGGGACATAGCAGATGGTCAACGCTCCCTTGCCCCCATGAAACCGGCCAGTGACGCAGTGGTAGTAGATTCCACGTCCCTGTCTATTACCGAAGTCGTAAATTTTATACTTTTGGAGATCAAGAAAAAGAGAGAATTGACATGAAAAATAACTTTACCATTGATGAATGCCTTGGCTTTATTGCAAACAGACTGGTAAAAGTCTTCTACAAAGCCTTTGACACTGAGCTGGAAAATCACGGCATAACCAGTGCCCAGTTCTGCGTACTAGCAAAACTCTTGGAAGAGGAAGGCCTTACACAGACCGAGCTTGCCTCAAGACTGTTCATCGAGAGTCCTACACTTGTCCGAACGCTGGACAAGATGGAACAGGCAGGCTTTATAGAACGCAGGAGTGTCCCAACGGACAGACGTGCTCACCACATCTTTCTCAAACCCAAAGGCAGACAGATGCAGAAGATGGTCAACCGTATAGGAAAACTCGTACAGACCAAGGCGGTTGCAGGTATTGAACCTGAAAAACTGAAAGAGCTTCAGGAATCCTTGACCATTATATGGCATAACTTGGAGGAAATGCTGGAAAAATCACAGTAATGGCGTGTTGCACCTGGCAGCTTTGACTCACTGACACTTACCAAATGATGTACATGGGCACGGTGATATCTACAGAAAATATGTACCTGCTCACAGGGTACCACATCTACTGCCCTAGGGTATTTGCCTACCTGTGGGGCACTTGAAGTACAGGGGGTATGGCTGCGTACCCTTCGCCTGTATCTGTAGCATCCAGTAAACAGACATTTCAGACAGTTGTACGATAATACCCATAAAGGACCCTGTGAGGAGTTACAAAAATCTCTATGGCACATGGCTCTGCCAAATGGCCTTTTGCCCTGGCAGTACTGATATCTGTACTGTCCCAGGGCTGCGCCCTGTTCACTCCAACCCCTGCAGGCCAGGGAGGTATACCGGCCCCTTTATGCAGAACCGGAAACCTCAAGAAAGATCTGCAGGCAATAGCGGCCTCCATTACAAGCATAACTGCCAGAGTCAGAGTGCAACTCACAGTTTACCAACAAGAGGCGTCCCCAAAACATACCGGGACATATCCACAAAAATATTCCTCACAAAGATACCCATGGATAGACTGTATCCTGCACTACAGCCCATCCCCTTCCGGGGTACGGATGAGGGTTACAGGGCTGGGTCCTTTTGGGATCACCGTTTTTGATGCCCTTGTCTGTAACAGACAGTTTTTCTTATACATACCCACTGATAAGGCAGTATATTTTGCAAATATTGGGCAGCAGAACAACAAGGGCATCACAAACTCTCTTGACCGGCAACTGCTCTATGTGCTTAATCCATGGAGTGTGATCAACAATAACAAGATCCGCCAGACTGTATGTCCAAGAGAAGGGGGCAGGCAGATAGCTCCTAACCGCCATGTCTGCCTCTCCGCCTTCCCGGATCATGGGGACAGCCTCTCAGCTATGTTCACAGATGAAACCCTGTGTCCGATAACTATAGACAACAGGGACCTATCGGTAAGATTTGCCGGCCTGGTAACTCATGGGAACGTGGACATCTCCTCATGTGTACCCTATCCTGACACCATCTCTGTCACACTCAAGGAGTTCAATATTAAACTTGACGTCAAGATCAAAGAGATAGAATTCAACAACACCCCACCTACCCTGCCCATATTTGACCCGCTGCCCTTTACCCATATGCGCATGCTACCATTAGAGATGCTGACCTCCCGAAGCCTGCATGTTATACCGTAGGGAACCGCACTGAACGCCACCTGAAATGCAAGAGCAATTGCCAAAGGCAGATAGTGCCCTTTTTCGCGGGATTCCCAATTTCGCATGATCTGCTGCCTCGGTGTCTTCGCTTACCTGCCGGATACTTGAAGTACGGGGAGTACGTCTGCGTATCCCCCGCCTTGCACCTCATGCAAATTTGGGAATCGCCCGATTCAGGTTATAAGCTTTGATAAGGATAAAGAAGACCATCTGCCGTAAGGTATCTGCCGTATGAACCTGTTCTCAGATGAGGGTCCATGATATGGATACCATGGCTCACGCATGTCCTTGTATTTGATCTGCTGTTCCATTAAAGTAAAATGAGACATGCGCCTGAAATAACAGGTGGTATGACTGTTTTCCCCATATGCACAATACATGATTTGGCCTCTGCCACTCAGGGGGCCTCGTTGGACTGCAACATTGGACTGCAAACTGTTACTCACAATCTTCTGTACCGTCTTTATTGCTGAACTTGGTGACAAGACCCAGCTTGCCACCATCCTCTTTGCTGCCGACAAGGAGGTAAGCAAACTCACGGTATTCATAGGGGCATCCCTTGCCCTGGTGCTGACTTCAGCCATAGGCGTTGCTGCCGGAAGCCTGATGTCCCAATACATAAACACCAAATATCTGCACTATATTGCAGGTGCTGGTTTTATCATCATTGGCATATGGACCCTTGTTCGAGCATAACTGCCATGCTCCGATACTCACTGTGCTCCTGACCCTTGGTCGTCTCTTTCCACTACTGAGCGATGTTTAAAAGAATCCGCCACATAACCGGAATTTATCTTGGCAGAAACTCCATAATGGCCATGTCCCTCACAAAGGGAAGGGGGGGGAACTGGACAGTTGATTCCGAAGCCCCGCAAATAGAGGAAAGCTCAGCACCCGTTCCTGAACAGGTCAGGACCTATCTATCCAGGCTAAAACCTGACAAAAGCCGCCGTATCACCTTTGCAGTACCGCGCAACAGGGTCTTTTACCGTAAGATAGAGTTCCCACAACTCACATCTGAGGAGGCCCTGTCAGCGGTAAGGATGGGTATTGACCTTCACGCCCATCTTAAACAGGATGATATCTACTTTGATGCCTGCGAACTGCCCCCACAGGACAGTGGCAGCCCTCCTGACACAGAACACCACACCAGGATACTCCTTGCGTATACCGAACGCTCCTTTCTGGAACCAGTGATCAAGGCCGTAAGGGAAACAGGCCACTACCGCTCCATGGGCTGCATATCCCCGGTATCGTGTGGCATAGACGGCTTGCTGAGGCTGGGGGGAGGGAAGATATTTCCATGCAGCGTCCTCTCCCGCCAGGATGATGAAATCGTCATATCCTTGCACGGGAAAAAGGGGTGGGAAGGTTCCCACTCTGTTTCACTGTTCTCCGATGCTGGCATCACGCACAGGCTTGCTGAAATGGCACGTCTCTATCCAGAGCCATTTCACACCCTTATAAAATCCCCGGTTTTCAGGATTGGAGAGTTCCAGTTGCCCGACATGCCCCAAGAGCCGGCGGATCCGTGCGCCACTCTTCCATCACTGAAATCTGTTTGTGACAACTCGGGGATAAACATGGGCGTGTGTGCAGCGGGTATTGGCTTGAAATCCTACCCGGAAATAGCATTCCAGGACAAGCCCAGGAAAAAACCCTTCCGCATCCGCATCAACGCATTCCAGTTGATTGCCATTGCCGCCATAACTGGAATGCTTCTTGCTTCAGCCATTGGTGCAGTACACATGATTCGCCTATCTGCCAAGGTTGACCAGGTGGAAAACAGACTTGCCCAGCTCGAAAAACGACTCAAACCCCTTATGGCCATACAGGCAAAGATAGATGATATAGAGGGACGAAAACAGGAGCTGTCAGACTTTGTAAATGAACTGCCCAACGTGCTGGATGTCCTGAGAGAACTGACGCTGCTCACACCTAAGGATACATGGATACGAAATTTCAGCCTCTCCAATGGCAAATTTCGCATAAGTGCCCAGGGCAGATCCGCCACAGCCTGTGTGGCAAGCCTTAGAAAGAGCCACCTCTTCTCACAGGTAAAGCTGGTTTCAAGCGTCACCAAGACCAAGGACGACATGGAGAGATTTTCACTGGAGATCATACCCAAAAGACATACACAGGGCAAAGGAGCGGGAAGATGAACAAGAGTGCGGCCTCCATAGGCCACAAAAGCCCTCTTCTGCGGTATGGTATTTTGGTAATCATGGCTATACTCTGGTACAGTCTTGTATGGGACAACATTGCCAACAGGACCAAGATGCTCAACAATCTCCTTGAGATCAAAAGCGCGCGGATTCAACGGCTTCAGACCAGGCTCAGGAAAAACAGCGGAATTGAAGCTCGATTGAAAAATGTCGAAAAACAGTACACTGTACTTGAAAAACGGCTTCTTCCAGGGGGTACGCCCCAGATCGTATCCTCCAACCTGCAGGACCTTCTCAACACGGCAGCGGCTGAGTCCGGACTTGAAGTCACCACATACAGGACTATAAAGGGACGAAAGTGGCGAAAGAAGGAGGTGGCAGCAGTCCGTCTCACCCTCAAGGGGAACACTGCCAAGCTGGTGAAATTTCTTGAGCTTATAAAAAACAAAAACAAAATCGTCCGGATAAACAATCTCAATGTGGTAAAAGTGAACGGACGAAAGCCCTACCTCAGAATCAACATTGAAGCGGAGGCTCTGTGCAAGCAGGGAGGATCTGCATGAGGATCACTTTGAACAGAATCACCATCACCTTTATGCTACTGCTTACAGGTATGATCGCATGGCCCAATATTGGTGCGGCGCAGACCGGCCCAGGAGAAGAGGCAGTTGCACTTGAACACAGGCAGGGGGTGATTTCCCCATTCAAGGGTGCAGAGCCAAATGAAAAAAGAGACATTAACCTCACCTTTGACGATATGGATATTTATCCGGTACTTGACGACGTACTGGGAAACATACTTGAACTGAACTTCGTGGTGGACCCTGCCATACGGGGCACCATATCTGTCCGAATCCAAGGGAAATACTCCAGGAACGAACTCCTTGATCTGTTCAACTCCATGCTACAGATGCATGGTCTCGCCATTGTCCATGGTGACTATGGCCTATACAAGGTAGTCAAAAAATCGGGCAGTTCCAAACAGGGGGACACGGTGATATCACCCTCTACCCGCAGGCCGAATCCAGGAGACATCACCAAGGTCTTCCAGCTTCGCTATCTATCCGCCCAGCACGCCATCACCAACCTGAAGAACTTTATTTCCCAGGGGGCGGTAATTCTTGCAGTACCAAGCTCCAATTCGGTAATAATCACCGATACAGCAGAAAATATACGGAAGGTATCCAAGATCATATCCCTGCTTGACACAAATCTCTTCAAACAGGTCCACTGGAAACTGTTCAGCCTGGAAAACACTGACCCTGAGGACATGGCCAAGGACCTGGAGAACATCTTTAAGAGCAAGGGAGTGTTTGCCAGACCTGGCGTTGACACTGACAGCCTGCAGATCATTACCCTAAATTCCATAAATGCCATACTTGTCATAACGAGATGGCCAGATGTGCTGAAGGAGATAGAGGTATGGGTGGATGAACTTGAGCAGGGACAGACTGAAAAAGGCTCCAGTGTATACGTGTACTTTGTACAGAACGGTAATGCAAAGGACCTGGCTGATCTCCTTAACAACCTGTACTCCGAAGGCCCGCCCGGCACATCAGGCAAGAGGAAGATACTGGTAAAACGCACCAAGAAAGGAGAACCCACTGTCAGGACAGAGCTGTCAGGCGAACTGAGTGGCGAGGTAAAAATCATACCGGACGAGTCCAATAACGCACTGGTCATAAAGGCCAAACCCAAGGATTATGCAGTGATAAAAAATGTGCTGGACAAGCTGGATATAATGCCGCGGCAGGTCCTGGTGGAGGTGATAATTGCCGAAGTCCAGCTTGAAGACGAACTCGCATATGGCGTGGAATGGTTCATAAAACAGAAGGGGATAAACATTGCGGGAAATCCCTACAATGCAGACATGGCCCTCACCCAAAAAGGCCCGGACAATTCAGATACCAGACTTGATGAGAATACGCCTCTTGGTTCAGGTTACCCTGGATTTTCATACGGGCTCTTCAACAATGACGGGCAGCTCATGGCGCTCATCACCCTCATAGACGCCACAACCAACTTCAACCTGCTATCCACACCCAACATCCTTGCCTCTGACAATCAGGAGGCAAGCATAGAGATAGGAGAGGATGTGCCTGTACTGTCTGAATCAACCATCTCCTCAGGCGGTGTCAAGACCCAGGGGGTACAGTACAGAAAGACAGGTATCATCCTGCATGTAAAACCCACCATCAATGACAACGGACTGGTACGTATGGAGATAACCCAGGAGGTGAGTGCTGTGGATGAAAAGGCCAACACCTCAGGTATTACCTCGCCCCGCATCAGAAATCGCAAGGCCACTACATTTCTTACAGCACACGACGGACAGCACATCCTTATCGGGGGCATCATGCACACAGAGATATCCGAGACATCATCCGGAATCCCCATACTGAAAGATATCCCTTACCTCGGATATCTATTTGGCTCCACCAGCACCAGCGAAAACAAAAAGGAACTCATCTTCATAGTCACACCGCACGTCATAAAATCCAGAGAGCACGCTGATGCATTGACAAGGGAGTTTGCACGCAAGGTCCACTCCCTTAGAGAGATGCTGAAAAGCGAGGAGATCATTACACCAGAGATATCCATCAAACAGGGGGTTAGCCCTCCGGAGACCCATTGACAGATGTGGTGGTGTAGAGGCACAGCAGCCATGATGGCCAACGGGGACGCATACTGCCCCATATCCGGGATGACATTCCCATACCCTGCCCTCATGTGGCTACTGTGCGCAATGGCCCTGCTGTCTCATGCGCTCCTTCACCCTGCGTTTGCGGCTACTGAAAAGCGGCAAGATACCATCAGCAGCAGATATGCCATAATTGTCAAAAAAGATCCTTTTGACAAGGAAAGGGGTGGATCTGAAAATGACGGTGATATGGATGGAATGGCTGGAGACTCCGAGGGCATTGGAGATAACTATGAGTTGTACGGTATCATCCGAACAGGCGAAATCCGTCGTGCATATCTGAAATCCAAAAAAACAAGGTCAACCCGTTCCAGACTGTCCCGCAGAAAGAAAAAAAAATCAAACAGACCTGAGTTCAGAATTGTCAGGGAAGGTGATCTGGTGGATGGCTGGAAAGTGAAGGAGATTACCCCCACAGGCATAATCATCTCGTCACATGGAAGGACCGTACGGATGGACGTGTTCTCCAGCCCCAAATCAGGGCGCAGGACCAACAAACCGGTAGCTATACAGAACAGGCAGCCGTCAGTGCTCAAATCATCATCTATCACCCAGGAGAGGTCCAAAAGCAGGAGAAACCCAATCAAAGGGACGGCATCCCGTAGCAACCCAAAGGGCATAAGAACACTACCAGCAAACGCCATCAAAAGGGTTATGCAGGAAAGTAACCATGCAAGGGAGAAAAAATCTGTCCCGCCTTCCCTTCTAAGACCGGAGTCACTGTCTGTACCAACACTGTTACCCCATGGCGGTGTCTTGCACTGACCCTGTCTGTTCCCTGTTCATGAACCAGCAGCCCCGGGTGACATGCTGAGCAGACATGCCGCCACCACAGCGAGAATGATTCCCAGTATCTGGGTCCAACAGAGCCTTTCACCAAGAAACAGGGCAGCGAGGACCACTGTTACCACAGGATACAGGGCAGTAAGTGCAGATACCACAGCAATGGGTCCCTGTCTTGCCGCAGCAAAATAAAAGTAAAGCCCGATCCCTCCGAATATACCTGTAAGTACAGCAGGCCCTGCCCCGCGTGGATCTGACTGCAGGCCGTTACCTGCCAACAACAGTGCAACCAAGCCTATCAGCGCAACCCCTACTGACTCATAAAACAGGGAACTCAAAGGCGATATGTGACGCACAGCAAGCTTGGGCAAAAATGCCCATAATCCCCAGCAGAAAAGGGCTATGAATGCACCAGCCAGCCATCTTTCCATAAGGCATACTCTCGTGAGGTACATACTGCAGGATACCTGAAATACAGAGGCTACGGACAATGACAAATGGTAAAAAAACACCATCTACCTAAAGGTACCCTGCGACATACCATCAGGCCATAAAATCAAGCACAGTCACACTCTCAATATGATAGGTCTGGGGGAACAGGTCAACAGCCCTGCTCCACCTCACTGCATAACCTGCAGAGAGCAGAACCTTCAGGTCACGCGCAAGGGTCATAGGGTCGCATGACACATATACTATGGTATGCGGCCTCACATGTGCCAGCAGCAGCTTCACTGCTGCGGCAGCACCTATACGCGGTGGGTCCAGGAGGACCAGATCATACCTGTCAACATCTCTCGAATGAGCCAAAAAGGCACCCACATCTTCGGATATAAAAGAAACATTATCAATGCCGCAGGCACGGGCATTTCTCCGAGCAGCATGTACAGAAACAGACGACACATCGACACCATGCACCTCGGGGGTAACAGTTGACATGGCAAGGGTAAAGTTACCCATTCCGCAGTATAGATCCAGGACGCACAGAGGAGGCGGCGCTGTCTCCTGCACAGCCTCCATAACAAGTGCGACCAGGGTACGGTTTTGCTCCAGATTTACCTGGGAAAAGCCCATTGGAGGCATTGCCAACTGGATACGCTCACCTGACACCGGATGAATGATGGGTGCATGTATGAACAGATCATCATACCGGTCAGACAGACATCGCAATACTCCATCTATGCTCCGTATCCACACAGAGACAGGAAACGGACAGGAGGAGACAAAGGTTTCAGCCCTCTGCCTATACTGACTCTCAAACCTGCGCCATCGCCTGTGATCAGACCTTACAGTCCTGAAGCCAGTATCAAGGACAACCCTGACCCCACCACTGTCACCTGCCTCAAGGACCAGCCCCTTGATCCCTCTCCCTGAGACATACCTGCCATCTATCAGATGTCCCCGCACCCTTTCCAACAGCGTGTTCAACCTGCTATCAAGGAGCAGACAACGGTCCACAGGCACTATCTTGTGGGTACCTGCCTGAAAGTAGCCAAGCTGTACCTGACCTTGGTGCCTCCTGACCCTGAGCCTGGACCGGCACCTGTAATGCCACTGCAGCGGAGAAGGCACAATAGGTCTCACTAAGTACACATCCATACTACATTGACGCCTCAGTATGGAGGTAAAAATGTCCTCTTTCCAGAAAATCTGGGCAGAATAGTCCACATGCTGCCACTGGCACCCGCCACAGAGACCAAAATTGGCACACAACGGTCCTGTCCGGAATTGGGACCTGCTGACAATCCGCACAGCCCTTGCCATGCAGAAACGTCTCCTGTCCTTCACAGGCTCCCAATGCACCAGATCTCCTGGTACGGTAAATGGCACAAAGACGGCCTTGCCATCATGATGGCCAAGGCCGTGGCCACCATAGACCAGTTTTTCAATATTGAGGGCGTCCACTGCTCAGGTCATTGATGGATACCGCTGAAATCCAACACAGACGAAAAAAGGCATGGCAGGATTAAGGCAATGTGAAATGACATTTCATGAATCAAGGCATGGATGACCTTTAGGTTCAAGAGTCTCAATCAATACCAATTTCCTTTTTAACTGCATCAATTCCACCCAGCTTCTTTATTATCCGGTCTAACCTGGATTTCTGTTTTACATTCTCTGTAAACAGCCGGGCAAGTTTCAACGTGATCTCCACCGCCTCTTCCTGTGTGGTTATCCTGGTAATCTCCGTACCAGTCTTAGGTAATGCTCCGCCATGTCCTCCAACAAAGACAATCCAGCCGCGCTTAATACCAACAAACCCCATATCAGTTATGTTGGCCCAGGAGCAACATGCAGGACAACCAGCAATGCCTATCTTGAGCTTTCGGGCAATAGGTTCCTGACCGGTATGCTCATACAAATAACTACCCAATGAAAACGTATCCTGCCATGCATACTTGCAGTAGGGCTTGCCCACACAGGTGCGGGCATGTGACAGGGTACGGGCCTTACGTACCACAGCCCCCGCGGCCTCCATCTTCTCCATGGCCTCACTTCCTAATGTCATATCAAGACCAAGCAACATGATCTTCTGGGCAGTGGTGATATGAACGATAATACCAGGCATTGCCCCAAGCTCCTGCAATGCCGCAAGTATCTCCGGTTTGAGATTGCCATTGGGGACCTCTATGGTCATGGCCACTGAACCATCTTTTTGTGGAACAAGGCCTGGAATCAAATTTTGTCTACTCATATGCAGATATTTTCCTCCTGGACATAAATATTGAGGTTAACGCAGACCCACCATTACCTAAATTCAGGCATTCCTAATTATAGCGTTCAGTCACTATTTGGAAAAGCGCCGCATGGTTCCACTGTATACATACAGCCTGTGGACAGCAAGGCATACACATTTTTCTACGGCCATAGAAATTACTTGCTTTTCCCCAAAAATCGAGTACAAATACTGTTTCACTGAAAAAATATCTTTCATGAGAGACTGCTTTTATATACAGGTCTCATCCTTTTGCATCGCTCCTTGCAGCAATGTCCTGGGCAATTTCCCAGACATCACCAACAAGGGATCAATCATGCACGATTGACAGCGACCAACAAAAGGAACGGGATACTCATGGCCGTCACGATGTGGACACATAGCCACACAGCGGCTTGCATGGACGCGCAATCCTCTTGTAAGGAAAGCGCGTTTTTTTATGCCTGTTACAGGCAAAACTACCACTACGGCCAGAAAGGGCCGGTTTGAAAGGGACAATCAACGTGAACAAAGGCATAGTAAAATGGTTTAATGCATCAAAGGGTTTTGGATTTATTGAGCAGGAAAACGGAACAGACATTTTTGTTCATCATTCTGCCATCAAATCAGATGGTTTCCGCACCCTTGAAGAGGGGGCATCCGTAAGCTTCGACATAGTAGAAGGCCCCAAAGGACCTGCTGCAGCCAACGTAGTTCAGCTTTAACTCAAACATCAACGATATCGTCTGTGCCCTGGTACTAACAGGGCATTTCTTATTACTGTACACTGTTCCTTGAACAGCATGTGCAACTCCCTTACCCATCCTTCTGGACCGCAAGCATATACTGCTACCGTACTGGATAGCCACAACCACAAATTTCCAAACAGGAATCCGGGGACAGGGCAAGGACAAAAAGGCTTTTCATGACAACATTCAAAGACATGGGTTTGGAGAACGAGATACTGGAGGGTATCAAGGCCCTGGGTTTCTCTGCACCCACCCCGGTTCAGGCCAAGGTCATTCCCCTGCTTCTTAAAGAAAAATCCGACATTACAGGGCTTGCACATACAGGTACAGGCAAGACCGCTGCATTCGGCCTCCCCCTTGTACAACTTGTTTCCAGCGCGCATCACAATATCCGGGCCATAGTACTCTGCCCCACCCGTGAACTGTGCCGGCAAGTGACAGCAGACCTCCAGGCATTTTCCCGATTCCTTGCTCATGTCAAAATCCAGGCCGTTTATGGTGGAGCTGACATAAAGCGCCAGATCCAGGAGTTGCGCCGTGGCGCTCAGATCGTGGTAGCAACGCCAGGACGCCTTAATGACTTGATCAACCGCAAAAAAATTCACCTCGCCAGCGTAGACCATGTAGTGCTTGACGAGGCCGACGAAATGCTTCAGATGGGTTTTCAGGATGAACTGAACCACATTCTGTCCCAGATACCTGCACGCAGGAGAATGCTCCTCTTCTCTGCAACCATGTCGAGGCAAGTCAGGGCCATAGCGGCCAGATACATGAATGACCCTATTGAAATCACAGTTGGAAAACAAAACACCAGTACAGAAAACATATGCCACGAGATGTACACGGTAGATAATAGAAACCGCTACAATGCCCTCAGACGGATTGTGGATCACAACAGGAATATCTACTCCATCATCTTTTGTCGTACCAGAAAGGAGACCAGCGACATTGCCAAAAGGTTGCTACAGGACGGCTACAGCGCTGGTGCACTCCACGGCGAGTTGACCCAGTCCCAAAGAGATACGGTACTGAACGGCTTTCGCAACCGGCACCTGCAGCTACTGGTAGCGACCGATGTTGCAGCAAGGGGGTTGGATGTAAACGACCTAACCCATGTGATCAACTACAGCCTCCCCGACCAGGCAGGGACCTATACCCACAGAAGTGGCCGTACAGGACGCGCTGGCCAGACAGGGACTTCCATAGTCATTATCCAGACAAACGAGAGATACAGGCTGAGGCAGATCGAAAAGGAGATAAATCGGAGGTTCGTCAGATGCCAGCTCCCAACTGGCAGGCAGATATGCAATAACCGCATTCTTGGCCGTGCAGATGAGATAGCAACTTTGTCAGGGAAACACCAGATGGTGGATGAGGTATTGGACCAACTGTTGGAGAAGTTTCAGCATATGGACAGGAAAGAGCTAATCAAAAGGTTCTTTTCCTGTGATCAGGACAGGCTTCTCAACTACTATGACAATGCCCCTGACATCAACCCTTCAGGCCATGACCGGACAGTAGGCAACAAGGGCGCTGGCAAAAGGACTCGCAGACATGACAAAAGATGGCATGACCCAGAAGGAGACAGGGACCAGTCCCCTGCAGGTCTGAGCCGGTTTCACCTGAATGTTGGCAGACGGCAGGGGGTGGTGGCCCAGTCTCTGATAGAGATAATTAACCGATCCGCCATCGATGAACCCGTCAGGATAGGCAAGATCGAAATCATGCGTAACACTGCCATTATAGAGACAGAAGCCAGGTTTTCCCAAGAAATAATGGCGGCCTTCCATGATGTTTCAATACATGGCAAGCCAGTCTCCATAAAAAAGGTGCACAGGCCGCGCAGACAGAAATTTTCAGCCCGGCACAGGTGGACAGCGAAAGGCAGGAGACGCAATACCCAAAGATATCACAGATAGAAGGAGAAAAGAGAGATGAATATCTACATTGGCCAGCTCCCGTACAACGTCAATGAAACTGAACTCAAGGAGCTGTTTTCAGAGTATGGTGAAATTGCAAGCGTAAACCTTATAATGGACCGCTATTCCGGAAGGCCAAAAGGATTTGGCTTTATTGACATGCCAAACAACTCAGAGGCTGACAGGGCCATAAAGGCCCTTAACAGAAGTATGTTCAAGGGCAGGGAGATCAAGGTAAACCAGGTTCAGCCCCAGAAACGCAATAGACGCTCAAGACGTCGCCGCCCCAGATATTAGACAAGGAGACTTTTTCAGGATTTGGAGCCAATGACCTCAAGCCCTTGGCCTATCTCCTCCTGTATGGTTCCAACAGTATAAAGTGGATCTGGTGAAGTACTGATAGGACGGCCTATGACAACATAATCTGCCCCATCCATTATGGCCTGTTTGGCTGTTGCAATACGCCTCTGGTCGTCCTTTTCAACATCACGATTCAGCCCAGGACGTATACCTGGCGTCACCACGAAAAAATCATCACCGAACCTCTGCCTCATCTCCTTAGCTTCAAGCGGGGAAGAGACTATTCCATCACAACCCAACTCCAAGGCCCTCTTTGCCCTGAGCAGCACCAGGTCCTCAACCGATCCTGTAAGGCCCATATCCCTCATGTCTGATTCATCAAAACTGGTAAGCACAGTTACTGACAGGAGATTCACATCACCCTTATGCTTTACTGCTGCACGGATAATTGCATCATTGCCGTGAATTGTGGCAAAATATACCCCACGATCCCTGAGCTGCTGGACCGCAAGCCCTACAGTCTCAGGTATATCGAAAAACTTCAGGTCGATCATGACCTTGTTGCCCCTATCTGCAATATACTCCACTACAGGCCAACCACCGGCAAGAAAGAGCTGCAACCCAACCTTGAAAAACTTTACGTTGGCATCAAGCCTCGCCACCCATGATCGTGCAGTATCAGGATCGGCAAAATCCAGAGCAAAAATTATGCGTTCATCAAGAGGGATGTCTTTCATTGATTGGGCTGTCCTTTTTTACCTCCTTGCGCAATGCCAGAGAACGAAATTTCCGTTTATTGAAATGGCAGCACACGCAACAGGCCACTGGTGACATTTTATCAATATGGTCAAAGAGTTAACTTGCTAAACTTATTACCAAAGCCCAGATGCAAGGTCAAGGCATTTATAACATAAGCCCCGAGGAGTCATAGAGCTCCCATATTGACAAGTTCAGGCAGGCAAACATAACATTGCCATGCCTTTGAAATTTATGGACTTTAAAAGCGTGATAAAAAGTACCATTCGCCGGATAGTTATCATGCAGTATGGCCCAAAAAACATAGGCGACAGGGAGATAATCCTGCCGCCTGTAGGGATGGTGCTGAGTACAGGTTATGGGCCAATGAAGGGCGGATAACCGCCCTTACCTATTAAAAAATATCGTCCTAAGATGCTGAGACCCAGGGGAATTATACATACAGGTACTGCTACCCGGATCATGACCTGGTCTAACCAAGTATTGCCTTCAGGTCCTCCTCAGGAGTAGCGGCAATGGGCTTGATGTCAAAATTGTCTACCAGCACCTGAAGCACTGCCGGTGTGATAAATGCCGGCAGGGAAGGCCCAAGACGAATATCCTTTATGCCAAGATAGAGCAGCGTAAGCAGGATGGCCACGGCCTTCTGCTCATACCAGGATATTATGAGGGACAGTGGCAGGTCATTCACGTCACACTCAAAGGCATTGGCAAGAGCAAGGGCAATCTGGATGGCAGAGTAAGCATCATTGCACTGTCCCACATCCAGCAGCCGCGGGATGCCACCTATCTCACCAAGGTCCTTGTCAAAGAAACGGAACTTCCCACAGGCCAGAGTCAGTACGATACAATCCTCAGGCACCTGCTCCACGAACTTGGTAAAGTAGTCACGCCCGGGCTTTGCGCCATCACAACCACCGACCAGGAAGAAGTGGCGAATGGCCTTGTTCTTTACCGCCTCTATGACCTTGTCAGCAACACCGAGCACTGCGTTCCTGGCAAAACCAACCATCACCGAACCCTTGTCAAGATCGTCAGTCCACCCGTCCATCTCAAGGGCCTTTTCAATTACAGGAGCAAAATCTTTGTCCTCGATGTGGGTGCAACCTGGCCAACCCACCAGACCTGTAGTAAAGACCCTGTCCTTGTAACTCTCCTTTGGTTTCTGGATACAGTTGGTGGTGAAGAGAACTGGCCCAGGGAACTTGGGCAACTCCTTCTGCTGATTTTGCCATGCTGTACCATAATGACCGTAGAAATGATCGTACTTCTTGAGTTCTGGATAACCATGACACGGGAGCATCTCTCCGTGCGTATATATATCAATACCCTTTCCTTCTGTCTGTTTCAGGAGCAGCTCCAGGTCACGCAGATCATGGCCTGTAATGAGGATACACTTGCCCTTTCTGTGTCCAAGTGGGACGCGTGTCGGCACAGGATGACCATAAGTCCCTGTATTTGCCGCATCAAGCAGCTCCATTGTCCTCAGGTTAACCTCTCCTGCCTTCATTGCGGCAGCAACACACTGATCAACTGTCAGACCTTCTGCCAGCAACGTGGCAAGGGCCTCATACATAAACGCCGCCACCTCGGGATCATACTGCCCCAGAATGGTTGCATGATCAGCATAAGCTGCAATACCCTTGAGACCATAGAGAAGGGTCTGTTTCAGAGAACGAATATTTTCATCACTATCAAGGCTTGGGATAAAATTCAGGGCCTTACCCTGCTCAACCATTCCGTCTATATCAGAGGCAGGGGCAAAAGAGGCTGCAGGATGGTCAAAGTCGGTCTTGCCACCTGCCGCAGCCACCTTTTCCTTCATCTGTTCACGAAGCTCAACGGTCTTGTTGAGCATCTTCACAAAACGCTCCGGGTCGAAATCTACATTTGTCAGGGTGGAAAAAACTCCCTCCATGACAAACCGATCAACATCCTTGTCCACTATCCCCTTCTTGCGACCCTCATTGGCAAAGAGCGCCAGGCCTGTAAGGGCGTGAATGAGCAGATCCTGGAGATCTGCCACAGTTTCATCCTTGCCGCACACACCGAGTACTGTGCAACCTTTTCCTTTTGCTGTCTGCTCACACTGATTACAAAACATTTCTTGTCTCCTTTACACTGTTTTTTTACCGTGAAGCTGCAAATGTCCACGGTTGC
Organism: uncultured Desulfobacterales bacterium; assembly: GCA_964638145.1. Classification (GTDB taxonomy): domain Bacteria; phylum Desulfobacterota; class Dissulfuribacteria; order Dissulfuribacterales; family QOAL01; genus S144-17. Next base: position 46,926 of record CAZXAK010000034.1, on the reverse strand, counting down.
TTTTCATGTGCCGGCTAATGTTGCCCTTTAAACATGGCAACATAAAGATTCCGGTAGGGCCGGTAATGCACCCTGGCCTGTTCTGATCAAATTAAGGCAACTATTATCCATATTGTAGCATTTGGCCTTGACTTATGTCAAAAGAGATTTTTTTCTATTTTAAACCTGAATTGAGCGATTCCAAATTTGCATGAGATGCAAGGCGGAGGATGCGCAGACGTAGTGTTGTACTTCAAGTATCTGACAGGTAAGCGAAGATCCCGAGACAGCAGATCATGCGAAATTGGAAAACCCGTAGCGGTTTCAAATCATGTAGAAGCAAAACAGTTACAGCAAACCCCTTGGGTGACGGATAATCTTACAAAAAACGGCATTAATTTGCTGTAATTAAAGACAAAACAAGATTTCGCATGATTTGAAACGCTCAATTCAGATTAAAATAAAATCTCAGGGATATGCGTTCTTGCCCCCTGTAAGCACCCCTGCAGCTACACGATTCTATATACCATGGAAGAATTCCCCGTCTGTTCCATGTCATGGATATTCATAACCCCGCCCAGCACACCACTTCTCCCGCCTTTTTCCATAAATACAAACACAATACTGTTGCCTGCCTCATGTATGCAGGGTAGTTTCTGGCACATGAAGATTTCCACCCTATTACCATCGGTAAAAAGACCCAGCCGTTATCTTGGCACTGAAGTAAACGCTCGACGCAAAGCTTGGGAAGAAACTGAACTGCGCACGGCCATGGTGTTTCCTGACCTGTACGAGATAGGCATGTCCCACCTTGGATTGCAGATACTCTACAATATCCTCAACCATCTTGACTGGTGCCTTGCAGACAGGGCCTACTGTCCTGATCATGACATGGAAGCCCAAATGCGCAGACACAGGGTCCCGGCATGGGGACTTGAAAGCCGCAAACCCCTGAACGAATTTGATATACTGGCCTTCACACTGCCGTATGAACTTTGCTATGTAAACATTCTCACCATCCTGGACCTTGCAGGTATCCCGCTGATGAGTTCTGAAAGGACCAACGGTAACTGGCCGCTCATACTTGGCGGCGGGAGCTGCTCCATGAATCCGGAACCAGTAGCAGACTTCTTTGACGCTGTACTGGCTGGAGACGGTGAGGAGGCCATCGTGGAGATAGCACAGTGCGTGAGGGAATGGAAACAGTCTGGCAGTTCCGATAGGCTGGAACTGCTTGAGGCCCTGTCAGGAATTGAGGGGATATATATCCCCTCTTTTTATCAGCCAGCTCAAACAGAAACACACCTCGTGGCAGCAACACCGTCTCACCGGCTGGCAGGCACGGTGAGGCGCAGGATTCTGCCATCACTGCACCAATCCCCATACCCCAGCCGTCCCATCGTGCCTTTCATGCAAATCGTCCACGACAGGCTGGGCATTGAGATAGCGAGGGGGTGCACCAGGGGATGCAGGTTCTGTCAGGCAGGCATAATATACCGACCTGTGCGCGAAAGGCCTGTTGATGAAATCCTCACCATGGCTGACAGGGGCATTGGTGCCACTGGATGGGATGAACTCTCCCTGCTGTCACTGAGCACCGGAGATTACTCATGCCTGTTCCCACTCATCAAGGAACTTATGGACACCCATGGGAAGAGACACGTATCCATTTCCCTGCCATCGCTCAGAGTGGGCACACTCACCTCGGAGATAATGGAGGAGATCAAGACAGTCCGCAAGACCGGCTTTACCCTGGCCCCTGAGGCAGGCAGCGAGAGGCTAAGGCGGGTTATCAACAAGGGGATCACTGAAGACGATCTATTGGAAACCGCAGCACTTGCCTATGCCCACGGCTGGAGCCACATGAAACTCTACTTCATGATAGGCCTGCCAACCGAAACCATAGAAGACGTAGAAGCAATAGCCACTCTTGCAAAGAAGGTGAGAGGACAGGGCAGTTCAGCAAGGGGCAGGACAAGGAAAAGACAACAGGTGACAGCAAGCATCGGGACATTTGTGCCCAAACCGCATACACCCTTCCAGTGGGAGCGTCAGATAGATCCAGAAGAATCCAGATTTCGCATAAACATCATCAGAAAGACCCTTAGAGGTAAGGCATTCAATGTCAAATGGCACGACCACAAACAGAGCTTCCTTGAAGGTATCTTCTCCAGAGGTGACAGACGGCTCTCACGCATCATACTCAGGGCCTGGAGACAGGGGGCAAGACTTGACGCCTGGACAGACAGCATGCGCCCTGACCTCTACCTTGCGGCAGGAAGGGAGGAAGGGATTGATCTTACAGCCTATCTCAACGAAATACCGGAGGAATCCCGCCTGCCATGGGATCATATCCAATCAGGTGTTGACAGGAATTTCATAATTAAAGAGCGGGAAAAGGCATGGCAGGAGGCCTACACATCAGACTGCAGACAGGGAAAATGTCACAGGTGTGGCGTATGTGATTTCAAGACCATCAGGCCTGTAGTATTTGTCAGCAAGGACAAGGCCCAAAACACGACGAAGCCATGCACTGATACAGTTTCCATGCATTCTTTATCACATAGCAGGAAATCCCTCCCCCCGATACAGAGACCAAAGTATGCGGCTTCACAAAGGCATTTTTGCAGGCTCAGATACTCCAAGACAGGACCTGCAAGGTTCCTTGGCCACCTCGAGATGGTACATGCATTTCACAGGGCTGCCCGCCGGGCAGGATTGCCAGTTGCCTACTCCACCGGATTTCACCCCATGCCCAGGGTAGCCTTTGGCCAGCCCCTGTCCCTTGGTATGGAGAGCCTGATGGAAGAGGCCATGATGGAACTATCAATGCCCACCCCTGCATCAAGGATTATGGAGTCCCTGAATGATCAGCTCCCTGAGGGCCTGCGCATAAACGAGGCAAGGCTCTCAAACAGAAAGGACAAGATCAGTGAACCCCAAAATTCACGTTATCTCATCTGGGTGAAAGAGATTGAAATAGACACGGCAGAGAGGGCATTACAGCGATTCCAACAGGCAGACAAGGTAATGGTACACAGGGAACGCAAAGGCAAGACAAGCACTATTGATGCAAAAAATCAGGTGGAAGAACTGGTGCTTCTGAAAACAGGTTCTGCTGGGAACCAGCAATCTTGCCGCTCATTTGACCACCTGACTGATCAGGAACGATCATGGTTGAAAGAGGTGTGGAGAGAGACTGAAGATCCGGAAGGCACCAGGGGAAGCGCCATGCTTCTCATATCAAGGAGTAGTGAGGGCCCGGTGCTCAAACCCCATGAAATTATAGCCGCAGTGACAGGATGCTGCGACAACCTGCGGCCAACAGAGCTTTTCAGAAAGATGCATATCCTAAAGTCCTGGATGGACCTATCCGAACGGCCAATGATATGATGGAACACCTGCCCTGTGAAATTCACAGGGCAGATGATCAGTGGGCCTTTTTCCTGAGAAAAGCCGGAATATCAAACTCACTCTCGTCTATCTCATCCAGCCCACGAAACTCCTTGGGGCCTCTTTTGCCAATCCCCCCACCAATTCCCGGAAACTCTGTATCAATTTTGCCGCCAAGCCCAGACAGGGACAGATCGTGGGGATCAGGCTCCTTCGGGGCCTCAACCGCCCCCCTTTTGCTCCTGGCACTCTTTATGGGAGTTACCACACTGTCATCGATCTCCTCAACACCTGTATTTTCATTCCCAATGCCTGTGGCAATAACAGTTACCCTGATCTCATCGCCAAGGGAATCATCAAAAACGGTTCCCCAGATGATGTTGGCATCCTCGTGCGCCTCCTCATAGATGAGGCTTGAGGCCTGATCCACCTCTTCCATGCTAAGCGTAGCGCTGGATGCGGTGATGTTCATAAGGATACCCCGGGCCCCGCTAATGGATATATCCTCAAGCAGCGGATTGGCTATGGCCATCTGGACTGCCTCCATTGCCCTGCGGTCACCTGTACCGATTCCAGTACCCATGAGGGCCATACCCATCTCGGCCATAACAGTACGAACATCGGCAAAGTCAACATTTATGTACCCCTGGACCACGATAAGGTCGGAGATACCCCTGACCGCATAGTAGAGCACCTCATCCGCCTTGCGAAACATCTCCATTATAGGCGTCTTTTCCTGGGCAAGGCTCCTCAATCTGTCATTGGGAATGGTAATGATGGTATCCACCACCTTCTTCAGTTGCTCCAGCCCCTCCTCTGCGAGCTTCATCCTGCGTCTGCCCTCAAAGGTAAATGGACGTGTAACCACGGCTACAGTAAGGGCCCCTACCTCTTTACTTATCTCTGCGATAACAGGGGCAGCGCCGGTTCCGGTACCACCACCCATACCGGCAGTTATGAATACCATATCACTACCTTCCAGTGCCTCCTTGATCTCGTCTGCACTCTCTTCGGCAGCATCCCTTCCTATCTGCGGCTTGGCCCCTGCCCCAAGTCCCTTGGTAAGCGTCTTTCCAAGCTGAACCTTGGTGTCGGCAAGTGACATCTCAAGGGCCTGCGCATCTGTATTGGCTACGATAAACTCTACTCCCCTGAGTTCTGAGGATATCATATTGTTGATGGCGTTGCCCCCGCCCCCACCAACACCGATAACCTTGATTTTGGCAGCTGATTCTGTTTCTACAAACTCAAAAGGCATTTTTCCACTCCCCTGTATTACTTATAAAGGTATTACCGTCCTGAAAAGGCTCAAAAGTGCAAACTGTCATTCACCTCAGGCCTGATTCAACTTACCCCCTGAACCAGGACTTCATCCTTGATGTCACCCTGCTGAATATGTTGCCATCCCGTATCCTGAACTTGCGGACAGGCTGGTGCTCCATACCATAAAGCACAAGCCCTACTGCAGTTGCATATATGGGACTGTCAACTATCTCCACAAGCCCGCTTATCCGCCTTGGATATCCTATCCTTGCCGGAAGCTGGAACACCTGGTCAGCAATCTCTACCGTTCCGGGGAGCAGGGCAGATCCCCCGGTTATTACCACCCCTGACGCCAGGAGCTCCTTGAGCTTGGTACGTTGTATCTCCTGATCTATAAGACTGAATATCTCCTCTACGCGTGGTTCAAGAATCTCAGTAAGAATGGGGCGGGAAAGCATTCTCGGCTTACGCCCCCCTACACTTGGCACCTCTATCCGCTCATCACGACCTGCCAGGGACTTGAGGCATGCACCATGCCGCACCTTGATCTTCTCCGCCTCGTTCATTGGTGTCCTGAGCCCCACGGCAATGTCGTTCGTAAGATTGTTTCCACCCAATCCAAGCACGGCCGTATGCTTGATGGCCCCATCTGCAACAAGGGCAAGGTCAGTGGTGCCTCCCCCAAAATCTATCAATGCAACCCCGATTTCCTTCTCCTCATCAGTAAGAACCGCCTCGGACGAGGCCAAGGGCTGAAGCACAATGTCTATCACATCGAGCCCTGCGCGATTGGCACACTTGATAAGATTCTGCGCTGCAGTAACCGCCCCTGTTACTATGTGCACCTTTGCCTCAAGACGCACACCGGTCATGCCTACGGGGTCCACTATCCCGCCCTGCTCATCCACCATGTACTCCTGGGGCAGGATATGAATAACCTCCCTGTCAAGCGGGATGGCTATGGCCCTTGCAGCATCAATTACCCGGTCAACATCTGCCTGGGTAACCTCTTCTCCCTTGATGGCTATGGCACCGTGACTGTTGAACCCCTTGATGTGGCTACCGGCAATACCGATAAACACAGAATTTATTTCACAGCCAGCCATGAGTTCGGCTTCGCGGACAGCCTTGCGGATGGAACTTACGGTGCTGTCTATATTTACCACCACCCCCTTGCGTAGCCCCACGGAAGGATGGGTACCGACCCCAACAATGCTGATACCATCGTCGGAGTACTCCCCAACAAGGGCACATATCTTGGTGGTTCCAATATCAAGGCCTACTACTATGTCACACGAGCTGTTCGCCATCTCTTATAAAAAAATCCAGCATATCAGACACAGGCCTTATCCTGACAGCCTGAACCGTACCACAGGACACCTGAAATACATAAGCAATTACGGTGTCCTGCAGCATGACGTTAACAGGGCAGGCGGATATTCGCCCATACATCAACACATCTTCAGTTTTTGACCTTGCACAGGGCAGTATCACTCCCATAATCAAGATCGACCATTGCTATTTTCTTGTACTTACCAGAGCTGTAAAGATGATAGAGTATCTTTTCAGCCCTTTGAAACTGCCGCCTCAGTGGCGCGTCATTGCTGAACCTGAGAGGAAGACCCTTGTCTGCAGTGTACAGAATCAGATCATCATCTTTGATATGTATCTCACTGATATCATTAACACCAAGTGTTCTGGTCCCCTTGCTTGCAAGGGCAATGATCCTCAGGGCCCGTTTCAATTTATCATGTACGCTCAGGGCATTGTCATCCTTGCCTGCAGTACCTCCACCTCCATTACCAACATCACCATGCATGGCTTCAAGTGATGATATCCCTGTAATCAGGGGAAGATCAAAACTCTCCCCCTGGGAAATCTTTTTAAATACTGTCCCTGAATCATCAATAAGATAGAGCCCATTCATACTGACCATTGCAACAGGCTTTCTCTCCTCCACCACTATTTCCAGCCTGTCAGGCAGCTTCTTGCTTATGGCAGCACTCTTTATCCAGGGATGCCGCTCAATTGCAGCGGCCATGGCATCAAGATCAAGGGCAAGCAGGTTACTGTTGGGTTTAACCCCGCTGAGATTTAGTATTGTCTCTTCATTGACCCTGCTACAGCCATTGATCGTAACACCAGTTACAGTAAAGAACGGTGCCCTGCAGAGCCACTTTGAAATGCCATAAACCCCTGCACCGGCCAGGGCCACGAATACCGCCAACCCCATGGCAAGCACGAGAAAACGAACAGGCAGGCTCATCTCAAGCCTGAACCTCCTGGCTGATCTCACATGACCTCTTTTTCCACGTGAACTAGTTCGTATAGTCATATCATCAGTAAACTCTCGCATGGATCATACATGTCCACATAAATCAGTGCCAGACCCGCACCTCCTGGCAAAGCATCCTGCCTGTCTCCTCAAATACACGTCTGCGGACCCTTTCAATAAGTCCCAACACATCTCTGCTCGAGGCCCCGCCTGTATTCACAATAAAATTTGCATGCACAGGAGATACTATCGCCCCACCCTGTCTCAATCCCTTGAGACCGCACCTGTCTATGACCAAACCAGCAGGTTCATCATCAAAATTCTTAAACACACAGCCGGCACTGGCCAGACCAATGGGCTGAGAGGCTGCACGTCTCCTGATCACAGATACGATATTCTTTTTCGTGGCAGAGGGAGATACTACATACAGCCTCAATCTTACGGCTGAAATTATGCACTCTTCCGGCAAACCTGTCTTTCTGTAGCCGAATCTCAAACCATCACGACCAACCCAGGAACTGCCTTGGGAAGAGGTAAGCAGCACCTCCTGGACCAAATCACCAAAGGAAACACCGGAGGCACCTGCGTTCATAAACAGGGCCCCACCCACACTGGCCGGTATCCCTGCCAACCCCTCTATGCCCCCAAGGCCCCTGCGAGCACACCACGCCACAAGCTGCCTGAGTCCACATCCGGCCCCTGCCGTGACAATGACGCTATTGGCATCAGATGGATATGGCTGGCTCTCCACAGCAGAAAACTCCCGAAGGCTTAGCACTGTTTCCACGCCTGAATCACTGACAAGCAGGTTGCTCCCCCTGCCCAGCACAAAGTACCTGCGCCCTGTGGCCTCAAGTCTCTCCAGGCACTTCTCCAGACCGGCAAGCGTACGTGGTATCAACATTGTTGCAGCAGGGCCCCCAATCCTGAAAGTGGTAACACGGGCCATGGGTACCTGTGAGGCCACCACCACATCATGTCGTCTTTCAAGCTCTCTCAACAGCCAACCCCTTGGTTTATACAGCCTGTGCAGAACGGTCTGCATGCCGGATAAGCTCTATTAGCTTCCTGCCAGCCCCACCTATTGACCCTGCCCCCATGGTGATTACCACGTCTCCAGGCCGCAGGGTGGGCACTACCGTCTCAGGCAACCGGGAACACTGCTCCACAAAATGGACAGGCCCTCCCCATACAGACCTGATCTCGGAGGCAAGCCGTCTGCCAGTCACACCTACTATTGGCTCCTCACTGGCAGGGTATATCTCTGAAAGCCACAGCTCATCTGCCTCCCTGAAGGCGTGTGGAAACTCAGACATCAAATCCTTCGTCCTGCTGTACCTGTGCGGTTCAAACAGCACCACCAGCCGCCTTTCCGGCCAGGCAGCCCTGGCAGCAGTCAGAGTTGCCTGGATCTCCGTGGGATGGTGGGCATAATCATCCATCACTGTTATGTTGTTGACCTCACCAAGGATATCAAACCGCCTGCCCACTCCGCCATAGTTCAGCAGACCATCCTTGATCACCTCAAAGGGTATATCCAGCTCTAACCCAACGGCTATTGCCGCAAGGGAATTTCTGACATGGTGGAGTCCAGGGGCGGGAAGCCTTATATAACCCAGCTCACCATCGCTGCACCAGACATCAAACACCACACCGGTTCCCTCATACTTGATGTTTCTTGCCTGCAGATCAGCAAAGCTGTCAGTACCATAAGTAGTGATGCGCTTGGATGAATTGGTAGCCATTTCAGCCAGCAACGGATCATCAGTACAGAGGATGCTCACTCCGTAAAAGGGTACACTGTTTATAAATTTGTGAAACGCTGTCTTGACATTCTCAAAGTCCCCATAGTGATCTAAGTGTTCCCGGTCTATATTGGTCACCACTGCAATGCTTGGTGTAAGCCTCAGGAAGCTGCCGTCACTCTCGTCAGCCTCTGCCACAAGAAACTCTCCACTGCCCCAGTACGCATTGCTGCCACCCATACCGTTTAGCTTCCCACCGATAATGACAGTGGGGTCAAAATCGGCATGGGTCAACACAGATGCAACCATGGAGGTAGTGCTTGTCTTTCCGTGTGCTCCGGCCACGGCTATACCAAACTTCTTGAGGCGCATCAGTTCGGCAAGCATCTCAGCCCTCGGTATCACAGGGATATGGGCAAATCTCGCTGCCTCCACCTCAGGATTGTCATCCCTTATGGCAGATGAAATGACCACCACGTCGGCACCAAGGACATACTGGGGCTCATGTCCCCGGTATATGACACCACCCTGTCTCTCAAGCGCCCTGGTAATGTCCGTGGACCGCAAATCAGAACCGGTTACCCTATATCCAAGCGTGAGAAGGACATGAGCAAGCCCGCTCATTCCAATGCCCCCTATTCCCACAAAATGTATATGCTGTTTTTTGTACATGATTTATTCTTCTTTCTCTCAAGCCCTTCCGTGCTACAGGCGCATAGGCGGCAGACGATGCCTATGTCAACCGCTGCGGGACTCCCGATTCCGCATGATCTGCTGCCTCGGGGTCTTCGCTTATCTGTCGGATACCTGAAGTACAACAGTACGTCTGCGTATCCTCCGAATTGCATCTCATGCAAACTTGGGAACGCTCAATTCAGGTGTATGTTAGGTGTCCTGTAGCATGGTGCTATCCATGGGCTAAACTGCAAAATATCTACGGAAACATGACCGGGCCTGATGGCTTTCATTACTTCTCACAGGCTCATTCAAAATCTCGACACCTGTCCATCACGCCCTGTGCAGCACCCTGTCATTCAGCTCCTTGCCACTCTTATGTCCTGCCTGACGCTGCGCTGCCCTGCCTGCCAGCCTCATAAGTTCAGAGGCTATATGTGTCGCCGCATCACGCCTTCCAAGCCCGTAGGCAGCCTCTGCCATGGACTGGAGACGCATCCTGTCTGTTACAATGCTCTCTATCTCACCTGCAAGCCTCACAGCTCCGATATCGGCCTCCCTGAACATCACCGAGGCCCCGGCATCCCTCATGGCCCTTGCATTCTTCTCCTGATGGTTGTCTGCAGCATAGGGATAGGGAATCAGGATGGAAGGTTTCCCAAGGGCCGTAATCTCAGCCAGGGTAGTAGCGCCTGCCCTGGAGATCACCAGGTCTGACCTGTGATAGGCATCGGCCATATCCCTGATAAAGGGCCTGACCTCAGCATCAACGCCCTCTTTCCGGTAATACTCCCTGATCTCCTCCTCAGCGTCCGGTCCGGTCTGATGGATAATGTTTATCTTTCTGCCAGACTGCCACATGGTGCGAATGGCTGCAGATGCAATCCTGTTCAGGGCTGCAGCACCCTGACTGCCACCGAGGATGAGTATAGTGGGGGTGGAACCGGAAACACCACGGTCTGGTTCCCCAGCCATAATGATGGAGCGGCGCACCGGATTACCAGTAAGCTCTACAGCAGCCCCCCTGAAATAGTCAGCAGATTCGTCATATGTGATAAAAATCTTCTCTGCAAACCTTGCAGCCATACGGTTGGCAAGGCCAGGAACCGCATTCTGTTCATGGATGGCTGCAGGCACACCAAAGCTGCGGGCTGCAAGCATCACAGGACCTGAAACATAACCGCCCACCCCAAATACTACATGGGGCCTGAACTCCTTGAGCCAGGCCATGGCCCTGATACTTGCTGCCGGAAGTGTGAAAACGGCCTTAATTTTGTTTGCAATACCCGTACCTTTTAGAGGCATAACCCTTAAAGTACGATGCGTCCAAGGGGTAGCGGCAAGTGCCTCCACCTCTACCTGCCTGCCAGTGCCAAGCCATAACACATGGAGAGGGGTCATGGCTGAAAGGGCTTCAGCCACGGCAATACCGGGGAATACATGCCCTCCTGTACCGCCTCCGGCAATTACCAGTCTGATATCTCTGTCGGTATGGACCATTGGGATAGAATCCTGCTCATGTACATGACAAGTACTGATCATGACCTGTCACAGACGGGTTATCGGATTTTTTCAGGGCCATTTTGCAGGCAATTTCCTGCACTGATCTTCTGAAAGCCCTGCCCCTCTCCCTATAACTTGAAAACATGTCAAAACTCGCACAGGCTGGCGACAAAAGTACGACATCGCCAGGGATTGCATACCGCAAGGCCAAACTTACCGCCTGGTCCATGGCAGCCTGACCATCATCAGTTTGGGAGACAATCTCCACTGCAATCCCCCTGACGGCTTCTCCTTCCAGACTACGTGCCAACCTTGGACCATGAACCCCAACAAGGATTACAGCCCTGATCATTCCACATTGAGCGAGACGGCCTATAATGTGAGACAGATCCTCATAATCCTCATCCTTACCCAATCCTCCTGCCACAAGCACTACAGGCGAACGGCACGCCTCAAGGGCCCTGATGGTTGCCGCCGCATTGGTTGCTTTGGAATCATCAATATACGTTACTCCTTCTGCTACTACCACTGTCTCAAACCGGTGAGCCGGGGCACCGAATGTTGCAATACCCCTCTGGATATCATCCTTCGATGCGCCCATAAGCCTTGCTGCTACAACTGCTGCCGCAAGATTTTCAAGATTGTGTGCGCCAACAAGGCCCCACCCCGACAGGTCATACACCTCTGGGACAAGACATGTACCCTGCTTATCCAGCCCATTAAGCACCAACCTGCCAGCCTGCTGATCAATATAAGCGCCGGGGCTGTCAGACACGGCATTGGCTGTAAAGAAAAATCTCTTCCCATTCCCATGTCTGGAGTAGGGCTCAAGCACGGAGTCATCCCTGTTGATCACAGCCCATGCATCACTATCCTGCAGTTCCAGCAGACAGGCCTTACACTCTGCATATGTCTTCATGTCACCATGCCGGTCAAGATGATCCGGGGCAAGATTCAGCCATATGGCAACTGAGACATGGGGCCTGTCAAACGGCAGGCGCCACTGCTGGCGTAACAGCTCAAGCTGAAAACTGCTCACCTCCAGAACAGCCACAGTGTCACTACGATTCTGATCCATCACCTGAAACAGGGGGGGCGAGATGTTTCCGGCAGCCACGGCAGGTATTCCAGCATTTGTAAGCAGATGTTCAATCAACATGGTAGTTGTGGTCTTCCCGTTTGTACCTGTTACAGCCACTATCTTTCCGTTCCAGAAACATGCAGCAAGGACAAGATCACTGACCACTGCCACACCAGAGTCTATGGCCATCCTGACAGGTGCGGCCAAGGCGGATATGCCCGGGCTCACCACCATCATGGCGCACCGGGTGCAGCTATCAGGAGTGTGGCCTCCAGCCTCGACACTGACCCCTGCCTGCCTGCACCAGAGCAGAAACTTCCTGTCCCATTCTGACTCAGGCCTGCTGTCACTGACAATTACCAAGGCACCTGCGGCCTTGAGCCACCTTGCAGCAGCCTGACCTGATTCACCAGCGCCAAGGACCGTGACCATCACACCATCAAAGACCTGTCCAGGATCCTGTTTCATCGCAACTTCAATGTGCTCACTGCAAGCAGCCCCAGCAGAACAGATATTATCCAGAATCGCACTATTACTTTGGGCTCCTGCCACCCCTTGAGTTCAAAATGGTGGTGTATCGGTGCCATCTTGAATACCCTCCTGCCGCCACTCAACTTGAAATAGCCTACCTGAATCATCACTGACACCGCTTCCATCACAAACACCCCACCGGCAATAGCGAGGATTATCTCCTGTTTTGACAGAACGGCCACACAGCCAAGTGCCCCGCCCATTGCAAGTGAACCTGAATCTCCCATAAATATCTCTGCGGGATAGGTGTTAAACCACAGGAAACCAAGACCAGCACCTGCCATGGCACCACAGAACACTGCCAACTCACCTGCCCCTGGTACTGATGGTATCTGCAGGTAGTGGGCAAGCCCGGCGTGGCCTGCAAGATAACAGAACAGGGCATATACCCCTGCGGTAATAACAAATGGCCCTGTGGCCAGCCCATCCAGCCCATCTGTCAGGTTAACTGCATTGGAGGAGCCAACCACCACTACAGCGGCAAAAAACAGGTAGAAGAGGCCGAGATCCGGCCTGAGCTTCTTGAAAAAAGGAAAACTCAGATGGGTATCCCATGACCCGAATACATAGATTATCAGGGCAGCAAGGGCTACGAAAAGGGCCTGGAAAAAGAGCTTTTTCCTGCCTGAAAGCCCCTTGCTGTCCTTCCGGGTGATCTTCATCAGGTCATCTGCTATCCCAATACAACAGTAACCGGTAACCACCAGCATGGATACCCAGACATAAACATTTCTGAGATCAGCCCACATCAGCGTGGAAAACAGTATGGCACTAATGATGAGCACCCCTCCCATGCTTGGAGTACCTGCCTTGGAGAGATGCCGAGCCGGACCATCGTCACGGACCACCTGGCCCATCTGCAATACCTGCATCTTCCTTATGAACCAGGGGGTGAGTAAAAGCATTATGGCAAGGGCTGTCACAGTGGCATAAATTGTCCTGAATGTTATGTACTTAAAAACATTAAAGAACGGCCACGCATGATGAAGGGGATAGAGGAGATGGAACAGCACTGTCACTACCCGCCGGTGCTGCTCTCTGATATGCGCTGGATACTACCACCAGCCACCTGCTCGATCACATCCACAGCGTCCTCTAACCTCATACCCCTGGAACCCTTTACCAGCAGGGCAGCCCGGTCCGGAATAACCGTGACAGCTCTGTCCCTCAACCACGCACACATATCCTCTGTATGAGGAAAAATCCTCATACCTGCCTCAGGCATCCCTGCGGCCCTGGCCCCTGCAGCCACCTCAGGTGCAAACCTTCCAGCCACGAGAAGCATGTCAACACCTGCAGCAGCAGCCCTGGCGCCCAGTTCACGGTGAAGCCTTACGGAATGATCCCCCAGCTCGAGCATATCACCAAATATTGCAACTTTACGCCTTTGACCAGCCCAGACAGAGAGTGTTGCAAGAGCAGCCTTCATGGATGAGGGATTGGCATTGTAAAAATCCATTATCACAAGCCAGTGATTCGCAAGCTCCCTGTACTCCAACCTTACAGGCACACCTGAGGCATCCTCCAGGCCTTGCCTTATCTGGTTCAAGGGAACATGCAGTGCAGCACCGGCTGCAACGGCTGCAATGGCATTCTGCACATTTGCCTCACCCACAAGGGGTAACTTTATCGATAACTGTTCACAGGAACCATCATTCCTGCTGATGGTGCAAACCACCTCAGTACCTGCACCATCTGGCTTCCAGGAATCACAGGTCACCACTGTCTCCAGCGTTTCTGCGCCTGTCTGCCCCTCTAAATATGTATCTGCAATCTTATTCATTATATCTTTATCTCCAACCCCCAAGGTCCAACCGAATATCCTCTTGCACCTGAGATACTTCAAGCCCTGTAGTACAAACGGATCATCCAAGTTTACCACTGCCGCACCGTATTCAGGTATGGCCTTCCACAGTTCCCACTTCTGGACCGCCACCCCCTCTATACTCCCAAGTCTCTCGAGATGGGCTGCACCGATATTGGTAATAAGGCCCACATCAGGCTGTGAAATCCTGCAGAGCCGAGCCATCTCGCCTGGCTGATTCATACCCATCTCAAATACGCCCCATACAGTGTCGGGCCGGGCTGACAACATACTCAGGGGAAGACCGATCAGATTGTTGAAATTTCCCATGGTCTCTGCCACAGGATACATGGTAGATATCACAGCAGATATCAGGGACCTGGTAGTAGTTTTGCCACAACTACCTGTAATGCCTAACACCCTGTAGCCGCACTGCCGACGAAACCACGCGGCAAAGTCTCCAAGGGCCTTTAATGTGTCTCTGACAGTTATTATGCATCTGTCCGGATAGTCGTTCGGATTCAGGAAACCGAGACCGCTGCTGTCGATCACCACACCACAGGCCCCTGCAGCAAGCGCAGAAGCGGCAAATCGGTTGCCATTGAAATTATCTCCGCGCAGTGCCCAGAATAGCTGTCCAGGGCGGATCTTCCTGGTATCTGTACACAGACCTGTATAGCGCATGGATGTTGGACCGGTCACGGAGACAGCACCCATCCCCTGGGCCACCTGGGCCATGGTAATATCCTGAGCTACCTCACTGTAAGATACAGGCCCTGTCTTGTCCGCATACACCGCAGACACTGTTTCAGATTCTGCACAATGTTTAAGTTCAAATGCATGTCTCACTACGTGACGGTCGTCAAAGGTCCGCTTCACAGCGCCAATTATCTGATAATCTTCATGGCCCTTTCCTGCAACCAGCAGACAGTCTCCCTTTTGGACTTCTGATACTGCCTGGAGTATCGCCTCATATCTCTCAGGCACCACATGAATATGAGAGCTTACCCGCATGGGATCTATCCCATCCACCATGTCATGCAGTATCTCCTTCGGGGCCTCGGTCCGTGGATTGTCTGAGGTAAAAAAGGCCACATCGGACATGGCTGCCACGGCCTGGGCCATGAGAGGACGCTTGCCACGATCCCTGTCACCTCCGCATCCAGCCACCACAAACAGTCTGTTAGAGGTAAGTTCCCGCAGACTGCGCAGCACCTTCTCAATAGCATCTGGAGTGTGGGCATAGTCCACCAGCACCATATAACCATCCGGGACATCCACACGCTCAAGCCTTCCTGGGACCCTGCTTACGGATTCGATCCCTCCTGACACTGCGTGATGATCAATACCCAGGACATGCGCCACAGCCGTTGCAGCAAGGATATTACTGAGATTGTGCAGGCCAACCAGCCTGGATCTCACCGAAAAACTGCCTGAAGGTGTACGGATCACAGCCTGGATACCGGACAGATCCATGGAATAGTGCTCTGGAGCCACCATAGCCTCCCCTATTCCATAGGTCACAGCACAACGATCCAGTTCCGCAAGTTCCTTCACAAGCCTGGCGCCATATGGATCATCTGTGTTAACCACCATGGATTCAGGGGCATACCGGGTAAAGAGGAGCTTCTTTGCCTGGTAATATTCCTCCATACACCTGTGATAATCCATATGATCCCGGCTCAGATTGGTAAAGAGTGCTACGGCAAACCTGCATCCTGCCACACGCTTCTGATCAAGCGCATGTGAGGAGACCTCTAACACACAGGAATCCACACCCGAATCCACCATCTCGGCCAGTTTGCGTTGCAGGCTGACGGGATCAGGGGTGGTTAGGTCAGAGGGCTGTAGCCTGCCAGCAAAACGCTGACTGATGGTACCTATTACTCCGGGATTCATACCGGCATGGTGAAGTATTGACTCAAGTAACCACGATACAGTCGTCTTGCCGTTGGTCCCTGTTATGCCAATAAGAGACAAGTGATCTGACGGATGGTCATAAATCAGATCTGCTGCGCAACCGGCAAAATATCTCACATCGGACACCGGTATAACCGGAAAGTCAGGGGGCATCAGCATTCCATCTATGCTCGCAAGTTCCTCCTGAGGTACTACTGCCGCCGATGCCCCGCGCTCCACAGCCTGTCCCAAAAAGGCCGATCCCCTCACCCGGCTACCTGGTATTGCAACAAATATAGCACCTTGCCTCACCTGCCTGGAGTCCACACAGATGTCTGTCACAGGGAGGATGTCATACTCCTGCCTGTATTCAAACTGGTCACCAAGTGTGTTTTTGAGCAGTTCTCCAAGCATGTGCCTCATGATTTCATGTCAGGTTGAGACCATGGCCAAATTCCTTATGCAGTCCCCATATGCAGGCACCTACAATGCAGGAGAGATTCACAAGGAGGGATAGGGCCCCCTTTGTAGAGGTATCCTGCAACATACCAGGCCACAAAGCCATCATCTGAATGCGTACCTGTTGGTGCACTTGCACACCAGCGTGCATCTTGTATCCTTCCCCACCTTAGCACCAGGCCTTGGGGTCTGTTCTATTACCACACCTGTACCCTTGACATCTATTGCAAGGCCCAACTCCATGGCCATGGTAACAGCATGCCTCATGGTCATATATCTAAGATCAGGCATTGTGCCTGATTTGCGCGATGAAAGGGATATCTTTCTGTTACAGTGGGATGCCATCCTGAAGCACGGTTCTGTCTCCTGCTCAAGAAGCGCCCATGTCTTCTTGGCAATCCTTATAGTCTTGCCAAGGGTCCCGCGTCTTATCCTTGGATCGTGCTTGGTATCCTCAAGTACTGAAATATAGGCTACTTCAGGATCCTTCAGAGGCCAGAATCCCATGGAAACAACCTGGGCACATGCCCCATCCCTTAATCTTGTTGCAGAGGCCCTGGACTCTGAAAGCCCCCTTGGATCATCCTTTATCTTTACTGCTGCCAGCGAGGGACCATCCCTAAGCCCCAGTTCAGAACGTATCCACCTTGAAGATTCAGGGTTGAGCCACGCCACATCGGCATTCTCACCAGCACAGCCACCCCTGACCTGCCCCTTCATTATGCTGATTCTTGGCACATAACCAGAGTTAATTATGGCAGCAAAGGCCCTTAGCATCTGTATTGGCGTTGCCTTTACACTGTTATATGCCATGTCTTCCCATGAAGACGGGGGCATTGTGGGCAGGCTGCCATGCTTTTCTCCAGCAAGACATAATCCACTCTCCTGGCCGAGTCCCAGCTTCCACAAATCTCTGACAGATGAAGCTGGAAAGGTAAACTCCTGCATGGCCTCCTGATTCCATGGACTCCACAATACAAAATCAGGGGCAACAACACTCCACCCCCACTTCTTTCGCCCTCCCCTTCCTGCGGGAATGACCTTTTCCACAGCCTTTTTTCCATTGGTGCCCTGATGCCCTGTGGATACACAAGCTACATCCTTCACAGATGATTCCTGTGTCATCTCAGCATACTGCTTCAACTGTTCCAGCATGGGGAAAAAGACCCATGCATCCAACTCATCGGATATGGCATGATTGACAAAGGTCTGTCCCGGCATTGACCAGGCATTCTCCGGATCCCATCCAGGCCGGCTTGCCATGGCCAGTATTTCACCTGTCTTTACATCCATCAAAATCAGGGCACCCCTTGCGGCACCAAGACGTTTCATCTGCCTTGCAAGGTCTGCCTCTGCCCACACCTGAACATCTTTGCTAATGGTAAGGACAAGCCTGTTATGTCTTGAAATCACACTGCGGGCCAGGTCCCTGTCCGCGCCCGCAGCAAAGGTGTCACAAAGATACTCAATCCCAAGGAGTCCCTGCCCGTGCTTGCCCCGAAACCCTATAAGTGCAGATGCAAGTGTGCCGTATGGATACCTCCTAGCCCCACTGTACGGGACATTAGCCGTAAAGCCCATGCCCCCTTCCCGATTTCTGTCTTCGGCAGGGACATTGAGGGCAAGCACTGTATCGGCCCTGTCAACGATTACAGGAGGACTCCTGAAAAAACTGGCCACATGATCTGCATTGGCCATAGGGCCCATAGGGGCAACGGCTACCTGCTGCTCGCCAGCCTCTCTTTCCGGAAGGCATCCCCATATGGAAAAGGACAGAAGGACTGTTGCCGCAACTGTTATGATTAGAAGGAATTTCCTGGCCACTAACCCCTCTACGACTGCAAGCCTTGCGAACAGATACTTGTACTTGCCGGTCAGGCTTCCAAATGTAACCGGCAACCGGTAATGAATAGTTTTTAACGCTTTATGTCACAGGACCATATCACACGACACCTGACATACCGAAGCAATTGGCAAAGGCCAATGGTGCCCTTTTTCCCGGTTTTGACCGCGGACAAATATATCATTAACAACTCATTGCAAATAAATGAGCCTTAAAAGCATGACAAAACACCATCGCCCTCTCGGTGTCCTGCAGGTATGGCAAGGTTGACAATTCAGTTCAGTGTAACCACCTGTCCTGACGCAGGTGGATGAAGTCCAAGCTTTCTGCCAAGAGGGGCAAGGTACTCCTTGCCAAGCATCCTCTCCTTCTGCTGTTCGAGCCTGGACCCTGCCTCAGTGAGCATAACCTTTTCCCTGTTCAGCTGGGTAATGTCAGTTGATATCCTGTTAACCTCATAACTGGTCCACATTCCCATGCCAAACAGTACCACTGCAGCAAAGATACCCACCATCTCCAACCTGGAAAGCCTTACTCCCACCCTGCTCCTTGTCTTGACAGGGCGTCTCCTGACTGATGCCGGGCTGTATACCCGGCGTTTTGACGTCCTTAATGTTGCAGTTCTAATATTCATATCCACACCTCTATAGCTGGAATTCAGCCTTCTTCAACACGTTCAGCCACTCTGAGCTTTGCACTACGGGACCTGGGGTTTATCTTGATCTCATCAGCCTCAGCAGTAACAGGCCTCTTGGTCAGGGCCTTGAGCCGTGGATCATCCCTGAAGGAGAACTTTACCAGTCTGTCCTCAAGCGAATGAAAAGATATGATGCACAGTCTTCCGCCAAGGTTCAGGCAATCAGGCAACACATCGAGGGCATGCTTGAGATTGTCGAGCTCCCTGTTCACTGCTATGCGCAGGGCCTGAAATGTCCTTGTGGCAGGATGAATCTTACGTGGATGGAACTTTCTCGGGATGGCCCGCGACACAAGCCTCGCAAGCTCCCCTGCAGTAAGTATGGGGGTTTTTTTGCGCTGCTCAACTATCCTCATGGCAATTCTCTTGGCCCAGCGCTCCTCCCCATAGATTCTGATCAGCTCGGTCAGACCATCCACAGGCAGGTTATTCACCAGATCAGCGGCCATGACTGAGCCGAATCTGTCCATCCTCATGTCAAGAGGCTCTTCAGAATTGAAGCTGAACCCCCGGCCACTGTGCTCGAGCTGATAAGAGGAGATACCGATATCCAGAAGGATGCCATCCACCTTTTCGATACCATTGCTCAGCAGTATCTCCGGGATATCAGCGTAATTTGACTTGATAAGCATGAATTTATCCTTCCACTGTTCAAGCTTCCGCCTTGCCAGCACAAGGGCATCATCATCCCAGTCAACACCAATGAGCATTCGGATATCAGGACATGCCTCCAAGATGGCCTCTGCATGCCCGCCCATGCCCACTGTACCATCTACATACAGACAGCCAGGTCTGATATTAAGGCCCTGGACTACCTGCCTCGTAAGTACAGATACATGGAATTCTCTATAAGTCACCGGTTCCCAATTTCGCAAAGATATCGCTGCTGAACTTGTCAAAGTTTTCCCTCGTTGCAGCCAGTTCTTGATCCAGACGTTCCTTGCTCCATATTTCAAAAAAGTTCAACATGCCTGTCAGCACCACTTCCCTGTCAAGCCCTGCTTCCTTTCTGAGCCCGGCAGGTATCAGTATCCTACCCTGTGCATCCACTGGACATTCCACGGCGGCCCCAAGAAAATAACGCTTAAACGCTATAATATCTGGTGGACCAAAACTGTAACGGGCAAACTGCTCCTCGATGAGCCGCCACTCTTCAAAGGGGTATGCCGCAAGGCACGAAGGCAGGTTGGTCACTATGAGCTTTGAATCATAGTTTGCCTTTAACACATCCCGGAAACGGGCTGGTATACTAAGGCGGCCCTTTGCATCAAGCACATGGTCCGACCTCCCTCTGAACATAAGACAGATTCCCCTTTGCCCCACTTTCTACCACTTGTTACCACTATATGGAAAAACGGACCAGACTGTCAAGGGATAAAAGAGATTTTTACCCTATGGAAGGATAGGACCTTAAACGAAAATATAACGTATTTTTTGCAGAATTATCACTTAGATATAAAAGAGGGGGATCATACCACACAACATAGGGTGGGTGAGAAAGGAATATGTACGCTATATATTGAAATCCGTATTAGGGAATTGAACAAACATGTGCAAGATGAATATGCAGGGCGGTATCTGCTAACAGGGCACCACATCTATTGCATTGTCAGGCACTTGCAGTGCAAGGGAGTACGCCTGCGTACCTCCCGCCTTGCATCTGTAGCACCCTGCAAACAGATACATTTCAGATAGTTATGTGACAATACCCGCAAAGGACCATGGGGGAACAGAGCTACGAAAGGCAGGATGGCCCACCCCACACATCAATTGAAAAGACACGAAAAAATAGGGCAATTACATTGGTGGCAAAATGTGGGATAAATTTTAGTCCATCGGGGGCAGGAAATGTTACTGTTCCCAAACGCCTTTACGCCTGTCCACCATGAAGTTGCTGCCCGGCATTGACTTTACCTTTTTTTTAATCTGGGCCGCAGAGGTGGCTATTTCTCCAAAGTGCTTGAAACGGCCTGGCACACATGGAACAACGGCAATGGATAGTGTAGTGAGGGGAAACCTGATCTCATTACCCTGCCTGTCCTTTGACAGGAAAAAACCTGCTTCCAAATCGGACTCATCCAAAAACAGGGGCATCAGGGTAGAAAAATTATTGATAATCTCTTCACATACATGATTGACCTCATCAAGAGGTATTATGAATACAAAGTCATCCCCTCCTATGTGCCCCACAAAACCTTTAGCACCTACTTTTTCCCTTATGACATTTACCAGGACCCTGGAGACCATGCGTATCACCTCATCGCCCTGAGAAAAACCGTATCTGTCATTATAAG
This sequence comes from uncultured Desulfobacterales bacterium, assembly GCA_964638145.1. GTDB lineage: Bacteria > Desulfobacterota > Dissulfuribacteria > Dissulfuribacterales > QOAL01 > S144-17. The sequence goes on along the minus strand of CAZXAK010000034.1, from coordinate 25,485 downwards.
GTTTGAAGTTGTCAATATCCACATATCCAACTGCGGCCCTTGTGCCTTGGTCTATCACGCCCTGAATGTTCTTGAGTATTGATGTATTTCCTGGTAGTTGCGTGAGGGGATTATTATCGCCAATCCTCCTCTTGCGGGCAAGGGCCAGGTCCACCCTTATAGTTAGTTCTTCAAGCGCAGCCTCGCCTGTAATTACATCGTCCACAGGATATATGGTCCAGTCAATACCGCTTGCTATATCCCTGCCTGATACCACAAGGATGATCGGAAGCAGCGCAAGCTGGAGGTTATTCTTCAGTGCCTGCACCACCTCACTGTCAAGATGCCGCTGCAGCCCCTTTTGCAAGACAAGGAGATCAGGGGGGTCTGACAGAACCGTTGCTATTGCACTCTTTACATCCTCGAACAGCACAGCAGTATGTCCCTTTGCCTCAAGGCACATAACTATATCCTGACGCTTCAGGAAATCAGGGGCTATTAAGACAATTCTTGACATTTGGATATTTGGATGGATTTTAAAATGAACACCGACTTACTGCATCTCCCCTGTGAAGCCTTTGAGTTCCGCAAGCTTCTCATCCAGCTCTTCCAGTATCTCTCCGGCCTCGGTCTTTCCGAATTTGATAAGTTCCCATGCCTCATGATCAAGAGGTGGTACCCAAGGATCACCCCCTGAGCCAAACCCCACTGCACGTATCAGTATGTCGGAAAAATGCACTATAGCAGCCACCTCCACATGTCCTGTGCATCTCTTGGGTGAATGATGAAATTTCACAGGCAGCACCAGGGAATCCGGCAAGTTCCACTGTGATGCCAGTATCCCGCCTATCTCTCCATGGCCCATGCCTATCACACTCTTCTCCACCTCCCGGACAGAGAGTTTCTTTTGCTTTGAAATGCTCAGGATCTTTTCATAGTCATCAGGAAGCTCGGCCCTTATTACAATCTTGCCAAGGTCGTGGATGAGACCTGCAGTGGATACCTCTTCCGGATTCTTTATACCCCTGCGCCTCGCTATGATACCTGCCGCTGTTGCACAGCCAAGGCTATGCTCGAAGAGACCAATATCTGAAGATTGCATCACCTCAAAAATTGATGAGGTTACGATAAGGGTCTTGATTACGTTGAACCCAAGCAGGACCAGTGCATTGGGAATGGTGCTGATGCGCTGGGGAAATCCAAAGAAAGAAGAATTAACCATCTTGAGCAACTTGGTAGTGAGCACCTGGTCCTTCTCAATAATCTTTCCCAGCCGGGAGGCCGTCACATCGTCATCATTGACCATCTCATTCAGCCTGGAAACAATAGGTGGCAACGTGGGCAGGGACTGTATGTTGTCCAAACGGTCAAGCAGCTCTTCTCTTGTCATTAGATTCCAAAACCTTCATTTTGTGGCAATATTGAGGGAAACCGACGGTATCGGTCATACATGAACATCTTCACCGTTGAGCAGTGAAGATGCGGGGTAAAAAGACTATTTATACATGACCACTTGCTACCCACTGGATTTATGCCTCATGGCACTCAGTGCCTCCGGCCCTTTCTCCTGCACTATCCACAACTCTGCTATGAGTTTTTTCAATGCCTTTAGGACAGGGTCCTGATTTACCTTTGTAAACCTGTATTCCAGGTCCCGAAGCTTCTCATTCAGGCTCTTTTCACCTGGAATAACTACAGGCCTGCCTTCCACTGTAAGAAGCGTCACCCCCTGTCTGGACAACCGGGCAATAAGTTCAGCAGTCAACTCTGTCCCTGGTCCACACAGCACCTGGCCTTCTGGCGTAACCGCCTCCTTCTCAAGCCGCATGCCTGCAGCAGCATATTTTATGGGAATTCTCTGCATCACCTTATCTCCATAACTGCAGGACACCTGAAATGCAGAAGCAACTGACAAAGGCCGAGGACGTCCTTTCTCATGGTTTGGACTGGTGGCAAATATATCATTAATAAACCATTACAACTGATTAGCTTCAAATGATTAGCTTCAAAGGCATGACAAAAAATGCCACCGGCTATATAGGTGTCCTGTAGCATGCCTTCTATCAACTACCATACTGAAAGGATAAATCAAAAAACATATGAAAACCCGCCATACACAATCACAACTCCGGTATCCTATTGCTACATCCTGCCACAAGCTCAAGGTTAAAGGCCGCATGAAGGAGTTTCTCTTCCTGAAAGTGGTCGGCAATAAGTTGTATACCTATGGGAAGCCCGTCGCGGCTAAAGCCGCATGGGACTGAAATTGCAGGAAGCCCGGCAAGATTTACCGGAATGGTACAGATATCCGAAAGATACATCTGGAGCGGGTCGCCGGTCTTGTCTCCAAACCTGAAGGCCGGAGTAGGGGCCACAGGCGCAGCAAGGACATCGCATCCCTGCTCTTTAAACGCCCTTTTGAAATCTTCAGTAATCAAGGTACGCACCTGAGATGCCTTTCTGTAATATGCATCGTAATAACCAGCAGAAAGGCAGTAGGTACCAATCATAATACGCCGTTTGACCTCATCACCAAAACCCTGGGAACGGGTCTTCTGATACATATCCAACAAATTCTCATAATCATCTGCCCGCACACCGTACTTTACACCATCATACCGGGACAGATTGGAAGATGCCTCAGCAGGGGCAATAATATAATAGGCAGCCACTGCATACTGGGTATGCGGAAGCGAAACCTCCTTTACTGTAGCCCCCTGCTCCTCAAGATACTTGATACCCTTCTGTACGACATCTTCGACATCCTGATCCAATCCCTGCACAAAGTATTCGTGGGGCACCCCAACGGTAACACCGGCCAATCCCTCTTTCAGGCTATTAGAGTAGGCTGGCACGGGTATATCGGCAGAGGTAGAATCCCGCGGGTCCCTGCCGGAAATTGCCTCGAGAATGATTGCACAGTCACGGACATCACGTGTCAAGGGCCCTATCTGATCAAGTGATGAGGCAAATGCCACAAGCCCAAACCGCGACACCCTGCCATAGGTCGGTTTCATCCCCACAACTCCACAGTGGGCAGCCGGCTGCCTGATGGATCCTCCTGTATCAGAGCCAAGGGCAGCCGGACACTCGCCTGCGGCTACAGCGGCAGCGGAACCGCCACTGGACCCCCCGGGAATACGCTCCATGTCCCAGGGATTACGTGTCTTCATAAAAGCAGAATTCTCGGTGGATGAGCCCATGGCAAACTCATCCATATTGAGTTTGCCAAGCATCACAGAATGTTGCGCATAAAGCCTGTCCATTACTGTGGCATTATAAGGGGGAACAAAATTTTCCAGCATCTTGGAGGCACAGGTGGTCCTGACACCCTGGGTACATATCAGGTCCTTTATGCCCAAAGGGATGCCAGTTAGAGGAGCGGGCCTGTCAGCCTTCGATAGCTGTCTGTCAGCCTCATGGGCCTGCTGCATTGCCAGGTCTTTGGTAACAGTGATATATGCCTGAATTCGGGGATCTGCCTCCTCTATCCGGCGCAGATATTCAGAGGTAACCTCTACGGAAGACACCTCTCTGTCTGCAAGGAGGGTTTGAAGCTGATTCAAGGTAAGATTAATCAGATTGCTCATCAGTTTTAAGACCTTTCACCAAATGATACCAGTGACGATTTTCGATCACCGAAATTGAGCGTTACAAATTATGTTGGGTATTGTTTTATCTGTAATTCCGAAAAATTAATACAGCCATGCCATCCAGGGCTTGGAGACGCATCAGATAATCCGGGGTACCACAAACGCACCTTTTTCTTCCTCTGGCGCATTGGCAACCGCATCATCCACAGACAGGGAAGGTTTCACCTCATCATGCCGAAAGACATTGGTGGTCTGCAAGGCATGGGTCGTAGGCGGCACACCCGCTGTATCAAGTTCTTCGAGTTTGGCAACATACCCCAGTATGTCATTAAGTTGCTCAGTAAAAGCCAACAGCTCGTCATTAGTAAAGCTAAGCCTTGCAAGACGGGCAACATGCTCAACTTCTTCAAGGGTTATTCCAGCCATCTATCACTCCATTAAAAATTCCTATATCTGTCTGTTAACCATGATACAGCCTTATGACTGAGCCCTGCTGCAATAGCGCTACAAGCCCACTGCAAATACAGGACAATTGTCAAGTGGGCGACAAGTTGATTTCCCTGTCAGCCCAGCCGATACCCTCTATTTCAGTATCAGTATTAATACAACAATCCCCCCAAACCAACAATGAAAAAGGGAATAGATACCTTGAGCGTCCAATAATATTCAAGGTTTCAGACCATAGCCCACCTGCATGAAGCGTATGCCACAGCTTGACACCGGAACAAAGTATACAGGAAACTTATTCCGACTCGTAGGCTACCTCCATTTTCCATTGACCGCATGAACAGATAACATTCGGTTTTTCCTAAATATTCAAAAAATCACTGCATGTAATATTCGCAGGCACATTTCTTGCGGATATTATCACATTCAAGGCATTAATATATCTTGACATGTGCCCTGTATCATCCGGCAAGAGAAAAATAATTAAGAATTTCTGTTTAAATCAATATATACGATGTCCATATCACCCATCACACTCCGGTCAGACTCCAGGCTGCCGCCACCATCAAATCAACAGGTCAGGGATACTGCCTTTTCAGGGATACTGGATACTGAACAGGCCCGCACACGAGGAGGAAGGGACATTTCTGATGGCCTCACCATGAACATTGAAGATCAAATACTTCTTTACAGGCAGGAGCAGTTACTATCCAATCCAGGGGCCAAATCCTTTGATTATCATGCAGGGGCCATGGTCGATAGCAGCAAAATGGGGTGGGACAGCCGCATTGTCAAGGACATCGAAGACTCAATCCTCAATTTCAGAGACTTCTTTTTAAACGGCGTTTCCGGTGCACCCAAATTTGCCATTAACACGGATGGGGCCTTGGAGCAGGAAAAAAGTTCACCAGGGTTATTGGAGTCCTTAGTAAATTTTCTGAAGGATTTGGGTAATGCCCTTACCTTTGGGACACTGCAGGCAGACACACCTGGGCTGGGACATGCCACAGGAGGCCTATCTTTTGTCATTTCAAAACTCAAGGAGGCCGTAGGGGCTGATCTCATAGGTGGTGTTGCAGGATCCCTTATCCAGATGGGAGAAGACCTGATACTCGCCGGCTGGAACCTAACTGAAAGTGTTGGCGATATCTTTATGGGGGGTTTTGATCCAGGCAAAAAAACTGTTGACACCATCTTTGACAATGGCCAGGTGGCCATAGACTACATAACAGACGTATTGCCCGGGGGAGAGGCATGGATGAGAGTCCACGCATACGACTTCTCAGAGGGAGAATTTCCCGTGATTTACAACCTGAAAAGGCCGAAGCACCTGCCGGATGACCCGAGATGGCAGGAGATACAGAATACCCCGTTCAGAAAGGCAATAGAAACAGTTGGAAGTCTACTGGCAGATGCAGCTCTGATTTTCACAATAAGCCAGGCTATTACATCCAGTGACTGCAGACACGAAGCCCTATCCCCTGACGTCACTGCCAAACACTCTAACCATTTTGCTCCCGTAATGCCCCATGCATGGCACTGAAGAACAGACATTTTGTATCTGCTCACAGGATACCACCTCTACTGCCTCGGAATCTTCGCTTATCTGTCAGGCACTTGAGGTACCGGCAGTACGCCTGCATACCCTCGGCCTTGCATATATATCCCCTGTAAGCACATACATTTCAGACAGTTGCACGACAATACCTGCAAAGAACCCTCAGAACAGTTACGACATTTTACATCCCGGAAACAGTTAAGCAGGTCCAGGCAACAACTCATCTGGTCGTACGCCACGGTCTGGGAGTAGTAAGGGTTATGACCAGCAGCCCTCGATTCTCAGTATATCCCTGGCCATAGAGACCTGCATCTCTGCCAGAGACCAACTGGCGAAAACTGTAGGATATATCAAAACCGAGCCAGGGGTAAGGGTGCCAGTTGAAACCTATACCGGCCCCATAGGTGTCATCGCTACCTCCGCTGTCTCCAGACAGGCTGTCATTGTTGGCCCTGCCATAGTCATCCCTTCGGAAAGATCCGTAAACATTGCACGAAAGGTCCTCCAGAATCTGATAAGTACTGGTGACCCCAGCCTCAAAGTATATGGATGGACCGACCGCCTCATCTGTATAAACACCCTGGGCCTGGCCAGCACTTCCATAAACCCTGACAGATCCGTACTGATAGCTCTTGGACAGACTCAATCCCCCGGAGAAGGTCACAGTGGTGTCTGCCTGATCCATGGTCTGAATCACTGCCCCTGCATGACATTCCAGAGAGAGGTCCTGTGTTATGGAGTAGTTGAGCCCCAATATCGGCGAGTGCGTATCATAATCTCGGGAGAATGTGGTAGCGCCATTGCCTCCCTGCTCTTCATCGTATGAAATAGTATAGTAGGTATATTCCGAATACATATCAAAATGGGGGTTGAAACGCCTCGTCAGCCTGATCCTTCCGGTACCGGACTTTGTATCTGGCTGTTCTCTGAAATTTCCCTGGTCATACATACCTTGCAGCTCAACACCCCACCGTGAATTGAACCAGTAAGTTATTGTCGTGCTCGGTGTATGACGCATATAATTGGCGCTTCTGTACCGATCTGTCTCTGGACCTGTGGAGTAATCACCAAAATCATGTCTTATTCCATTACCATACTCCACCACTATGGAATCGTCCCGGCCAAACTGGTGGGTAATACTTAACCTGCCATAATTGGTGAGATATGGCTCCCTTACCCGCCTCGTGGTGTAATCTTCCGGCAATGTACTGTCTGGAGGAAGGGTTATGGCAAAGTTGCGGTCCGACAGAGGATCTGCAGTGTACACCAAACCATCACTTACCTCTATCCTGGTATGCCTCGAAAGGGCATACCATCCGCTCATATTCATGTTATGGTTCCAGTCATTCTGGCTGCTCCACCTGAAATATCTGGTATATCCAAAATCATAGGACATGGACGCCCCCATGGTCCTGGAAGATATTGTACCAGTAAACCCAGGCGTAAACAGGGAGTATCCGTCGCCCTCCTTTGGGTCCCTGGGATCATCCCCGGAACTCAGGAACAGATTGTCTGTATATGTCAGATTTTCAGTTATCCTCGGCTGGAATGTCAGTTCATAGGCAAAGGATGAGGAAACAGGCAGGACAAATACGACAGCCAACAACAATAAGAACAACAAAGAGACAAATCCTGGTTTACACCTCTCCGGCCCAGATGTCCTTTTTTTCAGATATTGAATCATAATATATGCCTTGGAGAATCAAGGTACTATGATGGTATCATCAGCCTGGATATAGACATTCTGCTTCAGATTTTCTCCATCAGCCAACTCCTTGTAGTTTATTCTGATGGTGATATCCTTGCCACCCTTCTTTCTTAGCAAGAGTATCTCATCCTTTGATGCCCATTCAGTAAAACCGCCGGCAAGGGCAAAGGCCTGAAGGACTGTGAGCCGCTTGGTGAGTGGATATTCACCAGTGTGCTGAATCTCACCCAAAATATAAAATTTGTGGCTTGCAGGATCCCTGACAGTCACCGTTACCTCAGGATTCGTAACGTATGCCTTGAGCCTGGCCTCAATATCCTTCTGTAGCTCCATTGGGGTCTTTCCTGCTGCCTGGATGTCATTTATCAAAGGAATGGTAATCTTCCCGTCTGTCCTTACAAGGGCCTCAGGGATAGAAAATGAATCCTCCTTCCAGGTAAGGATCTCAAGCACATCTCCACAACCGATAATATAGTCCTGCTGTTTTTCAGCAGCATGGCAGAACAAAACTCCGGAACTCAACACCAAGGCAACCACACAAAAAATCGTGAAAAAATATCTATTCATCTGTATCCCCCTGTCACACTCTGGCATAACTGCCTTGTATAGTCGCACATTAACTATCTTGCCCCAAACTTGAACAATATGGTCCTTACAGTTTTGAGAATTATATACAGATCCAGCACCACAGACATGTGTTTGATATAGTACAGATCATACTCCAACTTCTTCTTTGCATCTTCCTCTGAAGCGCCATATGGATAGTTGATCTGAGCCCAGCCTGTAATGCCAGGTCTTACAGTATGTCTCTGGGTATAGTACCTGATCTTTTTACTCAATGCCTCTACAAAAACAGGCCGCTCCGGCCTGGGACCAACAAAATTCATATCCCCTTTCAGGACATTCCACATCTGCGGGATCTCATCAATGCGCAACTTGCGTATGACACGCCCTACCCTGGTGACCCGATCATCATTCTCATTGGCCCATCGGGCCCCATCCTTCTCGGCATCGGTTCTCATGGAACGAAACTTCAATATATTAAAAGTCTTGCCATCCTTGCCAACACGCTCCTGAGAAAAGAGGACCGGCCCCTTTGAATCAAGTTTTATCGAAATTGCAGTAATCAGCATCACAGGCAATGAGACAACCAACCCCACCAGGGCTATAACAGCACCAACAAACCTCTTCAGCCCGGCACTAAGTGGAGATATCATGAATCCTTCTTTAAAGATAAGCCAGCTCGGATTGATCTTGTCCACAAGAAGCTTTCCGGTAAGCTCCTCAAAGAAGGTCTCCCCTTCAATGATGGGGATCCCGTGCATCTTGCACTCAAGCAGCTCATCCACTGGCAGATTGCCACGCCGCTCATCCATGGCCACTATCACTGCGTCACTTCTGGTCTCAGCCACTTTTTCAAGCAGATTATCAAAAGAATCAAACAGAGGGATATTACCAACCCTGTCCCGTTCCATCCCGCCTTTTACAGCAATACCTGCCACCCGAAATCCGCAGTCAACATTTTCATCAATCTCGTTTATGATGTCATTGAGAAAATGCCCCATACCCAACACCATCACAGGAACAGACCAGCACCTGTTCTTAAGAAGAAAGCAGTATCCATATCGCCAGACACTGCTTAAAAATATGAACACCAGCAGACTAAGGATAAAAATCTGCCGGCCAGGCATAAGGGATGGGAACAGATAAAATAGGAACCCCAGCAATATGCAGGCTACACCCACTGCCTGGAAGAGCCTTGTGCTCATCTCTACATAATCGATCCTGCCTTTGAATGTATACAGATCGTTGTAGTAAAGACAGAGTTGGGAGACCACCACTATAAGAAACAACCTTGGCCAGATACTCTGATCGTAGAGTGCTGTAAGATCTCCCCCGTACTTCAGCACATCAACAAACGCAAGGGATACGAGGAGAAACAGGCCTTCAATTATAAAGAGTAAGAGCTTCCTTACAGGATAATTTTTCCCAAAAAGTTTTACCATTCCCTATGCGGTACGCCCCCCTATCTGAGACGATTTATTTGTAGTAACTATTCTTTTTCTTGTAATACCCGTACTTGCCGCTGGGACGATCATAGGCATTGAAGACAATGCCCATTATCCTCTCCCTGCCCAGTCTGTTTATGGCCTGTTCAAGCAATGGCTTGCTTGCGCCCCCACAACGGACCACCATCAATACCGTATCCACCAACTTGGCAAGATCAACAACTTCAGATGCAAGGTTTACCGGCGGAGAATCAATGATGATAAATCTATCCTCATAGCGCGCCTTTGCCTCATCGAGAAGGGCCTTCATCCTTGAAGAGGTAATAATCTCTGCAGGATTGGGGACCTTTTCACCAGACGGTAGTATGGTGAGCTTTGAAATGGCCGGCTTCACAAAACACGATGGCAGACTCTCTCTTCCAACTAAATAATCAGTAAGGCCTATGCCTGGCTCAAGACCAAACATCTTGTGCACTGAAGACCTTCTTACATCTGCGTCAATTAGGAGTGCATATGGATCAACCCCCTGGGCTATGGAAAGGGCCAGGTTACAGGCGACCATGGTCTTGCCTGCATCATCCATTGCAGAGGTCACCAGAATGGTTCTCAGTTCCCTTCCATCAGATGGGTGCAGAATGCGGGAACGAAGGAGCTTGAAATGCTCTGCGGCAAGAGATTCTGGCTCATGGTACACAATCAACTTGGGATCAATGGATAAATCCTCCGGCTCCTTGGGCAAGTCTCCTGCGGTATCAAAGGAGGAATCTTGCAACTCCTCACCCACAGGCCCTGAGACCTTGTCCACGTTGTGGCCAGTAACGGCGGATAGGGTTGGACCTTTTGCCACTTTAACTGGCCCTGCCTTTCTTTCATCTTCCTGCTCTTTGAGTGCCTTGTCCAAGGCCTTTGCTATCTTGTCCATTAGAGAGTAACCTTCTGTATATGCTTTACCACTTCAGCCAACGAACCCGCACCGTTCTTCACGAGCAAAAACAACAGGAATGCCACCCCCCCATAGGCCACGGCGGCTGTTATTCCAAGCATAGTCTCCCTTAATCTCACCCTGAACTTCTCTTTCTGGGTGAGAAGCAAGGGCACAAAGGCGATAACAGGTATTCCAAAGGCATTCTCCAGGTCATCCGGATCGTAGAAACGCTGGGTCAGAAACTCTATCCCAATGGCTGCCCCTGCACCGACGCCCAATGACAAGACCAGGGCCATAAGGAGTATCTTCTTTACAGCAGGTTTGATGGGAACCTCTGGCACCCTGGCAGGATCAATGACCCTGAACTGTTCACCCTGCTGCCTCCTCTCCAGGGCAGCGGCCTCCTCTGCCTGGATCTTCCTGGACATCAGACTATCATACGTCTTACGAAGATTATTGTAATCCCTCGTAAGATCCAGCAGTTCCTGCTCCCTCTTGGGCGTATTTTCAATACGCTGCTTGTACATTGCGATCTGTTTTCTGATCTCCGCACTGTCCTTCTTCATATTCCTGATTTCAGTCTCTATACTCTTGAGCTGAAATGCCACCTCTGAATCCAGGATGGAACGGGAATCTGTCTGGGCATTTTTACCTGCATCGCCGGCCTGTGCCATCTGTTCCTGCTGGGCCTTCTCCATCTGGGCAATCCGCTCCTTGAGCTCTACTATATCAGGATGTTTGTCTGTATAACGCGCTCTAAGTGCCTTCAATCTGTTTTTAAGGGCAGAGAGAGTCGTTGGACCAGATGGTTCTCCTGCACCTACCTGGGCCTCATCAATTCCCACCTGTATCTGGCGGCTCAGGAGCAATTTCCTGTCCTCTGCCCTGCGCAAATTCTCCTGCAACGTCTCATACTCAGTCTGCAGACGCTCAAGCATGGCATTGTTGCTGGCAAGCTGCTCTGGCAGCTCACCCATATGCTCCATCTTGTACTGCTTCAGGGCATTCTCCCGGGCAGAAAGCTTCTGATATATCTTGTCCAGCTCGGCATTCAAAAAATTGGCCGTATTCATGGCCTGCTTTTCCCGGAGCTTGAGATTTTCCTCTATGAACATGTTTGCAAGATAGTTCAGGACCTCTGCAATCAGCACAGGATCCTTTCCCTCATAGGCCAGGGTAAAGGAGTTGATCTGACGGGAACGTGGAATATTCACGTCAATCTTGTCCCGCATCATGGCTACTACCTTCTCCATTGGAAGTTCTGCCCTCTCGTCCACATACAGGTTAAATTCCTGAATCACCTTCTCCAGATTTGTTCTGCTGGTTATCTGCTGCATAATGGCCCTTATCCTATGACTCGTATCTCCTGTCACAGTAGAGCGCACATAGGCCTCTGGCACCCTCTGGGCCACTACGATAATAGATGTTGTTGTCTGAAATACCTTTGGTGTTATGAGACAGTAGAGAAGTGCACCGACAAGGATGGGGACAGCGCTAAATATCACTATCCACTTTCTTCTAAGCAGAATATTCAGATACTTGACAACGAGATCCAGCGGCTGCTGGTTCTGCTGTGTTTCCATGAAATACCTCCTGATCGCTTAAATTCTCTCAGGGCTGCAGGGAGCCATACGCTGATAGCGCTTTTACGCCTTTCAAATCTGGAAGCGGTGGCACATCTTTTGAGGTTCTTCAAATTAAATCCGCTCCAACCCTATCCACCATATCAAAGCAATTGGGGGACGCACAGGAAATGACCCTATCAACAGTACCATAGTACCTGTCTTCCTAATCGACTATCTGTAATACATTCATTAGAAACAATTATATTTTACCCACCGGAAATGAAGACTTGCCACAACGAAAAAATATGATACCATCTTTAGAGCCGTGCGGAAGCGGATAGGTCACTGGTGGGCCTCCCGGACTTCAAATCCGGTGTGCGGGGTGAGGAACCTCGCAGGTGGGTTCGATTCCCATGCGCTTCCGCCAGAGGTCCTGCCCAGATACCCAAAACCGCTCCCGTCAGCTAAATGTCTCTCCGAGCACACCTATCCAAAATATTCACTATTACTTCCTTGGTATAATCTTGATCTATCCCCCAGATAGCCCCCTGCACCATGGCATTTTCTGCTATGTCGGCATGGGCAGAGACAGGAATGGACAGGTGTGCAAGATCCCACGGACAACCTATTGATTTCAACCACCTACTAAAGATGAGTATGGTGCGGACCGCAAGTTCCGCGTCTGTACCACCTTTATCCAGTCCATACACACCGCATCCAAACTCGGCAATACGTTCACGGCTTCCACTATCTGCATACCACTCCATCCAGCCAGGGAGCAAAGCAGACAGCCCGGCACCATGGGGCACATGATACAGGGCACTCAAGGAGTGTTCAATAAGATGTACAGGAAAGAAGTGCTGCCCCACCCCGGCCTTGGTCAAACCGTTAAGGGCCAGAGTCGCCCCCCACATAAGATTGGCCCTTGCGGTGTAACTTTGGGGAGACTTCAAACAGGCATCAGTAGACTGAATGATCGCCTTTACAAGACCATACGTAATTCCATCCTGTATGGGCGTATCAGGCCATGAACCGTTGAAAAACGGCTCAAGCAGATGACAGATGGCATCCACTCCGCCATAGGCCGTATAATTCGCAGGAACAGTATAGGTCAATTCAGGATCAAGAATAGATATTACCGGGTAAACATGAGGAGAACCTGCTGCAAGCTTGAGCATATTTTTTTCATTGGTAATGACCATGAACCCGTTCATCTCCGAGCCAGATGCAGCCAGCGTTGGAACTGTTACAACAGGTAGAGCATCTTTTATCTCTTCCTTGCCAAGGAAACAATCCCATATGTCACCACGTTCCATAAGGCTGCCTGCTGCAACAGCCTTGGCGGTATCCATCACACTACCTCCCCCAACGGCCATAACTGCCTCAAGCCCCTCCCTTCTGACTATCTCAATCCCCTCTCTCACCTTGCTCAATAGTGGATTCGATTGAATTCCTTCAAGTTCAACCCAGGAGACCCCATTCCTGTCAAGCCCCTGTACCACCGTGTCAAATATGCCATTTTTCTTTACACTGCCCATGCCAGTGCAAAGAAGCACTGTACGGGCCACACGCGACACGTGTACCCCAGCCTCTGCAACCTTTCTCCTTCCAAATATTATCTTTACCGGATTATGAAATTCAAAATTGTCCATCTGAAGACCAGCCTCCTTGAAAAAACGATATATCTGCGCACAGGGCACCACATCATACGAAATAGGGCATCCCGCAGCGGTTTCAAATTATGTAGAAGGCAAAACAGTTACAGCAAACCCGTTGAGTGACGGGCAATTTTACCAAAACAGCATTATTTTACTGTAATTAAAGACAAAACAAGATTTCACATGATTTGAAACGCTCAATTCAGGTTGCACATTGTACAATAATACCCGCAAAGAGCCATGATAACAGCCACGAAATAATGAGAGTATACGATCGAAAAACATAATTACAAGGCATCCGTGTACAATCAAAGACAAATAGTCAGTAGACTTCCAAATAGTATATTAAAATCTGCACACCCAATAAGATAACAGGACAATGATAAGCATTTTAATAATATACAACGCAAAAAGAGCTGTACACACTCCACGGCAATGTTTGACAAACAAAACATATTCAGTTAAAAAACAACTTTAGCTTTAATCAATGAATACAAATCAGTGGAGAAGTCAAATGACCAGAAAAAGAAGCAGACCATATACCGAAGATGATGTTGCCTTTGTACACAAACATTATGCTGAGATGACAGCAGCTCAAATTGGGGAAGAGCTGGGAATCAGCAAATTTCAAGTTTCAAAGATTGTTACCGAACTAAGAAAGATAGGTGTTGATATACCCAAAAAGACCGCAAAGCGTGACAATCCTGTGGAACTTTACGTGAAGAAGAACAAGATACCGCTCAAAAAACCTGCCAAGACCAAGCAGACTGCGGGCAGACGGAAAAAGTCATAATACAACGATCAATCAATCTTGCTAAGATATATGGAACTCATCCTGTAATTACTACAGCCATAAACCCACAAGGTATCTAGGAACAGGTTGACCACTATACGACAGAATACCTGAAATACGGAAGCGCTTGGCAAAGCGGATGGTGCTTTTTCTTATGATTTTAACCGCGATCAAACATATCACCACCAAGTCATTGCAACTGATGAGCTTTAAAAGCATGGTAAAAAGCACCATCCGCCATATAGGTATCGTGTAGCATGTTATCTTTAGCACCCATGTAAATATATACATTTCAGGCAGTTATACGTTGCATAATAATGCCCGCAAAGAATACTGCGAAGAATTATCTCTCGTTTTGTAAAACTGCCCGTCATCCAACAGATTTGATATAACGGTTTTGTTTATCACATGATTTGAAACGCTCAAATTGAGGAACGATTTTTCAAAACAGGTTCTTCTGACGCTGTTTCATGGTGCGTTTCGGGACATTTTTTTTGATAGCAGGTGTTATGCAAAGCCCTTGGGGTATCTTCCTGATAAAACGAGAAGGTCTTCTATGTCTATAGGAACCATCTACCATCCGCTTCCTTGGATAACTTATATAAAGCCTCTCGGATGCCCTGGTGAGTCCAACATAAAAAAGCCGGGCCTCCTCATCCAGCGGGCTTCCCTTCCAGGGGATAACCCCATCATCACATCCAGCAATAAAGACAACGGGAAACTCGAGGCCCTTTGCCGCATGGAGCGTGAGGAGTGACACGGATTCTGTCTTGCTCCTGATTATGTCCACCTCCTCCCTGAGCAGCACGCCAAGGCTCTCGACATGAGGATTTCGCTCAACCGCCTCCACAAGACCTGCCACCTCAGGCAACTCGGGATCTATATCAAGCCACTGGGCAAACATCATGATCAACTGTACTGAAGAATACCTCTCCACTTCAGGCACAAGGGCCTTAAGCCTCTGCAGCCACTTCTCCTTTTTCCCAGGCAACCTCGAAACGTGATACTCCAGGGCCTTTCCCTTTACAGCCTCCCACAACCTCCAGATATTTCTTATTTCAAGTTGCTCCAAGGGATCGGGCGGGGCGGAAAGCTGATAAGGTATGCCCTCTTCAAAAAGGGCCTTTGCCACTACTTCACCTATACGTCTGGTCCGGAACAGCACTGCAACATCTGAGAGACTGCGCATATCATCTCCACCGGCCCGCCTCGCATTCATGGAGTCAAAACTAAGCCCGCCAACGTTCTTTTCTATTTCAATCGCTATCCACCGGGCCTCGGACGCCGGATCCCTGTGAGGCTTGAAAATGATCTCACTTCCCGCACCACGGCAAGAAGTAAGCCGTGGTGATCCAGCCTGACCAATAACGGCCGTGGCTGCATCCAGGTAAATCTGAGGACACCTGTAGACCTCTCCAAGCGTTATAATTCTGACATCATGGAAATCAGCCACAAAGGCCTGCATGAATTTCGGACTTGCCCCCCTGAAGCCATATATGGCCTGATTAGCATCTCCGATTACAGTAACATTACCATCTGACGGGAGCATAAGACGCAAAAGGGCATACTGGGCAGGGCTTACGTCTTGGAATTCATCAACGAGCACGGCAGAAATGTTCTCTCTGAATGAACATGCATTCTCAGGAGATTCCAGAAGATTGGCAGATTCCAAGATAAGATCATCGAAATCCCACAGGCCATAATCTTCCATGGCCCTGGTATACACAGATAAATACTGTCTGAAATCCGGTTCCCCATCTGGAATCTTTACAGGCCACTCCTGCTTGGCCCGGGATATCATCCTGTGAATACGCCTGACATCTCCACGTATGCCAGCCTGCTTCAATGCCGCCGACAGGATAGCACGCGCATCAGCCTCGTCCACCACCTCTCTAACCTGGTCTCCATAGTATTGCTTGAGAAAGCCAAGTGCCCAACTGTGAAATGTACCTATCTGTATGCGCCCATCACTCACTGCGTTGCCTGCAAGCGTCTCCACCCTTTCAGCTATCTCTGACGCGGCCTTGTTCGTAAAGGTTATGGCAAGCACAGCAGATTCCCTATTTGCAGCGGCAAGGGCAGCTATACGGTAACTGAGTACCCTGGTCTTTCCGGTACCAGGTCCGGCCTGAACCAGCAGGGGACCACCCCTGTAACTGACAGCTTCATACTGAAGGTCATTCAAACTGTCTCTATGATCGTCAAGCGAAAATGCCATGGATTTTTTTTGAAGGAGTTCTTGCTGGGAGGTCAAATAATATGGAAAAGGCAATCACAATTCATTGGGAAAGCACAACACACCGAAGTGACACTTTTAACAGATGACTACGATGCATTTATCAGATGCCGTTTAATCTTTCTTGTGGATGTCTTGGGAAGTTCCTCATTGAAAATCTTGAAATGCTTTACACGCTTATAGGCAGCAATGACCCTGTTGGCCTTTTTGACTTCTGATGCAACAAGTTCCTCCACCTCATGATCTGACAGGAGCCTGTCAGGAAAATACTCCCCAATCACCTCATAGTCGGGAACAATAACAGCACAGACATCTTCGCCAGAGGTACCCGGCCGCAACTTACCATACACCATGGATTCCAGGATAAAGGGCTGCCTGTTAAGCTCGGTCTCAACCTCCTCAGGGTATACATTCTTGCCTGCGGCAGTCACGATAAGGTTCTTGGACCTTCCACAGATATGCACATAGCCTTCCCTGTCCACAAAACCAAGATCACCAGTGGCAAGCCAACCATCCGTCAACACTGCGCTGGTGGCCTCATCATCTTTATAATACCCCTTCATTATCATAGGACCCTTGAAACACAACTCACCCACCCCATCAGGATCGGGATCCGCCACCTTGACCTGTACACCAGGAAGGGGTTTTCCTATTGTTTCATTACGCGGGGCATCCATTGGGTTGATAGTCAGGACAGGGCTTGCCTCAGTAAGCCCATAGCCCTGAAGTATCTTCAGGCCCAGACGGTTCAGTTCCTTGGCCACAAACAGTGGCAGTGCAGCCCCACCTGATATGAAAAACTTCAGGCTTCCCAGCCCTGCCTTTTCACGCAGCCCCTTGAACAGATGAAACCCAAGGTTGTCGTTGCCCATGCGTTCAGCAAGTTTTACCATGTTCATCATTGTACGAAAGGCATGCCTTCTTACTGCAGGGGCCCTATCCACTGCCCGGTATATACCCTCCACCATCTTCTGATACAGCAAAGGGACCCCAAACATTATAGTTGTGCCGGAAGACCTTATATCTTCCATCAGATATCGTGACCTGAGGCTTCTGGCAAAGGTGATACAACACCCTGTGTACATGGGCAACAGGAAACCTGCTGTACACTCAAAGGTATGATTCATGGGTAACACGGACAGGAATCTCTCCTCTCCAATGGAGAGAAACCCAGTAATGGCCCGTTCACAAGCGATTACGTCTGATACAATATTGGAATGGGTGAGCATGACCCCTTTGGGACTTCCTGTGGTACCAGACGTAAATATCACTGCGGCAAGGTGCGATGACTCCACTTCAGGAAGCTGTCTGTCCTTCAACGCGCGGCCTAGGCCGCGAAGGTCATCCAAGGTAAGCACCTTCGGCAGCCCTCCCCCACCCTTGTCTGATGATGATTTTGCAGAGTGATCCAGGGAAATCAGTCTTTCTGGCACAGGAAAGCCACGGGGTGAGTCCAAGAATACGTCGAGAAATCTTGGATCAGCAAACGCCATTCTTACTTCAGCACCGGCAAGCAACTGCCTTATCTCATTTTCGCTGAGTAAAGAGTCAACCGGTACGTTTACCCCGCCGGCCATGCTTACAGACAGGTAAGCACGGGCCCACTCAGGACTGTTTTTACCAAGCACAGCCACATGCTGCCCTGGCTCAAGACCAAGAGAGACAAGACCAAGGGCGATATGCTTGACATCTTCAAGCAACTCGGCAAAAGTACACTGTCTGCCGTTATGCACGTCCAGGGCCCGCAAGGCCGGTCTGGAACCATAAGTACTCCCAGCCTGGGTGAGCAGTTCAGGAATGGTATTTTTTGCCAGTGCCGGGGCCTTCATGGATTGGTGAAGGATATTACTGATACTGCTCAAAAAGTCCAGCTAAAGGATACATTGGCAATATGGGCATATCCCTTGTACGTGCCATCAAGTTCAGGGGTTACCTTCTCGCCAGGCTTGCTGTCCTCCACTGAAACATAGCTGTATGCAGTATCCACTGTGAGGTGATTCCACTGGTAGCCTATACCAAATCCAAACACATTGCGGTCATTGGTGGGAAGGGTGGGGTCTCTATAATCATCCTCAATAGGTGACTCATCCCAAGCATAAGAGGCCCTCAATGTCCACTGATCATTAAGAAAATATTCAACCCCGAAATGGAGCGATACTACATCGTTCCACTTCTTGTAAACAGTGACTACTCCTGGTTGCAAGGTTACAGGAAGCTGTTCGTAATGGAAACGCAGGTCACTGTATGTTGACCACCCGGTCCACAGTACTTCGGCAGAAAAACGAAAATTTTTCAGCGCAGTGGTTGAAGCAGCAAATGACAACGTTGGGGGCAGATCAAGGGGAAGGGAAACGGACGAACGTGGAAAGAGACCGCTATAAGGTTTTAACACAGAAGGAATATCATATTCGGCATGGCCTTCTATGTTAAAATGCACATAAGAATGATAGGTCATACCAAGGAACCAGTCCTTGGCCGGTCTCACCATCGCAGCGAGGATGTAGCCCTGGCCCCAATCGTGGCCCTGTATCTTGGTATAAAGCCCAGGGAACAGCGGACTAACATACTGCCTCATCTCGGCATCCACATAGGCAAATTGCACACCCGCTGAAACAGACAGCCACTCAAACGGCCGGTAAGAAAGGGCCGGGGTGATAAAAACCGAAGAAAGATTAGTATAGTGGGCGCGATACCTGCCGGTCCAGTCGTTGTCCCACTCAGTGGTAAGTCCATAGGGAGAATTTACAGACAGAGAAGCACCAAGATTTTTAAGAATGGGCATGGCCCCATACAGATATGGGACCGGATAGGCAATATGCTTCATGTTTGGAGTATCGCTACCGGTATCCAGCTCCATTGATGGAAATATCAGGGCACCGCCGGCTGTGATCTGGGCAGTGTCCATCATAGAGGAACCAGCAGGATTGAACCATGCTAGCTCGGCAGCGTCATTACGCGCAGACATGGCTGCACTGTTGCCCATGGCCTTTGCAGAAAGCTCATTAAATAGCTGGAAACCTGCAGCATAAACCTCTGAACCACAGAGAATAACTGAAAAAATCAAGCAAACAGATAGTAATAATCCCCCTGACCTTTTAAACATCGAAACCCTCCCTTTGGAATACAGGTATCAGGAGATGGCGTCTACAGCACTGTCACAGAACAAACATTTACATCTTGACCAGCAAGTAACCCCTTACACCCTGAAACCTGTGGCTCAAAATAAATCAGTAGTTTAGGGTATGCCGAAGAAGTTCCTTATACTGCCCCGTCTGGATACTGACAATTCCTGACCTCCCCCAAGATCAACGAAGCAGCCTTGACCCTACGACACGATAACAAATTTATTTGATTGAATTTATCTTCCATTATCAAGCTTATCTGCACATGTCAAGCTTAAACAGAGAAAACCGATACGACTTGAGGTCATGTTCATACAATGCACAGAATGGATGTGTAGCTGACATCTGTCCATAAATGGCCCTGTTACCCGATAGCTGCGTTGGTTGGATGAAATGACTGAATTTCATATCACCCAACCATCAATCCAGAGACCACCAAAATCAACTCATGCTCCTTGCTGCTCTTGGGTACCGACTGAAAGGGGGCTACGAAAATTGTGTCATAATATCAGGAAATAGCACAGGATTTCAACACAATTCCTGATAGCAAGCTGAAGGCCATGCCGAGCCATTGAAATGCATCAAGCTTGCCCATCTTATTTTTTTAAAAATTTTAGACCTTGACTTACTCCTGTATCATTGTAATATACTGAATGAATGCGCATTCATTTTCCCGGAATATACTACCATCATGAAAGTTGCGGACAAACACGACAAAATAGTCCAAGCTGCCATCAAGGTATTTGCACGCAATGGCTTTTTCAACTCACGTATTGCAGAAATAGCCAAGGAGGCAAATGTCGCTGACGGGACCATCTATCTCTATTTCAACAACAAATATGATATCCTGATAACCATATTTGAAGAAGAGATGGGCAAGATTATTGCCAATGTGAAGCAAGAACTTTCCGGTATCAGCAATCCGTGTGAAAAATTAATGCGTTTTGCCCACATGCACCTCTCGCTCATGGAGGAGAGGCGCGACCTGGCTGAGGTCATACAGGTAGAACTTCGTCAGAGCAGCAAGTTCATGAAGGACTACCGCAACAAAAAATTTGTCGAATACACCAACATAATTGCCGGCATACTGACAGAAGGTCAGGAGGCAGGAGTCTTTAGAGAGGATATAATCCCTGAAATTTTCAAACGGGCCTTTTTCGGTGCCCTGGATGAAATGTCAAGGTTCTGGGTCCTCTCCTCTCACAAGAAATACAGCGTCAAAACCGCTGCCATCCAGATAAGTGAATTTTTCCTAGAAGGTGCCTTGACCAAAACGGGACGGGAAAAACGCACCTGCCGCCCAGAACAGATCCAATAGTGAACATACCTGATCCTTTCCCTGCATATCAGGAATTCATTCCCGATTTTGACAGGTTCATCAAACATCTATCCGTACCCCTGCCACCGTATATCAGACTCAACACCTTAAAAAAACCTGAATCCCGTATCAGCCAGCGCCTGCTATCCGAAGGAATAATGCTTGAAGCAACACCTATAAAATGGATTTACAGGGCTACGGGCACCAAACAGCTACGAGCCAGCCACAGTTATTACCTGGGCCTTACATATCCCCAGGCACTCTCGTCGGCCTTGCCCGTACTGGCACTTGATCTGCATCCTTGTCAACTTGTCCTTGACCTGTGTGCAGCCCCTGGAGGAAAAACCACCCATATGGCTCAGATCATGGGAGATACAGGCACCATTCTTGCCAACGACCGCAAATATGGCAGAGTTACTGCGCTCCTGTCAAATGTGAAACGAATGGGTATCTCCAATACGGTTGTTTCAAACTGTCGCGGTGAATTCCTCTCGCCCCCTGTCAAGTTTGACCGGGTGCTGGTGGACGCACCCTGCTCCGGAGAAGGTCGCTACAGGCTCTACGACAATGGAGAGATTGGTCACAGGCGGCAAGGCTCAACAGACCTGACTGCCATCCAGAAAGGACTTTTGCTGAAAGGCTTTGACCTACTAAAGCCAGGCGGATATATAGTCTATTCCACATGCACGCTCAACCCTTTAGAAAACGAGGAGGTGGTAAATCATCTCCTAAAAAAGCGGGCTGCCAATGTGGAGTCATGGACCCCTCCCCTTACAGGCCATGCAGGCATTGAATGCTGGCGGGGCAGACATTTTGATCAGAGCATACGACTATGCAGGAGATTTTATCCCCATGAAATCGATTCAGTGGGATTCTTCGTGGCCAAAATACGTAAGCAGTGAGAAACGCAGGGAATTGCTGAATTTCTGGGAGACACGCTTCGGGGTACCGCCCGCCCTTTTCTCTCCCTTTGACATGGCTGCGTCATCCCGTGTAACATACCTTATCAAACGCTCCCCCTTTCTGACAAAACTTGCATCTGTCAGAATCGTAAGGGCAGGCTTACCATTTATGCGAAATGCAGGCCTCTATCTGAAACCCACCACTGAAGCAGCCCAGTTATTTGGTTATATGGCAACCAGAAACACCGTATCTCTACATCTGGATCAAATCCATAGCCTGTGCAGACACGGCGAAATCACACTAAAACTTACATTCACATCCGGTTTTGTCCTTATAAAAGAAGGGGAATACTGCTGGGGATGCGGGCTCTTTCTGGAACCAGACCGCCTGCTGTGCAGACTCCCCAAGAATATCAGAAAAGAACTTGAAAGGCTAAAATAATGATCATATTCTCAACACTTCTCTGATCTTTTTTCATACAAAAACTCAATACTTTTTCTCATATACGACAAAAGCCGCAACAATTATAGCTCACTGCAACAAAAAGGTTGCGTTCATATTGATCCTCATGGATTCCCCACAGAGTGTATCTACATAAAAAATGAAAAATTTTGTTCGTGGCCGAGGCATTAAGCTGTACCTGTTCTGCACCATTGCCTACCTGCTGGCAATCCCATACTTCACACACGCAGATCAAATAGTTATGAAAAACGGGGATAGACTCTCAGGCGAAATCACATCTATGGATCCGTCTACTGTCACCATATCTGTGGCTTATGCCGGCAATGTCAAAATAGACAGGGAGGAGATATCGGAACTGCACACTGACCACCCACTTCGTATCATGCTGACAAACAACACACTCCTGTTCGGCAACATATCCAAAGCCACAAAAGGCCCGGCCTTGATAGAGGACTCCATAACAGACAACAGACATACGTGTGACTTCCAGGACATATCATACTTCAACCCGCCACCTCACATTGCCGGAGAAGGTACCTACTTTACAGGTGAGATCAACTTCAGTGGAGAATTCAAGGAAGGCAACACGGTTTCCACTAAACTGGGACTGGATTTCAAGACCCAGTATGACATGGGGATACAGAGATACCTCTTCAACGGTACAGCCCAGTGGGAGAGCAAAAACCGCACCAAATCCGAAGACAACTGGTTCCTCCAGGGCAGGTACAATCGACTCTTTGCCCCCCAGTGGTACACCCTTGGCAACGCATCTTTTGAATTTGACGAATTCAAAGGGCTAATGCTCCGCTCAGCCCTTGGAGGTGGAATTGGATACAGATTATGGGACGAGAAACACAAAAAGTTCTCTCTTGAGGGGGGGCCGAGCTTTGTCTATGAAAATTACAAGATAACCGGCAAGAGCTATGACATAGCCTTTAGAGAAAGCGCCAACTTCGAATACCCCCTTTTTCAGCACAGAATGTTCTTTTATCACAATCACTCCATGCTCCAAGGCATCACTGATACAAAAATCATGTCTGTAAGGACCACCTGTGGACTGAAGGTACCGGTAGGACTTCTTGGCCTGCAGACAGCCATACAGCTTGACTGGAACTGGGACAGAAAACCCTCACCAGGGAGACAGAAATCGGACACTACCATCACACTAAAAGGCGGATATGGCTGGTAATACGGCCTTTATTATCTGGCCCAGATATTGCATGCCATACAACAGAATTATAATTTAAAAGGAGGTGATGTAACGGGATATTGCTGTGTTTGTTCAGTACGGGAATCTGAATTCTTACTACCGCAGGTATAAAACCTGTGGAACCAACCTTAAGGAGGGTATATGAAAGGTATCAAAAGGATTATTGTTTTTGCTACATGCTTTCTTTTTGTCTGCGGGATCGTACCTGTTTTCGCAGGCGGTGTAGCACCAGATCAGGAACTTGCTGATCTCAAGGCCCAGATGAGGGCCATGATGGAACGTATCAAGGAACTTGAAGCCCAAAAACAGCCCGCTCCCCAGACATCATCTGCCGAGGTGCAGGAGCTGCAGAAAAAGGTTTCAGACCTTGAAGCTTACAAAAAACAGGCTAGCCAGACCAAGGCATACTGGAAAAACGGCTTCCGTCTGGAGTACAAACCAAACAACAGTGATTACGAATACAAGATGCGTATTCGTGCCGGTATCCAGTTCAGATACACATATGTTGACACAGACAACGACATTCCCGTAAACAGGGAAAACTATAGTTCTGTAGTCGCAAGAAGGCTCCGTCTGTTTGTTGACGGTACTGCCCCTACCAAGGACTGGAAGTATTTCATGCACATCCAGCTCGAGCCCAAGAGCAAGGTCAACACCCACGACGCATTTATCCAGTGGCAGAAATACAAATTTGCCAAGGTGCAGTTTGGCCGCATGAAGATTCCTTACAGCATGGAGTACTGGCAGAGTGGATTTGCACAGAACGGGGTTGACCGCACCATATTCACCGGTGACTCAGAACCAACTACCGGCTATTTCGGTTCCAGCACATACAAAATAACAGGTGACAACGCCGCACTGAAGGTCGGTGGACACCTGGCCAAAAACGGCTTCCCAACTGGTGGAATGCTTCTGTACCGTTCCCAGGGTATTAATGTAAATGGTACACTTGACGCCTTTGGAATGAAGCAGTTCCTGGCATACTGGGTTGGTGTTTACAATGGACGTGACACGCAGGGCCTCACCAACAACAATGCGGACATGCTCTATGTTGGACGTGTGGGCATCAACTTCCTGCCTGGCTCAGATCCAAAGGGACCACTGGGCCCCAAAGGTCTCAAGAACTACTTTATGCAGAGTGACTACGGGTACAACACCAAACCCCTTGCCTCATTCGTAATGGCAAGCTTCTACGACAGAGACACCTCAAACACCGTCTATAATCCTGTCGGTGCAAGCTCAAACTTCGGCATAGCTACTTCTATCGACCATGACTCGGACAACTACGGTTTCGACGGCTGTTTTCTGTTCAGGTACATGGGCTTCTCTGCAGACTTGGAGTCTGGCTGGGAAGAATTCATACAGGCACCCGGCAAAAACATAGAACAGACATGGGATCGCTGGGGCGCCCGCGTAAATCTGGGTTACTTCATCGTACCGAGAAAGTGGGAAGTCACCTTCAAGTTTGCGCACATGAACAGGCTGGACAATGCCAACCTGGAAAATTCCCTGGCAAGTGGCCTTGGTCTTGTAGAACTTGACGATGGCTATGCAATCGAGAAGGATATGCAGCAGTACAGGGCTGGTGTAAACTGGTACCTCCATGGATTCAACCAGTACATCAGTGCTGAGGTTGGTCTGTTCCACAGGAACTTCGACAGAATTTCCGCCACAGAGGCAGCCAACCTGGGCTTCACAGGCACCCTCTCCGATGCCGACAAGAGCCAGGATGACTTAAGCTTCAGGATCCAGTATCAGCACTTCTTCTAAACAGGAAATAACCTTCTACATATACAGACAAGGGGGCCTTATAGGCCCCCTTTTTTTCGCATTACCCTGCGCTAAAACTGCATGGCACACAATCCAACAAATAACTGGGAGATACATTTCAGACAGGTGTACGATAATGCCCGCCCCCGTGAACAGTTACACAAACGTGCATGCTATGCCAGCTCACACGCCTTTTCGGTCATGCGTTCGGCAGCGAATATCAGGGATT
>CAZXAK010000033.1:0-23237 GCA_964638145.1 uncultured Desulfobacterales bacterium | reverse complement strand
TGGTACTTTTTATCATGCTTTTAAAGCTCATCAGTTGCAATGCCTTGTTAATGATATATTTGCTCGCGGTCAAAACCATGAGAAAAAGCACCATCCGCCTTTGCCAATTGCTTCTGCATTTCAGGTGTCGTGTAGTATGATATACGGACAAACGTAAGAAAGTGCCCAGTACCAGTAACATGCCAGGACAACATGAAAGTCTTGGGCAGGAGGTGCGGCCAGTATTGATAAAAAGTGATAGGACGCCAGCCGGCAATGGCAACTATCCGAACTGGATTTTTCCTGTCTCCCTCGTGCTGTATCCCCCCATTGCCTCAACCCGCCTTCTGAAATCACTGTCCGCTATGACCTCGAGCAGGCGCCGGATGCCCGGTTGCTCCATGCCGTCCTGTCTCATCAGGAGGTCATAGCGTTCCTCGGCAAGGGGAATGAAATCAAGATCAAGTGCCCTTGCAGCAGCAAGTATCCCAAGGCCGGTATCTGCCCTGTGGCTCAGGACGTCCACTGCTACAGCCATGTGGGTATACTCCTCGTTGCCATAACCCTGTATCTGCGCAGGTTTTATGCCATTCCTCTCAAGATGAAAGTCCAGCAACACCCTGGTCCCTGCCCCCTTCTGCCTGTTCACAAACACCACATCATCCCGAATGAGGTCCTGCACGTCGCGTATTCCCTTGGGATTTCCCTTTGGGACTATGAACCCCTGCTGCCGGTGCACCAGTGTTATGAGCCTGACCCGGACCCCCTGGAGGTATCTCCTGATGTATGAGACGTTGTACTCTCCTGTCTCAGGATCAAGCAGATGCGTACCAGCGAGATGTGCCAGGCCCTTCCGGATGGCCATAAGCCCACCAAGGCTGCCAACATGTGTTGAATACAGGAAGAATGCAGGATCTGACCTCTGCAGCAGGTCCTTGATCACATCAAGCGTCAGGTCATGCGAGCCAACGCACAACAGAGTCCTGTCAATCTCTTCTCCTGGCCTGAGAAGAGTTATGGATATCTCTGTCCCCTCTTCCACCCCTTCGGAGTTTTCAGGTATCTCAAGGATTGCGTTGGCCCTGGTGAGTGTGGTTATGCTGCCTGCCCCTTTACGCAGGGGAGAGGCAATATTTCTGCCACTGACATTGCCCACGATCATACGCCTGAACTCCCTGATACCTGCCCTTGAAGGCAGGTTCCGTCCTGCGTAAGCCTGTACCACAGGACGTGTGGGAACAGGCCTGAACTGCAGCTTTGCAACAAGGGGGAGTACAAAAAGCTCAAAGGATATGGCTGAAGATACGGGATATCCCGGATTTCCCACCACAGGCCTGCCATCAATGACACCAAGGGCAGTGGGTTTGCCTGGCATGATGGCAATACCGTGAACCAGCAGTTCCCCAAGTTCCTCAATGATACTCACCGTATAGTCAGCGCTGCCGGCAGAAGAGCCTGCTATGAGAACAGTAATATGGGCACCGTTTGCAAATGCCGCCTGTACCTCAGAGCGGATAGCATTGATATCGTCGGGGATAATGTCGGTAACCGTCACCTCTGCGCCGGCATCTCTTGCCATTGACGCCAGCATGGGGGCATTGGACTCAATGGTCTTGCCGTGTGGCAGGGCTCCATGCCTGAGTTCCAGGGGGGATACCAGCTCAGAGCCAGTTGGGATAATGGTAACCCTCGGCCTCTCATAGACTGTAACCTGCTCCACTCCACTTGTGACAAGTGCAGCCACATCATAGGCAAGGAGCAGGTGATTGGATGGGAACAGGAGTTCTGTTGCAACGATATCCTCCCCCACCTTGCGGACGTTCTGCCAGGGGAAAACGGGTTTCCGTATCTCCAGCAGACCTGGCTCCGCCTCGAATACGTCCTCTATCATCACCACAGCATCACAACCCTCAGGCATGGGGTGGCCCGTGTTTATTGCATGGGCATCAGTGCCGGCACGCAGCATCACAGGGTTCTGATCAGATGCGCCAAACGTATCCGATGCCCTCACCGCATAACCGTCCATGGCAGCAGAATGAAAACCAGGCGATGATATCACTGCCTCCACAGGCCCTGCTGTCACCCTGTCAAACGCCTCAGACGCAGGCACTGTCTCGGTTGACAGGATATGTTCCGCACTGAAACGGTCCAAGAACAGTCTCTGGGCCTCCTCCAGCGTCATCATGTTCAGGTATATCTTTCTTCTGTTCATGGCAGCAGCAACACCTCGGCCTGGTCCCCTGCATACAGTCCTTCACTGTCGCGAGGAATAACCATGAGACCATCTGCCCTTACGAGCGGATATATCAGACCGGACTTGCCAAACACCGGGCTTGCCACCCAATGGTCGTCCTCCTGCCTGAGACTGACCCTGAGATACTCTTCCCTCCCGATGTGAGAGGAATAATTTCTGTCAATGCGGGCCGTTATGGAGGACAAACGCAGGTCATGTTCCTCTGTGAAACCCAGGAACCTCCTGACAAGCGGGTACACGAACAGGTAGAATACCACTATGGCTGATGACACATGCCCCGGCAGCCCGAACATGGCCCTTCCCCTGATTTCTGCAAGTATGGTGGGTTTTCCCGGCCTTACAGACACACCGTGGGCAAGTATCCGGGCATGTTCAATGTCCCTGAACGCATCAATGGTGAAGTCACGGTTGCCAACAGAACTACCACCTGAGACCAGGACTATGTCAGCCGGAAGTTCAAGGGCCTTCCTGCACGCATCCTTCAATCCGTGGCTGCTGTCCCTGACTATGCCAAGCCTCTCAGGTATTCCACCTGCCATGCGGATCATGGCAGACAGGGTGATGGAGTTTATGTCCCGTATCTTTCCCCTTGGAGCCTGCTGATCATGGGGAACAAGCTCGTCCCCTGTACTGATAATGGCCACAACAGGCACGCGATGGACCCTGACCGAGGTGATGCCAAGACCTGCAAGGAGACCCAGCTCCTGGGCCCTGAGACAGGTGCCCTGTTTGAGAATCGCCTGGCCGGCCCTGACATCCTCTCCCTGCTCTATGACATTCTCCAGGGGTGAGACGCTGCGGAACACCTCGATGGTGTTTGAATCAATGGCGTCTGTGTACTCCACCATCACCACAGCATCACTGCCCGCTGGCAGTTCTCCGCCAGTCCATATGCGGGCCGCCTCTCCTGGCCCTATGCATATGCCCTCAGGGGAGGTGCCCATTGCCACCTCTCCCACCACATCGAACAGTGCAGGCTGGGATTCTGATGCGCCAAACGTGTCTGCAGCCCTTACGGCAAACCCGTCCATGGTGGATCTGCCAAACGGCGGCAGGTCTTCAGGTGATACCACATCCTCACAGAGCACGCGCCCCACTGCCTGGTCAAGCGGCAGGACCTCAGATTCCAGAGGGGAAAATTTGTCAAGTATATCCTGCAATTCCTTACGGCTCTTTAGTTTGAAAAAGGGTTTCATCATTGAGGAAAAGCCCAAACAGCCCTCCCAAGCGGACATGGGACAACTGTCTTGCCTGCCGCATGATCTGCAACCACAGCGGAAATCACCCAACCCAAGGCCTGTATCTCAAGCACCCTGCTGTATTGATGCATTGAGGGCAGCAGCAGCCATAGATACGGCTACTCCTCGATTGCGTAGAGCTTCCACCGGTTTGAGCCCTCTTTCCTTGCCAGTGTCCATATCTCCTCAAACTTCACGGGTTCATGGTCACTTCCCTCAATGACCCTGCCAGTAGCCTCTTCCACTGTATAGTCAAGCAGGTTGGCAGTAAACCTGATCTTTACATACTCATATCCTGACTGCCTGCCCGTCTCCAGGATCTCCACACTTCTTACTGCAATATTTTCAAGTCTGTTGACAATGCCTTTGGACCTCATCTCCTGAAATTCAGTCTGGTACTGGCTCAGCAGCTCAGGCCCCAACAGGTCTTTCACCGCATCAAGGTCCCGGCGCATCCACGCAGCCTGCACCTTGAAGAAGATATCCTGCGCCAGCTCCTTGATTTCCTGCTCGTCAATCGCAAGCTGGGAATTAGGGGTATTAACAGAGGGCTCATAGATGGTACCGCCACCAGGAGGAGGTGCATCAATGCCTCCCACACCAGGGCTGCGCGGAGGCGGTGGAGGTGGAGGTACATTGCCAGAACCGGAAGAATAGCCGCCTCCAGGTCTGCCTGAAGGGCCTCGCGCGGCAAAAAACCGCCTGTAAATGAACCAGCCTATTCCACCCAGTATGAGCAGGTGTATCAGGCCTATGCCAGAGCCACCGATACCACCACCGGCATGGGCAAGTCCACCGAACAGCATGGAGCCAAGGAAGCCCCCGAGGAGCCCTCCGCCCAATCCACGCATAAAGCTGCCTGAGCTGGACCTTGAATTGTAGGGTTGTCTTATAGGCGGCGGAGTATATGACCTGGATGGCCTGTAGGAACGGCTTGATCCAAATGAACGCCCCCCTGATCTGGCACGCGCGTCTGCACTGCCTGGGGAATAGAAGGTCACCATTGAGACCGAAAATAGAATCAATGTGAGAAATGTTAAAATTTTCAGTGATTTCATTTGAATTACCTGTTAAACGATTTCCGAGTTTACCTGAAGCAGTAGTTGCAGACCATGTAACTGACAAAATAGTTATACCCTGAATTGAGCGTTTCAAATCATGTGGAATATTGTTTTATCTTTAATTACAGTAAATTAATGTTGTTTTTGTAAAATTATCCGTCACCCAACGGGTTTGGTGTAACTGTTTTGCTTTCTACATAATTTGAAACCGCTGCGGGATTCCCACTTTCGCATGATCTGCTGCCTCGGAGTCTTCGCTTACCTGTCGGATACCTGAAGTACAACAGTACGTCTGCGTATCCTCCGCCTTGCATCTCATGCAAATTTGGGAATCGCTCAATTCAGGTTTCCACAAATGCCTTATGTCATGTTACTTAAATGAGGCGGTTATGGCAAACGTGATGGACCTCCCCTGTTTGTCGTGAGTTGGTCTGCGTGCATACACGCCAGGTCATGAGGCGTTATGAATCACTCTGGGAGCAGGGGCTTCAGTACCTCTGTCAGTCTGCTGTACACCTCGTCAGGCGTGCCTTCGCCGTCTATCTCCACAAGTCTGCCCCTTTCCCTGTAATACTCTGTAACCGGTTCGGTTTGTGAGTGATATATGTCAAGACGTTTCCTCACCACCTCTTCCCTGTCATCCTTGCGCTGTACAGTCTTGATGCCAGGAGGCGGAGGATTGAACTCGATGTGATATATCTTGCCTGTGGCCGGGTCCATTCTGCGCCCTGATATCCTGCGGATGACCTCCTGATCTGATACCCTGAAGAGTACTGCAGCATCTACCCTGCGGTGAAAGTCAGGCAGGAGCCTGTCAAGGTGTCTTGCCTGGGTTACAGACCTTGGAAAGCCGTCAAACAGCAGGTTCATGTCACCGTGATCTTCAAGGGCATCCTTCACCACCTCCAGGGCGATCTCATCAGGTACAAGCAGGCCCTGGGCCATCAGGTCCGCTATCCTTTTGCCTGTTTCCGTGCCGGCCTCCACTGCCTTTCTCAACAGTTCACCTACTGAAATGGGTATCATGCCATACTCTTCAGACAGTCTATCTGCATGAGTGCCCTTGCCACAGCCGGGCGGGCCAATGAATACGACTGTTTTTTTGCGCATCGACCTTTCCTCCTCTGGTATGGTGCCAGTTCAGTGCTGGCTGAGCATGTTTGTCTGGTCTTTAATCTAAGTCTTGAGGAAGGGTCTGTCATTATTGGCAGTGATTTGTTTCCACCCTGAATTGAACGATTTTCAAGTTTGCATGGGATACAGGACAGAGGGGACGCAGGTGTACTCCCTGTATTTCAGGTGCCTGACAGGTAAACGAAGACTACAACGCAGGAGGTGTGGTATCCCTGTGAGCAGATACGATAAATCTTGTCAGAAAGGGGTGCTGCTGCCCGGATAGGGGGTAAGGAACAGTGGAATCTATACGAGTCCCAGGAACTGTCCGATTTTTACATCTTCTTCAAGGATATGATTCCTGAGCCAGTAGTTCAGAAATCCGACCAGTTCACAGGTGGTCCATTCCTTGCCATTTTTGAAGCTGATGAGGATTGATGCCACGTCATGCACCAGGTCCTTGTGCAACATCTTATGTCTTTCAAGTTCAGGGTATCCTGCCCGTTTCATCACCTCCTCCTCATCCTGGAAGTGGATCTTTACATATTTTACCAGTTCCTTTAGTACCAGGCCGGTATCAGCAGTGCAGTTGCCCTTGTACATGGTACCTTCCAGTTTCTGAACCAGGTCAACAAGCATCTTGTGTTCCTCGTCTATCTTGCTTATTCCGGTTTCAAAACACCTTTTCCATTGCATGCTGTTTTCCCTCTTGTAATGTTATTTGAACTGTGTGGTTGATGGTTCAAATAGTGAAAGAAATTCTTGTAGTGTGATGTTTGTCCTTAAGAACCTCCTAATGCTTTCATCGTCAAAAGATCAATAGAAAATTAAAAAATGACATTTCTGCTATGTTATAGTTTAAGAGGAGTTTATGGGCAGGGTGGATTGCGTGGGCGTAATGTGCCTCTTGTCCGTTAAATGTTGACGGCTGCTTTCTTAATGCTTAGACTCAGGTCACATGCAGTGAACTGAAATTTCCCTATGTTCCTTACAGGCTGCTGTGGCGCTGTCCTTGTGGGCAGTATGCGTATTCCGGCATGCATGTGCGCCGACAAATTTGTTATCGGTGGTGCCGGTAGTTGTGGGTGCGGACCTTTTCGCGGCTGCCAGGAGGACAACGGCGATAATAGAGAATTTCATGACAAACTGTACGGATTTTTCCTTTGCTCTGGAACTCAAGCCCTTTGTGCAGCTTCTTCACAGGGAAGCTCAGGCCTATTCTCAGAAACATTTCCCCAAGAAATACAATGACATCCTTAACTCTTTCTGCAATGCCGCCCAGCTTGGTGGAGGACTGCGGAATTTTTACCGCCTGTGTGTCGCTGTACCTGCTGCCCTTGGACACAAGATGTTGGGAACATTCTATCTTTACGACATCAGAAAAAGGAGATTGGAAAAGGTGTGCGATACTGCGGCCGGCCTGTTTGACCCGCCAGAGCCCGTTGATACATCAATGCCTCCTTCGCGCCAACCGTATGAAACCGCTGACATGC
Organism: uncultured Desulfobacterales bacterium; assembly: GCA_964638145.1. Classification (GTDB taxonomy): domain Bacteria; phylum Desulfobacterota; class Dissulfuribacteria; order Dissulfuribacterales; family QOAL01; genus S144-17. The sequence goes on along the minus strand of CAZXAK010000033.1, from coordinate 16,099 downwards.
TGGTGTTCCCCCTGTTTTCCAGGCCTCCACGGCAAAATGAGAGGGTTGAGCTGCCGTGGACCATGGGCAGTGATAATGATATTGACTATTGCTACCACCTGCAGAATCCTGATCCTTTTGAATCACGTCTGAACATACTGGGGATGTTCAGTGTGCGTCCCCTTTCCCGCCTGTTTCACGAGGACCGTCTCTTCTTCAAGACCCTTGTCAGGTGGATAGGCTATGAGCTGAACAAGCGCCTGCTCACTGTGCAGAATCTGCGTCATCTCTGTTTCATAAATTCCCTTGGCAGGGATATTGGTCATAATGTGATTATTCCAAACATGAGGTTCCGGTATCTTTTCATGAGATTGGCCGAAAAGATTGATGCGATCCGCAGCCTTGAGAGGGATATGGCAGGGTGCCTGGGAGGGACGGATGCCGAGAAGAGGTGTGGGGGCCTTCTCTTTGAGTGCCAGAAGGTGAGAGAAGAGCTGGAGGCCTGTCACCACGACCTGACCCAGCAGCATACCCAGATATCCCTTTTCCTTGAGAGTCTGTTCAGGGAGGAGCATTTCAAATACGGTCATCTCGTGTTGAGACCTGGCAAGTGTTTTGTGGAGCAGGATATCATTCTGCCCCAGCTCGAGGTGTATGCGGGCCGGTTTGCGGCACATGGCATCACCATAGACAAGCCCAGGAACATGTTTCAGCAGGAGTTCCCGCTCATGGTGGATGTGGGGCTATTGTCCCAGGTGTATGCCAATCTCTTTTCAAATGCCATAAAGTACGCCAGTGAGATAGTTGATCACAGAGGGTTGAAGCGCAAGGCCCTTGCCTACGGGTGTGAAGAGGTGCCGGATTTTCCTGTCCCAGGCATGAAAGGGGTGAAGTTCAATGTGTTTACAACAGGTCCCCCTTTGTCAGAAGAGGAGTGCCGCGAGATCTTTATGGAGGGCAGGCGCGGTCTGAATCATCAGGGTATCCATGGCACAGGCCATGGCCTTGCCTTTATAAGAAGGGTGGTTGAGGCCCATGGTGGTAAGGTGGGATGCGAACCAACGGAGCAGGGCAACAACTTTTACTTTATCCTCCCTCTTTCAGACATGGATAAGATAACCAAGGTCCACCAAGATGGATGTCCGGCTGCTGCAAGCTGCTGAGCTGATACAGAAGTCGTCCTGTGTGTACGCCCTTACCGGCGCAGGGGCAAGTGTTGAGAGCGGCATCCCTGACTTCAGGAGCGCCTCAGGCCTGTGGGCAAGATTTGATCCCATGGAGTACGGTTCCATTGGTGCGTTTCGCCAGGACCCCCTCAAGGTGTGGGAGATGCTCCGTGAACTGGTGGCAATAATTGATGCAGTGCCCAATGCAGGTCACAGGGCCATGGCCGTAATGGAAGAGCGGGGATGGCTTCAGGGTATTGTTACCCAGAATATTGACGGACTGCATCAGCGGGCAGGAAGCAGGAATGTGGTGGAATTCCACGGTACGGTGCACAGGCTGGTCTGCCTGTCATGTGGCAAGCAGTATGATATTGGTGAATTCAGGCAGGATCTTCCGCCTTCATGCCCTATGTGCGAGGCGATTATGAAACCTGATGTGGTATTCTTTGATGAGCCAATACCTGCAGAGGCGCTTCAGGCAGCCAGTCAGGTGACAAAGACTGCCCATGTGCTCATAGTGGCTGGTACCTCCTGTAACGTCATGCCGGCAGCCATGATCCCTGTGGATGTCCACAGGAGAGGGGGAAGGATCATTGAGGTAAATCCTGAGCCTGTGTTGTCAGGCATGGCGGATATCGTGGTGGATATGCCCTTTGCTGCTGCTATGCAGGGTATGCTGGCAGCCCTTGAACAGTTGAACGGAAACAGGGCGGATGATTGAAAGAACAGGATAGTTTGAACTTATGGTACACCTGTAATTAATCGTGCATTCAGGAGCTGGAGTGCCAGGAATGCGGCAAGTATCAGGAAGATAGCAGTAAAGAGGAGGTCCAGCACGATTGAGGGCCTGAAGCACCCCTTTTCAATGTCCTGCTCGGTCCGGATGTAGCGAATAGTTGCCAGTATGCCTGTAAAACAGCCCAGTGCAACGATACTTATGCCCAATATGTCTGACACTGTGCTGAATGTTTCAGGGCTGAGGCCATTCTTCTGGTAGTTTTGAAAGAACAGGGTGAACTTGTCCACCACCAGCCCAAATGCCATGATGGACACTGCTGTCCTGATCCATGCAAGAAAGGTCCTCTCGTTTGCAAGGTGTACCCGTCTGTCTCTGACATGGCTCTCCCTTTGTGCCTGAGTGAGGTGCTTGTGTCTACGAAAGAACACTGATCTCCTCCATTCCCTTCACCCCTTTGTTCCTACCGTTTGTGGCAGAACAGACAGCGATACTTGGGGGGGTGGTCCTTGTGCAGAGGGCTTTCGCCGCCTTTTCTGTGGCATTTTTCACAGTGTTTTTCAGCCTCCTTTTTTGGCATTGAGAAGAATTTTGCATGTGCCTCGTCGTGGGGTAGCCTTACCGTTGTCTCCGGCGGGGCCGCCATGAGAAATAGCAGTATTCCTGCTGCCATAGCAAGGAAGAGTATGTTGTATAACAAGGTATTACGTTTCTTGCCGCCTTTGCTTTCATCAGCCATGGTCTGTTTTGTCCTGTGGAGAATTGGTCGTCTTGATACGGAATTACTGCCTCGGGAGCCTTCGTTTGCCTGTCGGGCATTTGAAGTGCGCAGCGAGTACACCTGGGTACCCTCCGCCTTGTATCTGTAGTACCGTGTAAGCAGATACATTTCAGACGGTTGTACGATAATACCCGCAAGGATCCTGTGAACAGTTACGATAGTCTCTGCCGGGGAAAAACGGGAGTAAGGTTAACAGCAAATCAGTGTATGCTGCAAGTACTTATCAATTCAGGGTTCGAAATTGGGCGGTTGTATCTTTTACAGGATGCCCTCCTGATGAGTCAGATATGGCAGGCTGTGGCAGTTATCTTGTGAGTGGAGGCCTTCCAATGTGAATTTCTATCGGGCGGGCCTAAGAACAAGTTCTACCCTTCTGCTGCTCATTGGAATTATCTCTCCATCCTGGTGTCTTATTGGGAACAGGGCGCCAAGGCCCTGAACCTTCATGCGTACAGGGCTGACGCCTGTCTCCACAAGAGCATTGAATACTGTTGCTGCCCTGTCCATGGAAAGCTCAACGTTGGAATGCCAGGGGCTGCCAGGGGCCATTGGTGTGTTGTCTGTATGTCCCAGTATTTCCAGTTCGTATCCGGTCTCGTGGCTAAGTATGGCCCCTATCCTTGCTACTACTGCCCTGCCGGTTTCAGACAGGGCCGTACTGCCAGGCTCGAATGTCAGATTTTCTTCAAGCACCATTATGAGGTTGCCCTTCTGGTGCCGTACCGGTGCCATGGTCATAAGTATGCTTTCCAGGTCCTTGGCAGGGCCTGCCATGGCGGTGTGATTCGCCTGTGCAGGGACAGGATGGGCTTTCATGCGGTCCATCTTCAGGGTGGTCCAGATCAGGAAGAAGACCAGCATCAGTGTCATCAGGTCACTGAGACTGATGACCCAGTCATTGTCTGTGTCTATGGCTGAATCCCACGGCTGGTGCGTAAACCGGCTGCCTGGCATGTCGTGTCCTGGTTTGCCATAACGTGTCATGTGCAATACCTCAGTGCAGATGTGTCTTCAGGGTTATTACTGTCCTGAATTGAGCTATTCCCAGGTTTGCATGAGATACAAGGCGGAGGATACGCAGACGTACTGTTGTACTTCAGGTATCCGACAGGTAAGCGAAGATTCCGAGGCAGCAGATCATGCGAAATTGGGAATCCCGTAGCGGTTTCAAATTATGTAGAAATCAAAACAGTTACAGCAAACCCGTTGGGTGACGGGTAATTTTACAAAAACAGCATTAATTTACTGTAATTAAAGATAAAACAATATTTCACATGATTTGAAACGCTCAATTCAGATACTGTGTTACTGTCTGAGGGGAAGGGGCTTCGGTGGCTATGTCCTGTCTGATTCTGGTTTTGCTCCCCGGAGTCTCCAAGTCCCTTTTCATCTCGCAGTATATGTCGTATGCATTGAGTTTTTCTGCTATGCGCAGGGGATGCATTGCCTGCTGCATGCCCATAAGTGCCTCTGTGATCAGGGAGTGTTGGTATATCTCCCGCCTTGCAAGTTCTTCGAGCTTGGATGCAAGTGGAAGGAAACAGAGGTTGGCGAGCAGTATGCCATAAAGTGTGGAGCTCAGGGCAAGGCCCATTGATGGGCCAAGGTTGTCTGTGGTTTCGAGCCCCTGCATCACGTGCATGAGACTGACCACTGTGCCTGCCATGCCAAGTGCAGGAGCCAGCCTGGTCAGTGTAGTTACCAGTTGTATCTGGGCCTTGCGTTCACCCTGGGCAATGATGCTTTCCCTTTCCAGTGCAGATAGCAGGGACCATCTGTCATACCCTTCGGCAATGAGTGATGCCCCGAATTTTAGAAAGTGATTCTCCACCCTGTCTACGGCCTTTTCCAGTGCCAGAGGTCCCTTTAGCCTGTATATGCCTGCCAGCTCCAGTACTTCAGGAAGCAGGAGCCGTGTGTCTTCCTCAGGTGTACTCTTCATGTTCATGCCCTTTTGCAGGGCTTTGATGGTGGCTCTCACCCTGTCTGCAGGAAAACCGATCCAGAGCACGGCAATTATGCCGCCGAACACAATGGCTATTGACTGGAGATTTATGACCTGGGAGGGTGCAAGTCCGTTGAGAAAGCCATAGGTGAGCAGTACCGCAAGCATTGAACTGAATATGAGCGAACGAGTGAACATCTTTTCTCTCCTTTTAATGCCAGGTTTTCTCCTGAACAAATTGAGCAATTCTCCCGAGTTTGCATGTTGTATCTCATGTTGTTGCCCGCATGCTGTTATGGGGAAACAGAGGGGTTGTTCATGGTGTGAGTGAGGTACTGCAATGCCGGTGCCAACAGGGTGTGTATCAGTTCTCGTCTGTAACTTGCTGCAATAACAGTAGATTTTTGTAGGGACGGTAGGGAGTGCAGGGCCTTGGGGAAAAATATGCAGTGCATCTTCAGCAGCCGCAGTGGTGCCATGAAGGGAGATTTCATGGGGGATGGATGCCGGTATGACCCAGGAGTGAAAGGCTGAGATTGCAGGTTGTTGCTATATCCCCTTGCCTGTACTACCATTGAATGCCCGAACGGCAGAGGTGCACTTTCCATGTGTGGGCCCTGCTTCTTTTGTTCCGTATGTGAGTAATCTGATAACTGAAAACGTAGCTGATCCAGGGTGCCGCAGGCAAGTGAAGGCTTCGACACGGCAGAGGTGGTGCCCTGTGACCGCTTACCTGAAAACCATTCAGGAGGCCATTAAAGGTGAGTATTTCCTCTCTGCGTACTTCTGTGCATCCAGACGGCTGCTTCCGTCTGGGGATACATAGACCATCCTATCAGGTGCCAAATCTGCGCATGTCAGATCCACGTCCCACGGTGCTGGGGCATGACATCGCTGATGGTTCGGAGATTACCAACGAGGTTAATTTCCCACCAGGTACCGTGGAGGTGCGCCAGGCAGATACTGTGGTTGAGATACCCAATCCCTTTCCTTTCTGGGGAACCACTTACATACTGGATATCCCGGCTGAAAAGTGTGCTGAGGCCCCTGCATGCTTCACCTTTAACCCCTTTACTCCGGAGGAGAGGGCAGGGGACAGGACGGGTTTTGTGAAAGACCTGCTTGCCGGGCAGGTTACAGGGGCTGACGGCAGGACCATCACGCTGGATGACCTGCCAGAGATACTGCTCCTTGCCCTTGCGCAGAACTCGCGGGATCAGGAGGTGCTCACGGGGCTTGCGCGTATCTCATGCGAGTTTGAGTACGGACCTGGAGGTGAGCCGGCAGCCGTGAGATTCAGGCGCTGTCCAGATGGCACAAGACGCCCTGTGGTAAACAACTTTTCCCTGTTCAAGACCGTTTCAAACAATCCGGCCCTGCCTGACACCTACAAGCTGGCAATGGTGCTCATGCCAGGCATCCAGGGTACCAGTCCGGTGGTGGGGGAGTATGGCCTGCCAGGAGAGAAGACCCACATATGGGAGTACCTGAGGGCCAACAGTTACATACCTTACGGGCATTTTGCCGCCAATATGGCACACGATTCTGTGAGATACAGTATTGACGTAGTGGACCAGGCTGATATGAGTGGCCTCAGGTCCCTGTACTATCAGCGGATATATGTGAATATGGCGTATGCCCTTGGTCTGTTTGGATCGTTGGAACATGAACGGATGACACCACTGGTCCAGGATGAGAAGCGTCTTGAGGAGCTTCGTCTCAGGTGCCTTGATGCAGTGCGCAGGCGGTGTGAGGCAGGAGAGCCCTTACCCTTTACCGCTACCCTTTGGGGATGGAACTATGGATATGATTTTTCTCCGTCCGGTTACAGGCTCCATGCCTCGCACCAGATGGTGCATCAGCAGTTTGCGCTCATTCCTCCTGAGGTAGAGGCAGTACATGCCGGTGGTGGCCAGACCACTATCCCATCGTATGCCATAGGTGACCAGGTGGCTGATTTCATATCCCGGTATCATCATGTCTATGGCACGGATTTCTTCAGCGCATATATAAGGGCAATAGAGAATAACCGGCGCATTGACGGCAGGAGCGATCTTCCGGCAAGTCTTGTGATGTACGAGGATGAAAATGTGATGCTTCATACGCCCAAGGCCCAGCGTTCCCAGGGAGAGGTCCAGATCATGGCGAAAAGGGCTGTGGGCAACATACTTGAGGCAGACAGTGCCATGCGTGCATCCCTGGACCAGGCCATACTCCGGGCAGTAAGGACACTTTCCGGTATGGGGGCAGAGATGATAACCTGTTATGAGGTGTCCAAACGCTTTGACTCTGATCTGCATGATCAGCGTCTCTTTTACTGTTTTCTGCCGCGTCACTCCCGTTCTCCAGGTGCTTTCAGTGAGAGACAGGGGCGCTGGATCACAGGCCATTATCCAGAAGACTATGCACAGTGCTTCAGGTCGGTGATGGAGAGACATTTTCCCGGCAGCACTTCCTGATTGTAAATGGCCTGTCTGCGTCTTCCAGTTGTCCTGTTGCTTGCATGTTGCCTTTTCCTGTCTTCCGGGTGTGATGCGCCCTATGGACCAGATGAGTTCAAGACCAGGGGGTGCAGGAGATGTCATGAGGTCTCCATTGACAAGACCCATGACATAGGGTGTGTCACGTGTCATCATGGAGATCCTGACGCAAGGGACGTTGCAACTGCCCATGCAGGGCTTGTCAAGAGTCCGGCCGATCCGGTCCACATGGCTGAGACCTGTGGCAGGTGCCATGCGCGCAGGGTGCAGAATGCCGCTGACTCCCCCCATTTTACCCTAAGGGACGAGATCGGAGAGGTGTGGCGCGCATTTTTTCCAAAATCCACTTCACTGCCCATGCCTCAGGACCTCAGGAAGGAGAAGTATCCCTGGAGCCTGCAGGGCCTGGTGGCAGACATGCTGCGAAAGAGGTGTTTGAGATGCCATGTTTGGTACGGTGGAGATGACTATAGCGGGACAAGAAGGGGAAAGGGGTGTGCTGCATGTCACCTGAAGACCGCCAGCTCGCAGGTACCGTTGGATCACAGGTTCAGGAAACGGGTTGATGACCCGGCCTGTCTGTCTTGCCACCATGGCAACTTCGTTGGGTGGGACTACTATGGCCGTTTTGAAAAGGACTACCCTGCTGACTTCAGGGCCCCTTTGGTACATGGCCTGCCTGGGCCAAGGCCATACGGTGTGGAGTGGTTGGACATGACACCTGATGTGCACAGGCAGAAGGGCATGACCTGCCGCTCGTGCCACACTAAGGCGCCATGTGACGACCCTGTCCAAAGCAAAGGGCCTGCGTGCCTTGCATGCCACCCTGCTGGCTCGCTTCCAGCTTCAAGCCCAGGCCACTCCGCTGAAGGGATCAGGCTTGTTTCATGTACCGTGTGTCATGCCGTATGGGCCCCTGTTGAGACAGGCCGCTACCTGATGCGTGTGGACAGCCCTGACTATGACCAGTGGCTGCCTCTGAGCGTGCAGGGCAGCAGTGAGGTGGAGCAGGTGTGCCGTGATGAGGTGGCACGCCCGTTTGATACGTGGCAGGAACCCTTGCTACAGGACAAGATTGACGGTTCCCTGATGCCTGGTATGTGGTTCGAGGGATTCATTGCCAGGCGTTTCTGGCCGGTTGTCATTGCCGAGACCACAGACGGCAGGCTTGTGAATGTCCGTCCCCTGCTTGATCTCTCCATATCCTATGTTGATTCCCGGGACATGGTAATGGCAGACAACATCAGGCCAGGCCGTGGAGACAGGCAGTGTCCTGATGGCAGAGAGTGTATCCGGCGAATTTGTACCGAATTTCTGCCTGGTAAGAGTTTTATCTCCTTCATGGAGCCAGATCTGCTTGACAGGTCCTGGCTCTGGCTTTCCTATACGCCTCACACAGTGGGACATGCAGATATGTTTCGTACCTCTGTTGCGACACAGTGGCTGAGGCGCCATGAGCGGTAGGCCGCTCAATTGAGGGTGAACTAGTCTCCCGGCCCACATGACACACCGTCCTAGGGGGAAGAAAAATGGAGTTTGTGGAAGATATTTTCTTCTTCATGTTTCTTCTGCTTCCTGATATCTGCTGATATCCTGGCGGTTTCATGCGGATATATGGTCAGTACATGGCCATGTGTAGCGGCATATTAATTGCATGGTAAAATAAAATGCCTATGGAATAGGTGTTGAGCCTGCTTGAGACTGTTGAGGGCGTGATATCACCCAGCGGCCTGCTGTTGGCGCAAGTTGCCATGGACATGCTGCTGGCAGAATCGGTCGTGTCGGGGAGGAGTCTTGCTGATGCATGTTTGTGAACAGAGCAGTGTAGTGATTTCCAGCCAGTCAGGCAGGAAACAGGCCGGGTTTTGGGTGTTCCTGTCAGTAATGCTTGCCCTGTGTCCCATCATATTTGCCTCAGAGGGTTTAGCTGCCGTACTATTCGTCGGGACCGGTAATGACGGTTATTTTGGTGATGTTCATGGCCTTTTTTCAGCCCTTCAGTCAGTGACCCCCCTTGACCACTTGTCAGGCAGCTTTCTCTTTGAGAACCGTTCAGGTGCTGAGATGGCAACATCCATCCATGGGCTTGGTTCTGTGCTTGGCCCGGGTGATACGCTGATCTGGTACTACTCCGGCCATGGGAGTTATGCCTCTGATGCCAATGGGGATGAGTCTGCGGCAGGGGCGTTTGCCCAGGATGCTTATGATGAATCCATTGGACTTTTGGGCGATACTGCGCCACTTTTTGACGATGGCCTCAGTAATGCACTGCTGACTCTCAGCCAAAGCTCCGTGAGGATCATAACCATATTTGATACATGCTATAGCGGGGGGTTCATAGGCGGAGTCAATGATCTGAACGTTGTATCCGGCCTTACCTTTCTGGCTTCCAGTGGGGAGCAGGAGGACTCTTATGCATATGATAATGATCCGTTTAGCATATTTACTACGGGGCTGATCAACGGATTGCAGGGATTTGATGCAGACAGGGACGGAAATGGCCTGCTCACTGCCAGGGAGTGGTTTGACTATGCCTATGATTATACCGTTGAGAGCGTGGCTGGACAGCACCCTGTATTTTATGGAAATGATGTCCTGATCGCAAGTGCTAGGCCCGTACCCCTTCCTGGGGCCGTGTGGCTTCTCGGATGTGCCCTGTTGCCTGCCTCTCTTCTGTGCATGTTCAGGAGACCGGGTAGAATGAAAGGTGCTTCACCGGCCCGCTGCCTGATTGATATCCGCAGTGGCCGGTGAGCTTTGAGGCTACCGAAAGGGCCTTTGGGAATACACGGTGTATCAGTTTATGGGTATTGACAGTGGTCCGCTCTTCTCCTCTTTCATCTTGGGGAGTTCCACCTTGAGTACACCGCTTTTGTATGTTGCGCTGGCATGGTCCTGGTCCACAGGGCAGGGAAGTGGAATGGCGCGTTCAAAGCTGCCGTAGGCGCATTCCACTATGTGGTAGTGACCATGCGTGGCCTCACGCTCGATCTTCTTCTGGCCCCGGATAACGAGATAGTCGTCCACCACCCTTATATCAAAGTCCTCCTTGTTCATGCCTGGGGCCTCAAGGCGTACCACCACGCGTTTGTCATCGTCAAAGACCTCTGCTGCCAACAGGCCCCAGCCTACGCTACGTTCCTGTATTTCAGCGATTTCGCTTGATTCTTCCTTTCCGCCCCGCCCTGATGGCTGGAATCTCGTCAATGCGCTGGATGCACGTTCCGTGAGCCTGCGCCACCCTTCCACCACGCTGTTCCATGCGGACTCCAGTCCCTGTCTTACCTGCTGTAGAGTTGCCATGATTATACCTCCTGTTTGTTTGATCTCCATGCAAGTTGTCATGTATGCAGCACGGTCCTGTGTTGATATCTGCCATGGATACATGAATTCCCGCAGCAGATTCTCTATGACACAGGGTGCTGTTTATTCAACAGTAATCATTATGGCCTTTGAGGCAAGGCAGGTTGGTAATGGTTGTGCGAAACAAACAGGAACGTCCTTGGTGGCCGGTTATATCCCGGTACAGTGCATTGCGGCTTGCCTGCAGACAATATAACCATTATCTTTCATCCATTGCTGCCACTTCAACAGTCGTATCTGCTCACAGGCTATCACATCTACTGCGTAGGAGTCTTCGTTTACCTGTCGGGCACTTGAAGTACGGGGAGTACGTCTGCGTACCCCTGTTTTGGATCTGCATCACCCTGTAAGCAGATACATTTCAGCCAGTTGTACGATAATACCCGCAAAGAGCCCTGTGAACAGTTACCAGCAGTCAGGTTCTGGATTCTAAACATGGTCGAACATTCATCAAATCAGGACAGTGCAATTGTCCTAAAGGGCAGGGTGGAGCGTGTGCGTTACAGCTCTCCTGAAACAGGTTATGCTGTACTTCGGGTAAAGCCTGCACGAGGAGCCCCCTTTATTGCCGCGGGCCATGTTGCAGAGGTGGTTAACAGGGCAGGGCTTGACGGTGTGGAGTTCCAGTTTGAAGGTAACTGGGCCATGACAAGGTATGGCAGGCAGTTTCAGTTCAGCAAGTGCCAGGTCCTTGGCAGCGAACTGCTGTTCTTCCTGGCCAAGGTGGTAAAGGGCCTTGGCCCCAAGATGGCCCAGGCGTTGATCGACCAGATGGGTGAGGAGCGGCTTGTCCATATCCTGGACAATGAGCCTGAGGAGCTTCTGAAGGTCAAGGGTATCAAGGAGAAGCGTCTTGCCCTGATAATCCGCTCCTGGCAGAAGCACAAGAACCTCAGAAGGCTTGCCGAGTATCTTGGCGGCAAGGCACAGATAACTCCCAATCTCTTGGTGAGGGTGTATAACCATTTTGGAGATGATGCCCTTGAAATAGTGAGGAATGATGTTTACAGCCTTACTGAGGTGCGGGGTATAGGATTCAAGACTGCAGACAAGATCGCGGTATCCCTTGGGCTTGCGCCGGATTCTCCCGCAAGGATCAGGGCGGCCATCAGGCACTGTCTCGTGGAGGCGGCAGAAAACGAGGGCCACTGCTGGTTGAAGTGGGAGCAGCTCGTTGATTCGGTGAAAGACGTCCTTTCTTCAGATGAACATACGCCTGACCAGGCCCTTATCGAAGGGGTCAAGGGCCAGATGATCCTTGATGGAACTGTGGTCCAGGGTGAGGAAGGCCAGGTTGGCCTGTCCTCATACAGGTATATGGAGGAGTGGCTCAGGGAGTTTTTCACCTCACGTTCTGAATGTTGTAACAGGCCGGTGATTCCGTCTGAACAGGTGGAAGCCTTCCTTGCCTCCTATGAAGAGGCCATAGGTATAGAGCTTGCCTCTGAGCAGAGGGAGATAGTCAACAGAATAGTCAGTGAGCCGCGTATGGTCTTCGGGCTTGCCGGATACGCAGGTACCGGAAAGACCACCATATGCAGGGCCATCCTTGACCTGCTTACAAGGTATTTTGTGGAGGACAGGCAGGATGTGGTGTGCTGTGCATTTACCGGCATGGCCTCGTCCCGTATCAGGAAGACCACTGGTTATGAGGCCGTGACCATCCACAGCCTGCTCAAGTACAGGGGTGAGAACAAGTTTGAACACGGACCTGAAAATCCACTTCCACACCGTGTGGTGCTCTTGGACGAGGCCTCCATGGTGAGTCTCCCGCTGTTCTATCGCCTTGCAAGGGCGCTTCGCGCAGGCACCCTGCTGATCCTTGTTGGAGATCCTGCACAGCTCCCTCCTATTGGCGCAGGAAATGTGTTTGGGGACGCCCTGCGTACAGGTCTGGTGCCTGCGGTACATCTGACCAGGATATTCAGACAGAGTGAGGATAGTGTGCTTGCCCTGTTTGCCAATGAAATCAGGCAGGGACGGGTGCCTGATGGAGTGGATGGGCAGGGATGGTCTGATTTTCGCTACGATAAGGTGGAGAGGCACAACATATATGCGCTCAAAAAGAATAGCACTGAACGGGAGCTTAAAAAGTACAGGGAGGAGAACAACCAGGCCATCCTTGATCATATACTGGGCCTTGCCAGGCAGTACGCAAGGCGTCTAAGCCATCCTGTATGGGAGTTTCAGGTGCTCACTCCCATGAGGGTGGGGCAGCTTGGCACAGAGATATTCAACACCAAGTTGCAGTCAATACTAAATATGTCCGACGGGGCCAGTCTCACCAGGGCAGGCATTACCATAAGGGAAGGGGACAAGGTGGTGCATCTGCAGAACCGTGACATGGCTGTGATGGGCTGGAACGAGTTTGTGAAACAGGGTAAACAGTTTGAGACCGTGGAGTTCCGCAGGGTATTCAATGGCAATGTTGGGTTGGTCTCAAAGATAGATCATGAGTCAGAGCAGTTTTTTGTGGTCTATCCCGAACGTATTGTCGTGGCCTATGATTTTGATTTTCTTGGTGATATCGTTGAACTTGCCTATGCGCTCACTGTACACAAGGCCCAGGGCAGCCAGTACCGTATTGTGGTGATCCCCCTGAGCAACTCCCACTACATAATGCTTAACAACAAGTGGTTCTATACCGCAGTAACCAGGGCAGAGGAGATGGTGTATCTCGTGGGCCAGGGATTTGCTCTGAGACGGGCATGTACCAATATCCAGGGGGTGAAGAGACAGACATGGCTGTCACTCGATGCAGACGCAGGGACTGAAGCCCAGGGATCGTAATTATTATCTGAATTGAGCGATTCCCGAGTTTGTGTGAGATGCAAGGCAGAAGCCGCGCGGTCGTTGCCTGTACTTCAAGGGGCTGACAACACGGCAGATACGATACCCTGGGAGCACTTACCGGAATCTGGGGGAAAGGTTACATGATTTCCCTGCCCGTAAAGGTTTTTTTATGAAAAAGGACAGTTTTTTTGACTCAAGGCTATCTCTGTGGCGCAAGGCAGTTCAGTGTGCCTATGCAATATTCTGTATTTTTACCGGGTGGCAGTTCTATCTGTTCTATAAATGGGCAGTTGGGGCTGGCCATTATGTTCCACGTCCACCTGCAGTGGAGGCATTCCTGCCTATCAGTGCGCTGATGAGCCTGAAACGGTTGGTCCTGACGGGCAAATGGGATCATGTGCATCCTGCTGGCCTTGCTTTTTTTATCGCTGTGCTCATAACCGCAGTGCTGTTCCGCAGGGGCTTTTGTGGATGGGTCTGCCCGGTGGGCCTCCTGTCAGACGTGATTGAAAAGGGGGGACGGCTTGCGAGGCTGAGCCTGAGGTTGCCTATATGGCTGCGTTATCCCCTCCTGTGTATAAAGTATGGGCTTCTTGGCTTCTTTGTCTGGATAATACTGTTTCAGATGGATGTTGCCTCCATAGAGTCATTTCTCCAGGGGCCCTACAACCTGACTGTGGATGCAAGGATGCTTTTGTTTTTTCTTTCCCCCTCAGGTATGGTGCTGGGAGTCATTGTAGGGCTGATGGTGGTCTCCTTTTTTGTCAGGCACTTCTGGTGTACATACTGCTGTCCTTACGGGGCGCTTCTCGGTTTGTTGTCTGTGCTGTCCCCGTTTCATGTGAATAGGGATGACAGACAGTGCAAGCACTGTCGCAGGTGTGAGGACGTGTGTCCTGCAGGCATAAGGGTGTGGGAAAAACAGAACGTCTTTGTGCCCGAGTGCATTGGCTGTATGGAGTGCGTTGCCGCCTGTCCTGAGGACAGGTGCCTGAAACTTGCCGCCCTTGGCAGGGAGAGACATTATCCGCTCTGGCTCATTCCGGCAGGGGTTGTAGGGCTGCTGCTTGCCGCCTGGCTCCTGTCCGTGTGGACAGGGCACTGGCATAGTGCCATTCCTGACCAGGTGTTTAAGGTCATGTATGAAAGATTTTTGTCTCATTGATGTTTTCAAAAGACACAGGGTTCTGAAATGCAGAAGATACTTGTAGTTGATGATGAAACCACCATTCTTGAGACAGTGAGCGCCATACTGGAGGACGAGGGTTTTGAGGTGGAGTGTGCTGCTGACGGTGAGACAGCGCTCAGGAAGATGGATGCTTCACCTCTCCCTGATCTGGTGCTGCTGGATATATGGATGCCTGGCATCGACGGCCTCAAGGTGCTTGAGAAGATAAAGGAGCAGTGGCCCCAGGTGCCTGTTGTGATCATGTCCGGTCACGGAAACATCGAGACTGCGGTAAGGGCCACCAAGCTTGGGGCATATGATTTCATAGAGAAACCCCTCTCCCTGGAACCTCTGATAGTTACCATAGGAAATGCCCTGAAGTTTCAGGCCCTTGAGAACGAAAATATCATCCTCAAGGCAAAGACCGGTCAGGGGCCGGTGCGTGCCCTAACAGGTAACAGCCCTGCCATGCAGGCCCTTAGAGAGCAGATAGCCATTGTGGCGCCTACTGAGGCATGGATATTGATTACAGGTGAGAATGGTACTGGAAAGGAGCTTGTGGCCCAGACCGTCCACTATGCCAGCCCGAGAAAAGACAAACCTCTCATAGACGTGAATTGTGCGGCAATACCAGAGGAACTCATTGAGAGTGAGCTGTTCGGCCATGAGAAGGGGGCCTTTACAGGGGCCTCCACCATGAAGCGGGGGAAGTTTGATCTGGCAAACGGCGGTACCCTGTTTCTTGATGAGATCGGGGATATGAGCCTGAAAACCCAGGCCAAGATCCTGCGCATATTGCAGGAACAGCGTTTCAGCAGGGTGGGGGGGAGCAAGACCATAAAGGTGGACGTGCGTATTATTGCTGCCACCAACAAGGACCTGGAGGAGGCTATACGCCGTGGTGAATTCAGGGAGGACCTTTACTTCAGGCTCAATGTGATTCCCATAGAGGTCCCGCCTCTCAGAGACAGGCGGGAGGATATCCCCCTGCTGGTTGAAGAGTTCATCGAGGAGTTTCGCAAGGAGAACATAAAGGCCCCTGTACGGACCGTTAGCCCTGAGGTGATAGAGGCCCTGCAGCACTATGACTGGCCTGGAAACGTCAGGGAACTCAGAAACATCATTGAGCGCATGTTCATCCTGTCGGGCAAGAGTGAGATCACCCTTGACGACCTGCCGGCAACATTTCGTTCAGGAAGGTCCGGCCTCAGGGCCGTGTCTGTCAATGGCGACGGCGAGGCTGCTGGTCGCTCTCCGTGTTTCCTGTGTGATGACTTCAGACAGGCCAGGGCCATGTTCGAAAAGGAGTACCTCTCCCTGAAACTGGCAGAACATCATGGAAATGTGAAGAAGACGGCAGAGGCAATTGGAATAGAGCGCAGGCATCTGCACAGAAAGATAAAAAGCCTTCAGATAAATACGTCCTAAAGGGGGTGTCAATGGTCGTTAAAAGTGAGCCACTTTCTCTTAACTTGACCTATTTCGTGTCTTGCGGTGTGGTACACACCTCTCGTTACAGATAGAAGTATCTGTTGTTTGCGCAGGTACATACTACACGACACCTATACGGCGGATGGTGCTTTTTATCATGCTTTTAAAGCTCATCAGTTGCAATGCCTTGTTAATGATATATTTGCCCGCGGTCAAAACCATGAGAAAAAGCACCATCCGCCTTTGCCAGTTGCTTC